>JAFQUP010000154.1 GCA_017408405.1 Thermoguttaceae bacterium
CAAGGAATGGCCATTGAGATGGAGGCTGTCCATTATACCAGAACGAAAATTCCTGTCAAGCCCCAGCAAAACGAGGACTGGCGGGCGATTGCAGAAGATTATACCAGAACGAAAATTCCTGTCAAGCCCCAGCCCATACGTGTCGGCAAGGTCTCCGGACTCGATTATACCAGAACGAAAATTCCTGTCAAGCCCCAGCAATCCAGAGTTGCTAAATTTTCCGAGCCTGATTATACCAGAACGAAAATTCCTGTCAAGCCCCAGCAGGAGGTTCACCATCTCCTCCCGGCTCATCATTATACCAGAACGAAAATTCCTGTCAAGCCCCAGCCGGATTCCTTCGTGAAAAAATCCGCGATTTATTATACCAGAACGAAAATTCCTGTCAAGCCCCAGCTTATACTTGCTATCTTCCCCACACACCGAGATTATACCAGAACGAAAAATCCTGTCAAACACAAGAAACGGTTCGGCCCGTCTCTGTGTGAGGGGAAGAAGTGGTGAGACGGGCCGAAAGTGTGGGTAAGAGGCAGAAGATCAGTTCATGTTGACTGGTTCGCCGTCGTTGCGTGCTCCGAGGTAAATGTGAGTACTTGCGTCTACTGAGTAGGAAATACGCTGTACGGACCCGTCGCACATGACCATTCCGAAAGATCCGGCATGAGCGGACCCGAACTGGAAGGTACCGTCGTAGGCCTTGCGGTCCTGCATGGGAGCCATGATCGTCAGCGAGCTAAGGGTTCCGCAGCTGCGCGAGTTGTCGGAGTCCTGTCCGGCATAGAGTCCGTTGTCGTCGTAGCTTGTGTAGGATTCGTATTTGTCGGGACTGACGTATTTTTCACCGATAAGGTACGTGTTTGAACTTCCGTCGCGGATCTCTCCCATCGTGACTTCGCTAAAGTCGTAAATGGCGCCGTTATGGCTCGAAATGCTCCAGGTCTTGTTCTTGACCTTGGTGCGTCCGTCGCTGTGGCTGGTGATACTATTGCTCGTGGCGGTGGAACTGCTGTTGCTTCCGCAGCTTCCGGCATAGTCGCCTTTCGCACCAGTCGCGGGTTTATCGGAGTTCAGGACCGTCGTGCTGATCTGATACTTTTTGGGCTGACGGCGTGAAGGACAGTTAAAAACAGAAAGGGGGGTACTTGCCGTTTCACAAGCACCGGCTTTCTGAGTACCGGAGACCGTTTCCACGTCGTTATCCGCGCCGTTCTGGTAAAGTGCGTTTTGTTCGAGGAACGGCAGAAGCGAGAAACTCCACGAACCGGGCTGAGATGGGCCAAAACCGGCATCCGGATCACCGTACCACTGATAATACCAGCCTCCGGAGGGGAGCGTCTTTGTGGTACTTTCGTGATTGAGGGCTGCTAGACCAAGGTTCTTCAGATTATTGCTGCATTGCATCGTACGCGCCGCTTCACGAGCCTGCTGGACTGCCGGGAGGAGCAGACCGACGAGCATTCCGATGATCGCAATGACGACAAGCAGCTCCACGAGCGTGAATCCGCGACGAGACGGAGCGCATCGGGAAACGACAGTGTTTGGGGGGGTGAGGGAAGGGGACATTCTGACCTCCTGATTCCTAAATAGTCGAACATGACGGCCTATTCGGTCATACACATTGGAACCGAACAAACACATAACGATCCACATTATATTAGTTACGTAAATGTATCTTGAAACGCCGACAAATTTTCATATTTTTTATAGATTTCGTTTTTTTTTGACTTTTTCTGAATATTTTTGAAAAAAAGAGAGGACATTATGGGGTCTGAAGAAAATGGTGAAAAAAATTGGGGGGACGACTGGACAAAATGGGAATTTTATGCTACACTGTATGTATCGTTTGTTTCATTCCCGCCCATTTCACCAATTCAAGGAGAGTCTTTATGAAAAACAGTCTGACTGCGTTTTCATTTTTTGCACTGATTTTTTTCTTCTGCGTCTGTCTGTCGGTACAGGCACAGGATGAATACCCTGTCTGGCCGGATAAAGCGCCGGGCGTAACGGAAGAGCTTCCGGATATGAAGAATCGCAGCGGGCACTTTTCGCGCGTGACGACACCGACGATCCGGGTGTTCGTGCCGAAAGAAAAGACCTCCGACGCCTGCGTCCTCCTTCTTCCCGGCGGTGCCTATCAGGTCTGCGGGAATGATGTTGATCTGGCGCGGTTCTTCACTGACCGCGGGATCACTGCCGTTTTGCTGAAATATCGAGTTCCGCGTCCGAAGGGAATGCCGAAACACATCCCGGCTTTCCAGGACGCGCAGCGGGCTATCCGTCTGACGCGCTCGATGGCAGAGAAGTACGGTTTCGATCCGGAACGCATCGGCGTGATGGGCGGTTCCGCCGGCGGGCATCTCGTCACGATGTGCTGTACATCCAGTTCCCTCCAGAGTTACGAACCGATCGACGAGATCGACAAACTCCCGACACACGTCGCTTTCGGCATCGCGAAATATCCTGCCTACGTTCTGGAAGACGGACGCGATCGGGCGAATGACTCGAAAACGAAGGGCAATTACGCGGAAATGGTCGATGATTTCATTTTCGACTCAAAAACCTGCCCGATGTGCTTCGTGCACGGCGACGCGGACGTCTACTCACCGATGGGGTCCGTCGCGATCTATCATAAACTCCGTACAATGAATATCCCGGCAGAACTCCACATTTGGGCCAAGGCTCCGCATGGATTTGGAAAGATCACCGACACGAATCGCGAACAGGTCGGGCACTGGCTCAACGCAGCGTGGGAGTGGATGCAGGTCATGAAGTTCAACTGACGTATCCGCGCGCGGAAACGCGTGAAAGAGGGAACACGGAAAACACGAAACGTGCGGAGCGCGCGAAGGATATGGAGTGTTTTTTGTGTTCCTGTTTTTTTGATGCTTCCGCGAAATATCCGATTTCTGTTATGGAAATTCTATTTTCCCCTTCCCCCCTTGCCCCGCACCTCCCCGCATGGTATAATGAAAATCGTGCGAACGCTCCGCATATTGGTCAGATTTTTAATTTTCAACAGGAGGATTTCAAATGATTCCCTAAAAATATGACAGAATAAACGCCAATACCGTGCGGAAAGATAGTGTTGATGATAAGCTCTACCTTCAAGCCCACTGGGGCAGCGGTGTGGTATACACAGGCATTTCGATTGAAGAAAATTAAGGAGGATAAAATGAAGTATTGTTTTAATATGTTGCCATTCCTGTTCATGCTGCTGACCGCTTCCTCCCTTTCTGCTTGGAGTCTGATCATTGATGATGAGGAGCCTCCTTTTGGAGGTGCAGATTATGAAGGATGGGAGATCGAGGAGGTATATATTGATCAGGAGACCAAATTGTATAACTGCAATTTTAAAAACGCAAAAATCCAGAAGGCCCATATCTTTTGGGCTGAGAATTGTGATTTTACGGATACCTGGTTCGGAGACGGAATAATCGAACTTTCAAGAGAAGATTTGTTAAAAACAAGAAATTTCAAAGGTAAAGAATTTCCATTGTCTGTTAATGGGGACCTTTCCAATTTAGATCTTTCTAGTTTTTACTTTCATCACGGGGATTTCAGCAGTATGAATATTAAAAATTCCCAAATGAAAAATGTGATCTTTCAAAATTGTCGTGTTCCCTATATGACAAATGAACAATGGAAACAGACTCGAAATTATGCTGTTGGTGATTACAGGACACTTCGATTCTCACATGTCTGGGAAAACATCGACCTTTCCCGAACGGTATGGGGAGGAATTTCCTGTCGACCGCTTCAGCATATTCGAATAGCAAAATCATTTCATTTGGAGGATGAGATCAAAGAAATTCCATTTAAGGAATATACCTACTCGTGTAGTCTGAAGTTCACCCAAACGGTTAATCTGACAGACGCCCTTTTCATCAACTGTGACCTGAGCAGTTCCACTGACCTCACGCTTGAACAGGTCAAAAGCACGTGGAATTACAAAGCCGGCCGAATGTCGCTCTGCAAGTGGCCGGAGCATATCGAAAAAGCGCTAGAAGAAGAGGAAAAGGCGAAAGCGCAGGAGGAGAAAAAATAGTTTCCTCCCTTAATTTCTCCCAATCCCCGAAGGTCGAAAACCCACGGCCTTCGGGGGGCGGTTCAAACTCAAAACGAAAGGAGAAAACATGACCCGCACACACGGTCGAAACGATAAAAATTTCCGCGTTCAGGCCCGCTGGGGGAGCGGTGTGGTTTATCAAAATGTTCAAATTGGAGGCAAGTAAAATGTATTTATTCTTAAGTCTATTTATATTATTTACGGCGTTTTCCGTCAATGCCTCGGAATATGAAGGAGAATATATTCCCGCTGTCGTGATCGGCGATGGAATACTGGAAGGACACGATTTTTCCAATCGGATGATCGGTGATTTTTGTGGAGAAATGTGCAGCTGTGTACTGAATTGTTCTTTTCGCAATACAGTCATTAAACGTTTCCAGTTTGAAGGAAGGTTTGTTGATTGCGATTTCACAAATTGCCTGATCGAGAGCGGAACGCTGGATATGAACAGTGAAGATTTCATTAAAACACGCAATTTTCAGTCCCGCAAACTTTCACTGCCTACGACCTGGATGCGACTGGATGAAATGGATCTGAGTGATTTTGAATTCCAGGAAAACGATTTTCATCGGATCTCAATATCCGGAAGTAAATTGACGAACGTCCTTTTTCAGGATTGTACACCTCCAAAGATGACGGAATCCCAATTGGCAGAGACCCGTAATTTTCAAAACGGCAATTTCTACCGGATCGATTTTCAAGGAATGCCAATCATGAAAACGGACCTTTCCCGTCAGGTTTTCGGCAACGTATGGTCTCGTGTTGTGGAAGGTTCCTTCCCAACACTGGTCCTTGGGCCAAATGTCTCGCTGAAAAATACGGTCTTTCTTCTTGCAGATCTCTCGCAGGCCGAGGAACTGACGGTCGAGCAGGTCCGCGAGACCTGGAATTTCCGAAACGGTAAAATGTCGCTCGTGCATTGGCCCAAACACATTGCGGAAAAGTTCGATCTCCCGAAATTCGCGCAGAAAGTCGGTCAAAAAGCAGAAGGCCTTTTCGTCCGATGTACGTTTGACGCTGCCGTTCCCATACCGGAGTTTTCCGGAACAGCCTTCTGTGAGTGCGTTTTTCAATGTTCCCTCTGCAATACCGACCTGACCGAATGTGTTCTGGTGCAGTGTGACCTTTCCACCGTGGAAGACCTCACGCTCGAACAGGTCAAAAGCACGTGGAATTACAAAGCCGGCAGAATGTCGCTCTGCAAGTGGCCGGAGTATATCGAAAAGGCTCTTGAGGAGGAGAAAAAACAATGAAAGTATTCGTGATTTTACTCCTGCTCTGCGTTTGCCGGACCGGTTTCGCGGAAGAGGCTGGCGTACTTGATTTTCTTGCCAAACCTGACGCATGGAAACCTTCATCCGAGGAACTCCGCGAGGCGCAGATATTCCGTAATGTCATAGATGATGAAATTCGATTTCTGGCTCCAGATCATGCCGTCGGAAAAGTGATCGAGAGAGTTTGGATCGAGGATCAGATGCTTCTCCTGCTCGAAAACATGGACTTTTCACGATGCAGATTCATTGGCGGATGTATGGTCGAGACCATCACAAAAAATGTCAGTTTTGAAGACGCAGTCTTTCTTCCCCCTAAAAAGGAGCCTGTCGGTCTGGAAGGCGAGTTCTATTTCCGCGGTGAAAACATCAACATGAAAAATGCTTATTTTGTCGGTCGGAAATATCTTTATATTTCGGGCGCGAACTTCATTCAAACACGGAATTATCAGATCCGCGATACGAAGGAGCTTTTCATTCGGGGAGACTTTTCCGATACGGACCTGCGCGGATTTCGTTTTTATGGTGTTGAATTTATGAAGGCTGAGAATACGTTAATGGATGGTCTGGACTTTCAGTCTGCTGTTTTTCATGCCGGGATCACGGCAGAACAGATCGTCTCAACACGGCCTTACCAGAATAGTGTGTTTCACGATGTGTCGTTTCGTAAAGGCTGCGGTTTTCCGAAAGATTGCCGAAATATTTCTTTCATTGATTGCCATATTGCCGCCGATGTGAGTAAAACGGACTTCACTGATTCGAAATGGTTTAACAGTTGGGCCTCTCTCACGCTCGAACAGGTCAAAAGTACGTGGAACTACAAAACCGGCAACATGAATCCAATCATGTCACGCCAATTATCGGATCTCGAAAAGGCGAAAGCGCAGGAGGAGAAAAAGTAGCCCTCTCCCGGTTTATCTATCCCCGAAGGTCGAAAACCCACGGCCTTCGGGGAGACGGTTCAAAACTCAAAACTGAAAGGAAAAAACATGCCCCGCACACACGGTCGAAACGATAAAAATTTCCGCGTTCAGGCCCACTGGGGCAGCGGGGTGATTTATCAAAATATAAAAATAGAATAGTTTCATGATTTCCACACTTTTGACCTATTTGATAAAGGAAAAACTAATGAAGTATTTTTATATATTTATTTGTCTTTTGCTTTTGGGAATGAACTCTCCAACGGCAAACGCACTCACGATTGAATTCCTCCCGCCAGTGGGTGTGCAGTTCGCTCACGGCGGGATGAAAGGAAAAGTATTTGCAGGTCAGTATATACGGAAGATCACACTCAGTGAAAGCGAGTCGCTGTACGATTGCGATTTCTCCAATTGTATTATTGAAAGAATTGAAATGGACTGGTCTGCAATTATCGAAAATTGCCGATTTGCCAATGCGGTGATCCATATGGCTCTTCTGGATGGTCATGTTGCAAAATGTGATTTCGACAACTGTCTTATTAAAGACGGAAATCTGGAGGCCTTTCCTCAGGAAAATTTTGTCCAACTCAAAAATTTTCAGGAAAAAAATCTGGATCTAACCTTTAGCAATACTAATTTTCACGGTCTGGATCTGCGCGATTTTGAATTTGGAAAATCGTCCGGACGTTTTGATTATGAAGACTGTGATTTTTCACAGTGTGATGTTTCCAATGCCTACTTTTATGCTGCCGTTCCGAAACTTTCCCGTGAGGAACTGCTTTCGACACGGAATTATAGGACTGGCGATTTCGGCGGAGGGGTTCCTCAGGAATTACCGGAAGGGGTCTCTTGTGCCGGAATGATCCTGGGGCAGAATCACTTACACGCAGCTCCCGATGTCGATTTCACGGACGCTGTTTTTTTGAATGTCCAGGCTTCTGATATTACGTTTGAGCAGATCCAGCAGACCTGGAACTATCGCCATGGACGACTGGCTTTGAGTCAGTGGCCGCTTGAACTTTGCAGGAAACACGGAATTCCGGACCCATTGGATGACCAGTCAAGACTGGTTTTGGAATCCCCAACCGGCCGATTCGCCGATGATCCGCTTCCGCCATGTAAACTTCGGGGAAACATACGTCTGCAAAAGGCTTGGGAGAAGACAGACCTGAGTAACGTCCTGTTTGAAAATGCGATCCTGGATTATGAATTACATCCGTCAGAATCGTGGAAACTGACTGACAATTATCGATTCGGTTATTTCTACAAGATCACATTTCATCATGGAGCTGGTTTTTGGAGTGGAACGGACCTCTCAGCGATCCTCTTTCACGAATGTGTGTTCATCGGCACCAGCTGGAAAAAATGCCGTCTTGACGACGCAGTTTTTTACCGATGCGACCTCACCGAGTCAACGGACCTCACGCTTGAACAGGTCAAAAGTACGTGGAATTACAAAGCGGGCCGAATGTCGCTCTGCAAGTGGCCGGAGTATATCGAAAAGGCGTTAGAAGAAGAGGAAAAGGCGAAAGCGCAGGAGGAGAAAAAGTAGCCCTCTCCCGGTTTATCTATCCCCGAAGGTCGAAAACCCACGGCCTTCGGGGGGGCGGTTCAAACTCAAAACTGAAAGGAAAAAACATGCCCCGCACACACGGTCGAAACGATAAAAATTTCCGCGTTCAGGCCCACTGGGGCAGCGGGGTTGAATATACTATCGCATCTATTGAGGATGGAGGTGCCCAATGACGAGATTTTTTATATTTTTAATGGTGATGTTTGCCTGCGCGCGGTTTTTGCCGGCAGAGGAACTCAGACGTTATCCCGATGTATATCAGAGCGACACGGATGGTGATTTTCCAATCTCCAATGAGGATTTTAGTCATGGATACATCCTCTCGTTTGATGCGGATGATATTGTGACCAACTGCAATTTCGAAGGAACGACGATCGAAATGGCACGTTTCAGCTGCGACAAAAACTGCAATCTGAAAGATACCTGGGTTCTTAATGGAACGATAGATCTCGCACAGGAACAGTGGGTCCAGACTCGTAATTTCAAGATGAAACGATTCAAGGAAATCGTTTTTCATAAGAATATTTTTCGCAACCTTGATTTTTCCGATTTTAAATTTGAACATTCCGGTTTTTATGATGTTCAGTTTGTCAACTGCAATTTTGAAAATGCCGTTTTCCAGTGCTGCACCATGCCTGTCATGTCTGTTGAAAACTGGAAACAAACATGGAATTACCGAAATGGCGCGCTTCATACACTTAGAATAAAACAGGATTTCAACAATATCGACCTTTCCCGTTGTGCGATCAGCGGTTTTGTCTGGAATAATGACACTACTACGGCAGGAATAAGAACTCCTTCTCCAAGTATTGGAAAAGGGGTCGATCTTACAGATACGGTCTTTTTTCTGTGCGATCTGCGCAAATCAAAAGACCTGACGCCCGAACAGGTCCGGCAAACGTGGAATTTCAAAAATGGGCGGATGGACCTTGCCCAGTGGCCGGAACATATCGTAAAGTCGCTGGATCTCCCGCGATACCTAAGCCCGAACAAATGGAAATTTCAGGATGAGTATTTTGAAATCTGGAATCTTGAGCAAATGAAAGATCTCGACGAAAGATTTAGAGTGAATATTCTGTTCATGGGGCTGCGATCAGGAAAGGTATACAAGACGGATCTTTCCAAAATGCTGTTTTTCCACTGTGCATTTGTGTTTCTAATGAAAGAAACAGACATTTCAGATGCGGTATTCCTCGATTGTGACCTGACTGCCCCGCCAGACCTCACGCTCGAACAGGTCAAAAGTACGTGGAACTACAAAGCGGGCCGAATGTCGCTCTGCAAGTGGCCGGAGTATATCGAAAAAGCGTTAGAAGAAGAGGAAAAAGCGAAAGCGCAGGAGGAGAAAAAATAGTTTCCTCCCTTAATTTCTCCCACTCCCCGAAGGTCGAAAACCCACGGCCTTCGGGGGGCGGTTCAAAACTCAAAACTGAAAGGAAAAAACATGACCCGCACACACGGTCGAAACGATAAAAATTTCCGCGTTCAGGGCACTGAGAGAGTCGAATAGGAGGAACTCGATGCGATACATTACCTGTTTTTTTCTGTTTTTATTTGCGCAGTCCCTCTGTCTTGCGGAAGAATGGACCGGAGGATGGTATATCGATGCGGCACAGTGCCGGTATCTGGATTTCAGCGGGAGGCATATTTCCTTTTTTGATGTTCATCTTGGCGATGAACCGGATGCTTATTTTCAGAATACCTCCTTTCGTTCTGCCAGTATCGGCAGCTGGGATCATTCAGCCGATTGGGAGACTTGCGATTTCACTGACACCTGGTTTGGAAGCGGTCAGCTTCAGGGAATGCCGAAGGAAGTATTTCTCAAGACTCGGAATTTCAGCGAGAAGAGCGTTCCGCTCTCACTTCTGGAAATGTCGCTTTCGGACCTTGATTTGACGGATTTTGTTTTTGCTGACGGAAATTTTCAGACTCTTGACCTGTCCGGCTCCAGGCTAACGAATGTTCGGTTCGTGAATGCGAAACTTCCAAAACTCACGGCCCAGCAGCTGCAGGAGACGCGAAATTTCAAGTCTGGAGATTTTAGCCGACTTACCGTACCGGAAAACTTTCTGATGGTTCAAAATGCCTGGAGCCGTACGGTATGGGGCGGTTTCATCTTTCGACTGGAAGGGGCTGAACAAGGCCGTCCTGTCCCGGAACTGTGTTTCGGACCGGAAGCGGACCTCACCGATGCGGTCTTCATTCGGTGTGACCTGAGCAGGTCGAAAAATATGACACTCGAACAGGTCAAAAGCACGTGGAACTACAAAACCGGCCGACTTCACCTCGTTCTCTGGCCGGAACACATTGCAGAGGTTCTGAAAACCGAATTTCTGCCGGAACCATTTGACGGCGGATTCTACCTCGAAGACCCGCGAGGTTCATTCCGCGGAGAAATGTCCGAGGAACTTTGTTTTACCGGCGACACGACCGGATTGAAAATTTCAGGATACCAGCCGAATTTATACTGCGAGAATGCCCAGATCCAGCTTGAAAAATGGGCACCTCGCCAGACTCGGAATTTTCGCGACGGCTATTTCCTGAATTGCGATTTTCTCGCATCGGCCCCTGGATCCAGACCGCACATCAACGCGAATTTTCAGAAAACGGCCTTCGTCGGCTGTAAATTTGAGAATCACTTCACCGGCTTCGGGCCTGAATTTCCCAAAATCGACCTGACGGACTGCGTTTTCATCGACTGTGACCTCACCGAGTCGAAAAATCTTACCCTCGAACAGGTCAAAAGTACATGGAACTATAAAGCCGGCCGAATGTCGCTCTGCAAGTGGCCGGAGTATATCGAAAAGGCCCTTGAGGAGGAGAAAAAACAATGAAAGTATTCGTGATCTTACTCCTGCTCTGCATTTGTCGGGCCGGTTTCGCGGAAGAGGC
>JAFQUP010000021.1 GCA_017408405.1 Thermoguttaceae bacterium
GAGGAAGAAGAGGAAATCTTCCACGAGGAAATCGGTGTCCAGCAGGAAATCGAGACGGAAACCTACGTCGAAACGGAACAGCCCGAGGCCGCGGAAATGGCGGAAGAAGACAAACCCGTGGAAGATCCCATGCTCGAACCCGAAGCGCCCCCAGTCACGGAAACTGGAACTCTCGCCGCCAGTCTGAAAGAAGCCCCGCCTGGAGCGCGTTTTGACGGACGAACGCCGGGAGGAAGAAAAGGCCTGCTCGGAAAATACGGCGGAACAAAATCCACCCAGGACGCCGTGGAGCTTGGTCTGCAGTGGCTCGTGCGCCAGCAGGACAAAAAAAACGGTCCAAACCGAGGGTCATGGAGTCTTGCCGGACCTTATTCCAACGGACTTGACGGCTCTGAAAACCGGGTCGCGGCTACCGCGATGGCTCTCCTCGCTTTCCACGGCGCGGGATATACCCAGCACCCCCCAAAGCTCACGGACGAGGACAGAAAGTCTCAAAAAAGAAAAGAAAAAGCTCTCAAGGAAATCAAAGAGCAGGGAAAATACCGCGCCGTCATCGCCTCCGGATGGAACTGGCTCCTCAAACAGCAGGGGCCGGATGGACAGTTCTTCCCCGTCGACGCAATGCACAACCACAAATTCTACACGCACTGCCAGGCAACCATCGCCCTCTGTGAACTTTACGGCATGACGAAAAATACCCGTTATCGCGAACCCGCGAAAAAAGCCGTTGAGTTCCTCGTGAATACCCAGCATCACGACGGCGCGTGGAGATACACCATGCAGAAAGACGAAATGTCCGACCTCTCCGTGACCGGCTGGGCGCTCATGGCTCTCCAAAGCGCGAAAATGGCCGAACTGGAGGTCCCGCAAACCGCGTTTGACGGCATTACCAGATACCTGGATTCAAATGGCGGACCCCACGAGCAAACATACTACAAATACACAAATCTTGAGGTTTACCCAAGCATGAGCATGACTGCCGAAGGAATTCTCTGCCGGCAGTACCTCGGATGGCAGCAGAATGACCCAAGAATGGAAAAAGCTCTTGACCGCCTGCTCACTGAGCCGATGAGTTTCAAAGGGGAAACCGACGTTTACAGATGGTACTACACGACGCAGGCAATGCACCATAAAGAAGGAAGATGGTGGAAAGACTGGAACGCGGTCATGAGGCAAACCCTTCCCGAAAATCAAATCAGAACCGGACCGGAACGGGGAAGCTGGAATCCTTCAAGCGACCGCTTCGCGGATGATCAGGGCGGACGCCTCTTCATGACGTGTCTGAGCATCTACATGCTGGAAGTTTACTATCGTCATCTCCCCATTTACGCTAAAATTTTCGATGAAAACGGAAAAATGGACCTTTCAGAGGTCGGAAAAGAGGAGCGGAACCAGCCCGGCCAAACCAATCCTGTCGGCCAAACCAATCCACCCGCGCAAACTCCCGACTCTGAGCCTCAATCCAACGATTCGAACGTTCAGACTCCGCTTACGGACGAAATGACGCCTGCCGGTGCCCCCTCTTCACCTGAAGCGATTACCGAAATGGCTCCACTGGATGAATGACGAATAAAATCAAATCGGCGGCTGGAAACCTTTCAACCCCCTAAATCTTTTAACGATTTCACTTTCAGATTCAGGGAATTTTGATTTTCCAGCCTGCCGGCGGTCCAATCTTTACTGAAACTCAGCGGTTTTCAGTGGTTTTCAGGAAATTTTAAGATTTTCAGGAGTATTTCCATGGCGATTTTGGCTTACGATTTGGGAACAAGCGGGAACAAAGCTTCTCTTTACGAAAACGACGGAACCCTCTTGGCCGCGGTCTTTGAAGGGTACGACACGTTTTACCCGCAAAGCGGTTTTCACGAACAGAAACCGGAAGATTGGAAAAAAGCGGTCATTGCCTCCACCCGAAAACTCCTGGCAATGCCAGGCGTCAGCGCGGAGACGATTACCTGCATCGCGCTCTCCGGTCATTCGCTCGGCTGCGTCCCTCTGGATGAAAATAACCAGCTTCTTCTCGACTCAACGCCAATCTGGTCCGACTCACGGGCCAAGACTCAGGCCGATCGTTTTTTCCTGACACGCGACTACTCCCAATGGTACCTCAAAACCGGCGCGGGATTCCCCCCTGCCCACTACACCATTTTCAAACTGCTCTGGTACCGGGAAAATCTCCCCGAACTCTTCGCGAGAATGAAAACTTTCCTCGGCACGAAAGACTTCATTAATTTCTGGCTTACTGGAAGAATCGCGACGGATTTTTCCTATGCCTCTGGAACTGGCGCGTACTCACTGAAAGATTGGGACTACGATCAGGAAATCATCGACGCCTCCGGACTCCCGCGCGGCATTTTCCCGGAAATTCTCCCCTCAACTGAAATTCTCGGCTCGCTTACTCCCGAAGCGGCCTCCGAACTCGGTCTCCCGGAAACCGTAAAAGTCGTCGCCGGCGGTGTCGATAATTCCTGCATGGCACTCGGAGCGCGCGCCTTCAAAAATGGAAGATCCTACGCCTCGCTCGGATCATCGAGCTGGATTGCCGTCAGCGATGAAAAACCGCTTTTGGATACCAATTTTTTCCCCTACGTTTTCGCTCACGTTGTGCCCGGACAGTTCGCGAGCGCGACCGCCATTTTCTCTGCCGGAACAACTCTGAAATGGATTAGGGATTTTTGCTGTGCCGACCTGATTGAGGAGTGCGAAAAAACCGGTGAAAACGTTTACGCGAAAATGATGGCTCTCGCGAATGATTCTCCCATCGGCGCCCGCGGACTCCTGCTGAATCCCTCCTTCGCCGGCGGCTCATGCCTTGAACCCTCAAGCGAAATGCGCGGCGGAATCTTCAATCTGGACCTTTCGCATTCGCGCGCCGACATCATTCGGGCTGGACTGGAAGGAATTGCCCTGAATCTGCGAAAAGCCCTGGACGCGCTGGGAACATTAACTCAGATTGCCGAACCAATCGTTTTGGTTGGCGGAGGCGCGATCAGTCCCATTTGGAGACAAATTTACGCTGATGCCTGGAATAAAATCGTGGAAAAAACGAACATTGACCAGGAAGCCGCCTCTCTGGGGGCCGCAGCTTTGGCGGCAGTCGGAACCGGAATCTGGGATTCTTTCGAAATTATCGATCACATTCACCAAACCCAGGATCTTATCCTCCCGAAAAATCCTGACGCGTATGAAAGCATCCTCAAAAAATTCATGAAAACGGCTGAAATGCTCTCGGAACTGGCGAACGCTTAACCGACGCCCTGCCAAGGCTCCCTTCCAGCACAAATCGCGGGTGACTAATTTTAGTAACGGGAAATTAACTTCAAGAAACAGCGTCTCCGCGAATGGCTAAAATTCGCCTCACCGAATTCCGGCCGTCACGGACACGGCAGCTTTCAATGGTTAATTTCCCTTTATTCCGGGGGACCGCCTTGAAAAAATCTCAAAACGTGGTATCATCAAAATGTCCACGAAAACATTCATCACCGCGCGCGTCATGGAAAATCCATGATGAAACGCGTTAAAAAAAGACAGTAAATACTGCCAACTCCAGGATTTTTCATTATTCCTGACCATTATTCATTCAAGGAAAATATCATGTACGAAAAATGGCTTGCTGACCGGACGCAATGGTTTGACGCTTCCGGTATCCGAAAAGTTTTTGATTTGGCCTCGAAACTCAAAAATCCGGTCAACCTTTCCATTGGTCAGCCCGATTTTGACGCTCCGGATTCCGCGAAACAGGCCGCGATTGAAGCAATTTCCTCAAAAAAGAACGGCTATACTCCGACACAGGGCGCGGCCGCGCTGCGTACCCTTCTCCAGAAGCAGGTAGATGATCAGTACGGACCCGGCGTTCGCGAAACCTTCGTCTCAAGCGGAACAAGCGGATCACTCTTTCTCGCCCTCATGACACTCGTGAATCCCGGCGATGAAGTCATCATTTTCGACCCGTTTTTCGTAATGTACGACGCGCTGGTCCGGATGCTCGGCGCAAAACCGGTTTATGTCTCGACTTATCCCGATTTTCATATTGACGTCAATAAAGTCGAAGCGGCTATTACGGATAAAACCAAACTCATCATACTCAACTCCCCCGCCAACCCGACCGGAACCATCGCCAGCGAGCAGGTCTGCCGTGACCTGGCCGAACTTGCGGACAGAAAACAGATCGCGCTGATCAGCGACGAAATCTACAAATTTTTCTGCTACGACGGTGAATTTGCCTCGCCCGCTAAATTCAGCAAAAATGTCATCGTCCTCGACGGCTACAGTAAGTGCTACGGCGTACCCGGCTGGCGCCTCGGTTTTGCCCACGGACCAAGCGAAATCATCCAGCAGATGCTTAAATTTCAGCAGTATACTTTCGTTTGTGCCCCAAGCGCGCTTCAGTACGGCATCATCGCCGCCCTGGACACCGATATGGAACCGCTTCTGAACGCTTACCGCAGGAAACGCGATCTGGTTTACGATGGGCTTAAAGATCATTTTGAAATTGTGAAATCGGAAGGGGCGTTTTACTCCTTCCCCAAAGCGCCGACCCCTTCCGCCGCTGAATTCGTCAATAAAGCGATTCTGGAACGCGAGCTGCTCGTCATTCCGGGAAACGTTTTCAGTTCGCAGGACTCCCACTTCAGAATTTCTTTTGCCGCCAGTGACGAGACGATCGCCAAAGGCGTTGAGATTCTGGTCGATATGGTCAAAAAATAATGTGTGACGAATCGTGAATGATGAATTCTGGCCCTAAAATCAGAAAGCTCCGCGGTTTTCATAATTAAAGAATTATGCGCCGCCCTTTCATTCAAATTCCAAATTCATCATTCACATTCATCCGAATGCCATTAATTTCCTACCCCCTGAATCAAAATGAGTTTTGAGCCGATTCCTTACGCGCGTTTGACTCCCAAACTCCTGCTTCAGCTCGCGGCTCCGCACACCTGGCCGGCTTCCGTGCTTCCCGTGCTGCTCTCCGCCGCGCTGGCCCTCCATCAAACGCAGAAAATTAACGCGCCCACGCTCTTTATCCTGCTGGCAATCTCAATTTTGATGCAGTCCGCCGTCAATACGCTGAACGACTATTTTGATTTTGTAAAAGGAGCGGATACTGACGAAAATCAGGTCGATCCCACCGACGCGGTACTCGTTTTCAACCGTGTCCGTCCATTTTCCGTCCTGGTCTTTTTTGCCTTTTTGATGTTTTCCGCCTTTATCCTCGGCTGCTTTATCATTTGGCAGGCGGGCTGGATTCCGCTGGTCATTGGGGCAGTCGGCGCGGCAGTAATTTATCTCTATAGCGGGGGAAAATTACCCATCTCCTATCTGCCGCTGGGGGAATTTACCAGCGGATTCGTCATGGGCGGACTCATCCCGCTCGCCTGCGTTCAGGTTCTCACGCTTCAATTTTCATGGCTGCCGCTTCTCTGGTCAATTCCGCTCATGATCGGTATCGCTTTAATCATGTTCACGAACAATACCTGCGACATCGAGAAAGACCGCGAGGCAAAACGCCATACCGCCTCCGTACTCGCGGGAAGAAATACCGCCCGAAATCTCTATCGCGCCCTGGTCATTCTCTGGATCCTGGCAATTTCCATTCTGGTTTTCCTTAATTTCCCGAATGGCTGGCTCATTCTGCCGTTCATGCTCCTTTCCGCCTGGCCGTTTATTCGTGTTCTGTTCGCCAATCCGCTCACTCTCGCCTCACGCACCTCGGCCATGAGCCAAATCCTGACGCTGAACATCATTTTATCCGTTTTTTACTCCATGGCAATCTTCTGCGATCTCTGTTTTCGTCTCTTGAGTCCAATGCCAACCTGAATCCAGCAGGGGCCGCGCGCTTAATTCCAAAGCAAATTCCGATTTTTTTCCAAACTTGCCCGCCCCCCCTTGAATCTTTCACCTTCAAGGGTTAAAATTAACGCGTAAACGTTTCCTTCCCGCCTTTTTTTACCTGGAGAAAAAAATGATCTATTCAATAAACACGCTACTGTGGAGCGATACGGTAGATGAAAATCTCATTCCCATCATCGAACAGATTCACGCGGTCGGATACTCCGGCATTGAATTTCCTCTTTTTGGCCCCGATCTTGCCAAATGCCGCGTCATTGGGCAAAAGGCCGCGGAGCTTGGTCTCTACGTCACCTCCTGCACGTGCCGGGACGCGCACGATAATCCGGCTTCACCGGACAAAACCATCCGTCAGCGTGGAATTGACGAAAACAAAAGAATTCTTGACTGTTCCGCCGCGCTCGGAAGTAAAAAACTCATCGGCCCCTACCACACGGGAATCGGCTGCTTCACCGGAAAACCGGTTACGGAAGACGAATGGAAATGGACCGCGGAGAGTATGCGTGAAATTGCCGAGCACGCGAAGAGTCTCGGAATCATGATGGCATTGGAGTGCGTCAACCGGTTTGAAACCTACTTTATCAACACGATTGAAGAGGGATTACGCTTCATCCGAACGGTGGATCATCCCAATTACCGGCTGATGTTCGACACCTTCCACGCCAATATCGAAGAGAAAAGCATGGCAAAGGCACTGGAACTGCTCACGCCGGAAGACCTGATTCACGTCCATATTTCCGCCAACGACCGCAGCACGCCCTGTTCGGGGAACATTCAGTGGGAGCAGATTTTCGCGCCTTTGAAGATGATGGGATATGACGAGACGCTCTGTGTCGAGGCTTTCGGAAATTCTCTGCCAAAAATCGCCGCGGCGACAAAGATCTGGCGCAAAATGTACGAATCAGAGACCCAGCTCATGACGGACGCCCTCGACTTCATGAAGCGAAACTGGGCAAATTAACTCCCCAAAGACTCTTTTTAAACTGCCTTTCAAAAAAGAACCCCAAAACTTAATTTGGGGTTCCACGGGATTTCCCGAACCGAAAGCGCGAGTTACTTCCACAAAAACCGGCCCGTGACCAGCACCTGACCGGAAAGAAAATCACCCGCGCTCAAAAATGAAAGCATTCCGCCCGGTCTCAGACACGTTTGGAGAGAACGTCTCTTTCGTAGCGTTTAACTTTCCCAAGCCACGCGTCACGAACCGGCACTTTATTAATCTCGCAGAAATGATCCCAAATGTCTCCCATCGGATAGGTTTTCAGTTCTTCATTAAGCGCCATCATTTCGTAGAATTTGCCGTCATTCTGGAGTTTAGCCAATTTCCTGTGCGGCGTCAAAAGCGCGGCAAGAAGCGCGCGCTGCATATTGCGCATCCCGATGACCCACGCGGCTATCCGGTTCACGCTCGCGTCAAAGAAATCAAGACCAATCAGCACTCGGTCAAGCGCATCGCAGCGAACGATCTCATTCGCGATGTCCCGTAAATCATCATTCAGAAGCACGACGTGATCGCTGTCCCAACGCATGGGGCGAGTCACGTGAAGAGCCAGTTTATCCGCGTAAAGCAGCATGGACGGAATCTTGTCCGCGACGTTTTCCGTTGGATGGTAATGACCGTTATCCAGCAGGCAGAGCACACCCGTTTTCGCCGCGTAATTCAGGTAAAACTCGTGCGATCCCACCGTGTACGCCTCAAGACCAATCCCAAATACTTTGGATTCCACGCTGTCAATAATGAAATTCCGATCCAGATTCTCACTGAAAAGCTCATCAAGCGACTCCTTCAAACGAGCGCGCGGCGCGAGCCGGTCAGCCGGAATTTCTTTTAGACCATCCGGAATCCAGACATTATTCAAACTCAGCTGATTCAGTTCACGGCCAAAAAACTCCGTAATCCGCCGGCAGCACTTCCCGTGCTCGATCCAAAATTTACGAATTTCCGCCTTGGGATGAGAAAGCGTCATTCCTTCCGCCGCTTTCGGATGGGAGAAAAAAGTAGGATTAAAGTCAAGACCAAGTTTACGCTTTTTCGCGTAATCTACCCAGGCCTGAAAATGCTTCGGCTCCAGCTCATTCCGGTCCGGCTTTTCCTCGGTAATCGCGTAGCACGCGTGAAGATTGATTTTGTGTTTTCCCGGAATCAGCGAAAAGGCTTTATCCATATCCGCCATGAGTTCTTCCGCGCAGCGCGCTTTGCCCGGATAATTTCCAGTCGCCGCGATACCGCCTGTTAAATCTCCCGCGTTCTCAAAACCGCCGACATCGTCTCCCTGCCAGCAGTGCATCGAAATCTTCACATTCTGAAGTTTCGCGAGCGCGCTGTCCACGTCCACTCCAATATTTCCGTACATTTCGCGGGCTGTCTCAAATCGTGTCATTGAATTCTCCTTGGGTCTGAATAAAAAGCGGTGATGTCAAGCGCCGCTGGACTTTATTTACCGATTATAGTTCGTTTTATCGACTCTTTCCAGCCCCCCCGCCCGCTTTTTTCTCGAATTTTCTCAAAAATCAAAATCTTTTTCGCGCTTTCCGCCCTCTCAAATGTCGAATACTGAAAACGAGGAACATTTGGATAACTCTTCAAAAAATTAAAAAATATGAAACACCTGAACGTTCTATAGAGTGAAAGGAGATTTTTTATGAAATCATGCTATGAGGAATCATTCCTGCGCTCTTTTATTCAATGTGAACTGAGCGAGGAAGAAGGCGCGCGAATAGAAACGCATATTCGCGAATGTGAATCGTGCCGCGAACTTCTCGAACAGCTGGAGCGTGAAGTACCCCCAATGTTCCAGAACGCGGAACCCGATTTTTACGAAGAAAAAAAACAGGAAACCAGTTTCACTCAATTCTGGGAACGTTTTTCCAAGTACCTTGAAACGGAAGACAAGATGGAACTGCCGCAGTCGATCGGTTTCTACGAACTTCAGTCCGTACTTGGAAAGGGGGGAATGGGGATCGTCTATCAGGCAGAGCACAAGATGCTTCACCGAAAGGTCGCCGTGAAGTTTATCCGCCACAAGAAAGTCATTTCACCGGAATTCACGGAGCGTTTTCAGCAGGAAATCATCTCTGCCGGCAAACTGTTTCACCCCAATGTCGTCACGACGATGGACGCGGGAAATTTCAACGGGAAACCATATCTCGTGATGGAGCTGCTCGAGGGAGAGAGTCTCGCGCGGCGCGTTCGGCGTGACGGACCGCTCCCAATGACCGAGGCGGTCGGGATCCTGATTCAAGCCTGCCGGGGAATCCAGCACGCGCACAGTTTCGGTCTGCTGCACTGCGATGTGAAGCCCTCCAATCTCTGGCTCCAGACGGACGGCAGCGTTAAGGTTCTCGACCTGGGGCTGGCGCAGCTGCGTTCCGCGCTGAATGATTCCGTGCACTACGGAGGCACGCCGCTGTTCATGTCGCCGGAACAGAGCAACCAGCTGCCAATCGACGAGCGAACCGACATTTACGCACTGGGCCGTACGCTCTATTTCACGCTCACGGGAAATTTGCCGAAAAAGGATGAATTCGACAGACAGGAGGCCGCGCAGACCGGCGTTCGGATCCCGATGCCGCTTTTGAGGATCATTCAGAAAATGGCGCATCCCGACAAAGAAAAGCGATTCAGAGACATTTCAGACGTCACGAAGGCGCTTTTGCCGTTTTCAACGGAACACAGTACGAAACTCCTCATTTCGCTGGGATACGTTTCCATGCTGATCTCACTGATGTTTATTCCCATTTTGTTCGGCATTCTGGCGATCGTGTTTGGGGTCATCAACAAGAAAAAAGGGAGCACATTTCACGGAAGGCTTCAGATTTGGATGGCACCCGTCTGCATGGGCATCGGGATCGTCGTCGGGATCGCGATTTGGCATTCCATTTTTATGGAAGCCCAACTGAATGAGGAATTGAAGCGGCTCGAAAACCTGCGAAACACTCCGCGGGCAGAATGGCGTATCCCGGAGACGATACTTCCTCCCCCTCCGCTTCTTGAAGGCTTGGAAAACGCGAATGGCCCGGAGGTCATGAGCAGGCCGGAAACGCGGGAAGCTCCGAAGACGAAGGAGATTCATGGACCGCTGCCTGAAAACGCGGCTCCGTGAGTATCCGTCCGTGAGTGTCAGTAAAGGATCAGAAACCGAACGCGAAGCGGACTTTCAGGCGAAAGCTCTTCCGGAACGTTCTCCGAGACTGGAAGGACGGCGAGAGCGGAGAGCGGAATGTCGTTTTCTTGACTGGAAATCAGGAAAACCGCTTTTTCACGGTCCTGCTCCCAATTCGGGACGTTCGGAAACCGCAGATGAATGGTCCGTTCCTGCTCAGGAGTACGGTTCTCCTGCCAGAGAAAGCGTTCTGGAGGAAAGAGGCGTTCCAATTCTGAAAGCGATCCAGTGAATTCTCCGGAAATGTGCTCATCGCGAAAAGAGTGCCTCCACGCGAAACTGTGCCATTCCAGCGTATCGGGAACTTCCAGCCGGCACTTTTTTTCGAGCATGGTCTTCGTTTTTTCGGACCACGTGTCGTGATTCAGAAGCATCGGCTTGAGAAAAAAAGTCAGGAGGAACAGAGCCTGCAGCGCAAGATACGCGCAGCAGCCCCAATGCATGATTCTGGAAAGGAGCGCAAAGAACCGGGAAAGGAAACCGGGGCCGCGAGACTCTGAAAAAAGATTTTCGCTCATGGCGTCTCCCCGCTTTCCGACGACGGTGCGTCAAGTTTCCGGCAAACGAAGACTGCGTAGCACAAAATCATGAAAAACGCGAACGCCGGGACTGCGTATGCCAGCGCGATGGAGCCGGAAGCGTCGGAGATCGTCCCCTGAAGCTGCGTCAGGATCGCGCCCCCGCAGAGCATCGTGACCATTCCCGCGCCGGCCATTTTCGTGTCGTCTCCCAGTCCGCGCGTTCCGTAACTGAAGATGGTTGGGAACATCAGCGACATGAAACCCGAAGCGCAGACCAGCGCGTAAACTCCGAGCAGATTCGGGATGGCCGTCACGATCAGGCAGCAGGTCAGCGCACCAAGCGCGAAGAACATCAAAAGCGTCGAGGGACGCACGCGGCTCATGAGTCCCGTGCAGGAAAAACGTCCGCCGATGAACAGTATCTGCGAGAAAATGTAAAACGTCGCGCCGCACTGTTCCGCCGTCTTCGGAATGAATCCGGTGAGTCCGGCCATCTCGCAAAAATCGTAAAAAATACGGCTCACCGGCTCAATGTTTCGGAGCATTTCCGGCGTATTCCGCGCGATTTCTTCCAGATTCAGCGCCGCCATGGAGTATCGGACCGTGAAGGACCAGCATGCGATGTGCGAGCCGACCACAAAGAAGAGCGCGGCGACCGCCAGAACGTAGTTTCGATTGCGCAGAAGACGTTTCCAGGTCCCGAAAAAGTCGATCTTCGTTTCCGTTTCCCGAATTGTCGGCATCCGCGTGAAGAAAATCGCCAGCCATGTTGCCAAAAGCACGAGTCCGATCATCGCGTAGGTCGCCGAGACTGCCGAAAGCTCCGACTGCTGGATCTGCGCCAGTTCCGCCTCCGGAAGCAAACTCCGGTCCTCTGCCGTCAGCGGACTGAGCTGGGAGAGGATGAAGACCTGACTGAGCACGATCCCGACGAGCGACCCGAACGGATTGAACGATTGCGCGAGATTCAGCCGCCGGACGGCCGTTTCCGGTTCTCCCATGGCGCAGACGTACCCATTGCACGCGGTCTCAAGAATGGCGAGGCCGCCGAAGGTGACGAGAATGGCACTGAGGTAGATCAGATAGCACGCGGAGGGGGACTGGTACGCAAACTGAGCGGGAAAAAACGCAAGCGTGCCGGCGACGAACATGCCAAGCCCAAGCAGAACGCCCGCTTTATACGTAAATTTCTTCATGAAGATCGCGCCGGGAATGGCAAAACACCCGTAGCCCAGAGCGTAACAGACGACCTGGATCCAGGCAGTCGTTCCGTCGTTGAAGCTCATGATCCGCTTGAACGCGGGAAGCAGCGTATCCGTCATATTATTCGCCAGCCCCCACCACGCGAAAAGCGTCGTCAGGAGGATGAACGGCCAAAGTACCGAACGGGAAACCAGTGCGGAAGAACGTGTGTCCATAGCATTTTCGGAAAGAAAAAAGGAAACAAAAACCAGCCATATTCCTGATTTTACTCTCGTCTCCCGCGAATGTCAAGGGGGAACCAAAAAATTTCCGGTTTTCCCTCACACTCTTTAATTTCCATCCTCCTCTCCCAACCCAAACCACCTTTTCTTTTTTCTATTTTTTCAAGACAAAAAACAGAATTACTCTTAAAAAGATTCAACTTGTGGACGTACGAGGCCGATAAATCCAAAACATTGAATTTTATTCATCAGCCGCGTTCCTTTCAGGACAACAGCCGGGACAGTATCAGCCTTCCCTCGAACCGCCGCCGTTCACGAGGCCTGCGTTCCGCGCAAAGTATGGAGAATACAGACAGTATGTTTCGCAAACCGAGCAAAAAAAACACAAAAAGAAAAACCTTTAGAAACAGGTACGAAATTCTCGAACGCCGTGATCTCCTGAGCGCGGGCGGCTTAACTGACGCGGAGTACGCGTCAATCCTCGAAAATTACTCTTCTCTTCTCCTTCCGGAATCCATGGAATCCATCAACGTCATTGAGATCGACCTTTCCGCCGGCGAAGGAATCAACGAACTCTTTCAAGCTATCGAGGAGGCGGAAAAAACCGAGTCCTCTGACCTGATCGCGGTACGAACCTCCTCCGACGCGTACCGTCTCAATACCTATTCACCGGGAAAAGAACTCGCCATCTCAATCAGCGAATCAGAATCCGGAAGCGTCACTCTCGTCGGGCTTGGAGAAAAACAGCTCATCCTTGACGCGGCGGGAGGCGGTGCCGCCCTCATGGTTTACGGAACCTCCCTGGGTTTGGCAAACGTTGAGCTTACCGGAGGCCTCTTTGGACTTTACGCCGAAATGGGGGGAAACTATCGGCTGGAAGATTGCCTCATTTCCGAAAACTCCGCGGGTACCGGAGGCGGCATTTACGCCGAAGACGGAACCTGGATACTGACCAACTGCGCCATCATCGGAAACTCCGGAACAAATGGAGCCGGAATCCACGCCGACGGTACGGAGGGAACATGGAATATTTCGAACTGTCAAATAAAAGAAAATAAAGCCTCCGGATCCGGAGGCGGAATCTGCGTTGAGGCCGGGATCAAAATGAGAATCCTCAACACCGAAATCACGCGAAATACCGCGGAGCTTCAGGGCGGCGGCCTCAATAATATGGGAAATTCGCTCCTCTACAATTCGACAATAGCCGGAAATAACGCCTCGGTCGGCGGCGGTGCCGCGAACGAAAACGGCAACGTCTCTTTCTACAGTTCCATCATCGCCGAGAATGGAAATGATTCTTCCGAGGGACGCGATATTTGGACTCTCAACCCCGAAGCAAGTCTCGGACAAGTCGAAACCTCCGTCTATTACTGTCTGGTCGGCTGCATCACGACCGGTACCACTGATGAGGCCGGAGAAGTCAAACAGTACAATTCGATCGTCGGTACCGCTGCCGCCCTCCAAAGCGCCGGCTTCCAGAATTCCGCCGCGGGCGACTACTCCCTCTCCTCAAAATCCGCGGCAATCGACAGCGGCATCATCGTCCTCCCCCTCAACTACGATTTGGCCGGCGTGGAACGCATCAGCGGAAGTTACGCCGACATTGGAGCGTACGAATACCAAAAAAATGAAACCAGAACACAGGAAAACTTCGGATCAACCGTCTTCGTCACCACTTCCGAAGACATCATTAACCCTTACGATGGAAAAATCTCTCTGCGTGAAGCGGTTTCCTACGCCAAAATCGGAGGCCGTGTCGCCTTTAACCTAAGCAGTAACAGCCTCAAACTTTACGGTGCCCCTATCGCGATCGACAACCCACTCACGATTCAGGGGAAAAGCTCCTCAAACAAAACGACGATCAGCGGATCAGGATTGAGTAACATCTTTATCATTGACGAAGGAACCGGAACCGTCACTCTTCAAAATTTGATAATGACGGAAGGCAGTGCCGCGTACGGCGGAGCACTCGAAATCTACGCCGGGAATCAGGTCACCATCACAGACTGCGTAATCAACGACTCCATCGCCGAATTTGGAGGAGCCATTTTCGTCAACGGAATTTCTGACCCCGAAAATCCCGTCTCTACCCAAGTGCAGCTGAAAAGAACGGAAATCAGCGGAAACTCCACAAAACAGCACGGTGGCGGAATCTATTCCACCTCCACTCTCTGGACGGTAACCGACTCCAAACTTAACGCCAACCGAATCACCGAAATCGGATACGGCGGCGGAATTTTCAGCTCCATGGACGAGTGGACTTTCACAAACAGTAAAATTTACGGAAACTCCACACTCTTGAACGGCGGCGGAATTTTCAGTGAGGAAAGTTCATGGAAAATCAGCGGCGTTACCCTCGAGGACAACTCTGCCGGCGAAGGGGGCGGAATTTACGCGAGGGGCGGAGTTTACGAACTCGCGCAAACCACCATCAACTCAAACAAAGCCGCGAATGGTGCCGGAATTAATGCTACCGGAACATGGACTATCACCGATTCCAACATTACCAAAAATATTGCCGAAAGCGACCAGGGAGGCGGGGTCTACTGCGCCGGCGGAGACTGGACCTTTAACAGATGCTCCATCTCGGAAAACTCCGCCTCCTCCGGCGGGGCTGGAATCAGCAATCACGCCGCTTTGCTCATTCGAAACTCACTTATCGTCAAAAATCAGGTCACCAGCGAAGATATTTCCGGAACAGAAATCGGAGGCGGAATCCTTAACGAAGCGAACGCGACTCTTCAAAATGTCACGATCGCCAATAATTCCGCCGCGATTGGGGCCGGAACCGCGAACATTGCCGGCGTTTTGAGTTTCACAAACTCAATCATCGCCGATAACGGAACAAAAAATACTGACGGACGCGATATTTGGACCGCCAATCAGGAAGGAACGCAAACCTTCATTCTCAACAGTCTCATTTCCCGCAAAGAAAGCGAAACCGGAAAAGATTCCGCCATTTACGATTCTCTCGCCGGTACGATCGCGAACCCCCTCTCTCCCGGTTTCGTGGATGGAAGCGGAGGAGACTGGCACCTCGACGCTGATTCCCCTGCCATTGACGCGGGTATTCTCGTCCACTCCGATGTCAAAGACCTGGACGGGAACGTCAGAAACCAGGGAACGACGATTGATTTGGGAGCATACGAATTCTCGCAATATACTCCCGTGCGCGTCAAAGAAACTCCGCAGACGGTCGTCACGACCGAAAAAGACATTTCCGACGCCTACGACGGACTCATCTCACTTCGTGAAGCCGTCGCGTACGCCGCCGAGGGAGACTCCATCACGTTCGAGGTCGATAAAGTTGAACTTTACGGCGCGCCCGTCTCCATCGACAAAGCCATCACGATTAACGGAGAAGCTCTTGATTCCCAAACCGTAATTGACGGTCAGAACTTGAGTGCCCTGCTGACCGTAAAAGAAAATGCCGGCTCCGTAACTCTCCAGAATCTCAAACTCACCCGCGGCTGGGCACAAACTGGCGGCGCAATCCAGATTTACGGAGGAAACGACGTTTCAATCATTGACTGCCTCTTGACTGAAAATACCGCGGCCGCCGACGGAGGCGCGATCTGGTTCTCCGCGCCTGCCGGAAATGCCTCGCTCTCACTCCTGCGCGCGGAGCTGACTGAAAATAGCGCAGCGTACGGCGCGGCTCTCTTCCTCAATGGAGGGCTGGCCGTGATTCAGGAATCCTCCCTCAAAAATAACTCGGCTTCATCCGGAGCTGGAATCTTCTCCGAAGAAAGTGAAATTCAGATTTGGAACTCCCAGTTTGACGGAAATACCGGAAGCACCGGCGGCGCCATTTACGCTTCCGACTCAATTCTCAATATCGCGAACAGTGTCTTCGCCGCGAACCGTGCCGACAATGGAAGCGTCATTTACGCCAACTCCGCCTTCTCTATCGTCTCCTCCACCGTTGCCGGAAACATGACCGCGAATACCGGCGAAATCATTTACGCAGAAAACGGTCTCCATCTCTTCAATTCCATCATCTGCGCGAATTCACTCCCAGACTCTCCAGAAATTGAAGGTGACGGTTCCGAAGAGGAAGACAGCGGAGAACTCTTCCAGCTTCCGCTGGAAAACGGTATCCGCGGCCAAATTCTCACCAACTCCTTCAATCTATTTGGGGATGATCCCGGATTCATCTCCGCGCCAATCCTGACTGACGATGGCCAATTACTAAATCGCGATACCATAAATCTTCGCCTGCGTGACGATTCAATGGCCATCGATGCCGGATACGCCGCTTTTCTCGCCTGGCAAGACTCCGAAATTTACCTTACGGACGCCGACGGAAACGACCGAATCATCAACGCCTTGGGAGTGGAACGCATCGACATTGGCGCCTACGAATACCAATCCGCAATCGACTCTAACCAGGAAAAACGTTCACTCATCGTCACGACGCTCGAAGACCTCACCGATCCAAATGACGGACTCATTTCTTTGCGTGAAGCAATCGATTACGCCGATTTCGGAAGCACCATTTCCTTCGCCCCTGGACTGGAAGGAACCATTTTCCTCAACGCCGAACTGGACATTCGCAAACAGCTCCTCATCCGCGGGGAAAGAAAAATCACGCTCGACGGCCAGGGAAAGAACCGACTCATCTCGAATTCCGCCTCTTTGGAAATTGACGGCCTGAATCTCACCAATGGTTTCGCCGAATACGGTGCCGCGATCGTGAACTCCGGAACGCTTGCCGTTAAATCTTCCTCCATCACCCAAAACCATGCGATAATCGACTCGGATTCCGACGCCGCGGCACGCGGAGGCGCCATCTTTAACTCCGGTTCGCTGAAAATCCTAAACTCCGTTCTCACCGAAAACTCCGCCTCAACGGAAAATCCCCCTTCAAATACTTCCTCGCAGGCACTGGGCGGCGCTATTTTCAACACGGAAAACGGCGAACTTTTGATAATTAACTCAATGCTGGCAGCAAATAAAGCTCTTACCCCGGAAACGGCTTCTCAAAACGCGGCACGGGGAGGAGGAATCTTCAATGACGGCGGAAACGCCCTGCTCCAAAATTCCATCCTCGTCGAAAATTCCGCCCAACTCGGCAATGACGCCGACGGAATCCTGGACGGAGCTCAAAACCTCTCTTCATACCAGGCGTGGGACATGGACCAAAATTACCTTTACGATCCAAATGTCCCCATTTTCAAAGACAAAGAGGCCGGGGATTACCGCGTCATTCCCAATGAGCAGACCATGAATCGCGGAAATGACCAACTCGCGGCAGAAGCGGGAATCGACGAAACCTGGACCGATCTCGCCGGAGAGAAACGTTTTCATGAGCAAATCGACATTGGTCCCTACGAGTCCTTCGGGGTCTTAATCTCCCAAAACGATGTTTTCCGCGGTTCGCTTGACATTTCATGGCTCGCTTCCGCCGAAACGGATTCCGTCAGAATTACCTGGACCGACTCCGAAAAGGAATCCCTCATTGCCGTGCTGGAGAATGAGTCTGATTTCTCCTGGGACACCACCGCCTTTAATGACGGCTTCGGACTCCTCAAAGTTGAGTACCTCGACGAGAACGGCCAGTCGATTCAGACCTTCCTCTTTAACGGAACGATCCTGAATAATGAAAATGTCGTTCTCCACCGCGAAAACATCACGGATTCTGAAACATGGAACGCGGACAAAATCCACGTAGTCGTTGGGCAGCTGAAACTGAAAAACGGAGCCTCAATCACCGTCGCCCAAAACGCGATCCTGAAATTCGCCGTCAATTCCGCGATCTTCACGGAAACCGGAACCTCTTTCTCGGCTGAAAACGGAGTAACCTTCACCAGACTCGAAGACGATTCGGTTGGCGGGGACACGAACGGAGATGCTGACTCCTCAATCCCCCGCTTTGGAAGTGACTACCTCGCGGGAAACGGAGTCATCGAAACCGAAACCGCGCGAATGAAATATCTCGCCACAAAAGTCGAGCCGCTGCCGGATTCCACCTTGGAGGCCTCCATACTCCTGAAATGGACTGGAACCGGGGAAAAATACCGCGTTTACGTTTCCGCGAACGGCGGAGAATTTACTCTCGCCGCTGATGGAATCTCTCAAAATCAATACGAATTCTATCGGAATGAATTCGGAAAACACGAATTCATCGTCACTGCCGTCGATGAGTACGGAACTGAAGAGACCAAAACCGACTCGGACGTCGCGATCCTCTTTGATTTCACCGAGAAAGCCCAGCTGATCGTGACCTCAACTCCGACCGCAATGGATTCCCATGCCATTTCCGCCGAAATTTCCTCACCTGCCAATGAATGGAACACGCTGAATGTTGAATGTTGGAGTAATTTCAGCACCGCGAAATCCTTTGAGGTTCGATGCGCCGACATTTTTACTCTGGATGAAGAAAACATCCGGAAACAAAACGGTGTGGAAGTCACCATCACGCGCGGTCAGAGCGAAAACGGTTTTGCGATTTGGAACGTCCGCGTCGAGTGTTCGGAGGAATACTCCGCTCCATACGGCGCGAATACGCTCCTGGCCTCAATCGCCTTCACCCCCCAAAACGCCCTTTCAACCCTTCCGAAAGGAACCGCCGTCACGAACGCCCTGACCATTACCGAGAACGAAACGTCGAAAACCTTTGACGTCAACTCCGTCATTTACGACATGAACGACGATGGTCTCATCAACATTAACGATTTGGTCCAGTTCGCCAGACTCTTTAATACTTCGACTATCTCCTCTGAAACTTCATCATTTAACGAAAACGCCTGGACTGCCGATTTCAACTCCGATTCAAGGGTGGACATCACCGATTTGGTACTTTTCGCGAGAAATTTCGGAAAAAACACCACGCCTGAACAAATCACCTACGCTCCGGGATACCAGCCGCAAACCGACCTCAATCCGCAAACTTCAGTGATGGAACCCGCCGCGGAAGTCATTTGGGAAACTCCCATTCAAATCTCTGAGAATGAAACGACAGAGGTGAAAGAACCCATTCCGTGCGTCTCCCCTGCCATGCTCACCGACCTGGCCTGGGAAAACCTCATGGAAGAGGAAGAAGAGGAGGAGGAGGA
>JAFQUP010000022.1 GCA_017408405.1 Thermoguttaceae bacterium
CGGAAACTGGGAGAATGCCGGTCTGGATCTCAATATTTTCGGTACGGTCAAAGTCACGGCAAGCGGAAATCAGACGTCCCGATACGTGAACCTCAATCTCTACGGCGGAACGTTGGATCTTGGATCGGGCCAATTCCTCGCAATGCACAGCGGGACGACGCCCATCACGACGCTGAACGCGAAGGCGCAGGCTCCGGATGGGACCAGCATCACGAAAACGTCCGTCATCAACGGCATCATGAATATTCGCGACGACGGACGGCAGCTCATCCTGAACGTTGAAGATTCGCAGGCTGAAACCGACCTCTGGTGGACCGGTGCGCTGAAATACTCGAACGACGCGAATACCGGCGTGGGAGAGATCGTCAAAAACGGAGCCGGAACGCTTCGTCTGAGCAGTGACGCGGCGAAAAACAAACAGGGGGCCTTCGACAATACGGGCGGGATCACCGCGAATGCCGGCACTCTCGTGCTCGACGGCGCAAACGTGACCGGCGGAAACGTTACGATCGGCGAAAATGCCGTTTTCCGTGCGACGGACGGGGCGAGTATCTCGAAATCGCTGATTCTCAATGGTACGTGGGAGTTCGATCTTGACGAGATCGCCGACTCGGAGTCCGAGAGCCTCCTTCTGCTGAGCGACTCCATCACTTTCGGCACTGACGCGCTGCTCTCCTTTGATACGGAAGGATTTACGCGGTGGGAAATGGTTAATGGAGTTCATGTCATGGATTTCACGACGGCGGAAGTTCGTGACGAAACTTTCGTTGATTTTTCCGAAATGCTTGATGAAGCCGTTGGACGAAAAGAACTTTTCTCGTTTTATGTTGACGGAAACGGAATTGCGCTGGGAGTGAACCTCAACGCTGTTCCGGAACCTTCCACGTGGCTGCTGGGACTTTTGGGATTTGGACTCCTCGGCAGTTTCAAATTTTTCAGTACTAAAAAATCCTCGAAACTGAATCGTTGAGAAGAAATCTCGCGAGAAGCCGGAAGATGGAATCAGAAAATCATCTTTCGGCTTTTTTTATTTTTGAGTCTGTTTTCAATTCTTTGTTTACGGCTTCTTCCCCCCCTTGACAGAAAGATTGGGACAAGCTAAAATCGAAGAACACACTAAATTTTGTTCCCTGCCTGTTTTTATTTTTTGAAGGAAGTAATTATGAAAGGCATACTGTCTTCTGGGAGTACGGCGTTAATTTCTGCCGTTCGCGAGGTCTTGGCAGCAAGTTTACCCTCGATAGGAGTTTTGGCGGTTTCCGTAATGCTTTCAGGGCTTTTATTCGCGGAAGAAAAGTCTTATGAACCGCTTCAGTTTACTGTTCATACGCAGACCATTGGTCCAGTGACACTTAAATTGGGAAAAATGGAGGTTATTTCGGAGCTTAATGTGCCGCAGACTCTTCCAGTAACGATCTCAAATACTTCAGAAAACGCGTTCGCGGCAGAGTTGACTTTTTATTCCTGTGATACGGTTTCTCCTTTCGCGGAAGGAAAAACGCGGAAGGCGGTGACCCGTTCCATTGATATTCCCGCCAAGGGAAGTATTGATACCGAATTTCAGTTCACGCTTCTTCCGGGAACGTATTCCGCGCACTATCCTCTTCACGTGAAATGTTCTTTTCCCAATGGTGAAAAGAAATCGCTTGTTCATGCCGTTCGCGTGATAGAGACGAAGGTTGCCCGACCGAAAACGGCGGAGAAAAATGTTGTCGTTAAAATTGGCGGAGTTTCTCTCATCGGCAAAAACTTCAAGGCCAGCCGCACACTTGACGGGAAGACAATTGAGCTTCCGGACTTTAATGTTTCAGATAAGGAATCTCATGCGGGGTATCACTACTCCAATTATTCAACTGGGGGAGTCAGCCGTCAGTGCGTGACTTCGCATCCGCCTTACGTTCCGCGCGGCGGGAGCTTTTTCGCGGAATATGAGGTGGAACTTCCAGAAGAATCGGGGCTTTCGATGAGTTACGGAGCCTGCGTGCGCAAAGTTCTTCCCCCGGAACCGCCAACTGACGGCGTTACGTTTCGTTTCTGGGCTAAAAACGTTGGAGAAGACGATTCCAAACGGGTTTTGCTTCATGAGGTTCATACGAAAAGTACGGAATGGGAAGATGATTCTTTTTCACTCCAGAAATTTGCTGGGAAAAAGATCAAATTAACGGTTGAGGTGAATCCAGGGCCGGAAAATAATACGACGTGTGACGGCTGCTATCTTAGCGGTTTGACGATTAATTCTGACCGCGGTATCAAATTCAGGATGGAAAAGTCGTTTGGCGATCCACTGACGATTCCGCTTGATGAAGAATTTCAGGCACAGATTACTCCGGGAGCCAATGGTCTGCTGGATGCGAAGATCGCGATTGGAAATCCCGCAAAACCGGAATCATTTGTGACGTTCAGCGGAATTACGCTCGCGGTGGGTAATCAGCAGCTGAATGATTCCAGCGCGGTTTTCACCAAAGCGCCGGAACTGAAGAAACTTCCTGACGGGAAACTTCTTTTTAACTGTGTTCTTTTGACGAAGGATGAGGAACTGCCAGTTCAAATTTATGTTTATCCAGAAAACGGAATGTTGGTTTTTGACGTACCGAAAGACAATCCGGAAGAATTGGCTAATTTTGCTTTTTGTCCCGCGGATCAGAAACTCAAACGAGTTTACTGGGGACATGGTTTTGTCGCGGAAAATCCCGGAGCTTTTCGGATTGGAATGGGAGGCCATGATTTGGCCGCCAGTCACATCGGGATGGATTTCGCGAACGGAACGTCACTGTTGATGGGAGCTTCCAACGCGCCGGTTGCTTTTGTCTGTGACGGAGAAAAAAATGTCTGCTCCCTGGAAATGAGCAGCTGGTTCAAACTGGCACTGGTTCCTGATTCAGAGAACGCCTTTAACGCGGCCTTTAAGTATCGCAAGCAAAATACCTGGCTTCCTAAAACCGGTCCGGGAGTGGAGCGGAAACGCGGGCGTCTGACATTTGACGTTTGGGGAGGGGCATACGCGAATAATACGAAAGAGTTGAAGCAAGCGGCTCTCTACGGCGTTAATGACGCTTTATTCATTAAGCACGTTTGGCAGTGCTGGGGATACGATGTTCGCCTGCCGGACATTTGGAATACGAATCCAGACGCGGAAGACTTGGTTCTCCAGGGACTCGGAACGTATGAAGAGCTGAAGGAGTTGGCTGAAACCTGTGCCGCGCTGAAAATTCCATTCGGAGTTCACGATAACTACATTGATTTTTATCCGGACGCGGAAGGATTTACGTATGATTTGATTACGTTCCATTCAGACGGAACTCCGCGTAAAGCGTGGATTAATCATGGGGCAGGTGTTCAAAGTTACCAGTGGCGTCCGGATCTGTTCAAGCCGTTTCTTGAGAGGAATCTTGAACTTGACCGGAAGTATCTTCCGACGATGGATGCGTATTTTGTGGATGTCTTTACCTCTGCCAACGTATGCGATTTCTGGGATCGCGACGGCAATTTCCATCCCCGAACGGAAACGGGTTTATGCTGGAAAGACTGTTTTGAAACCATTGCGGAACGACTTGCTCATGACGTGAACGGCAAGAAAGAGGCCGCTATTACCGTCAGTGAAGCGGGGTCAGATGGTTTACTTGGGTCGATCTCCGGAGCGGACTGCCAGTGGATGCTCATTGATTCGGAAAAGGGTGGAGCCTGGAGACGCTATGTTCCGTGCGGGAGCTGGTCTCGAACGCCGTGGTTTGCCGCGGTTAATCATACGAATTACTCGCGTCATGGGGCGGGATATTCCGGGCGTTATGTCGCGTTGCGTGAAGGCGCTCTTCATGACGCGATGAGTGACGACTATATTTCGGCGGAACTTCTCGGAGGTCTTGATCTCATGGTGGAAGCTGGAACGGTTTTCCCAGGCAGTGTTCGCAAGCATCACCTTGCCCAACACGTGGTTCGCGCGCTGGCGGATCAGGAAATCGAGAGCGTAAAATTTGTGAATGATTGCCTTCGGCAGCAGTGCGTCACGTGGACTAACGGGATGAAAGTGATCGTTAATCGCGGAGAAAGTGATTGGGCGGTCAAAGGATGGATTTTGCCGAAATATGGTTTCATCGTTCTCGATGTGAACGGAAAAGTCATTTCAGGTATTGTTCGCAATCCGGCGAACCGGAAGGAAGTTGTGGAATTTTCTGAACGGGCGGACGGGACTTTCTATCTGAACGCCAGGTCAAAGACGTTGATGAATCTTTTGCCTGTCCAGCCAACGATGAAGAGCGCGAGAGTTCTTGAAGACGGACGCGCGTTTGAAGTCGTGACGAACTGGTTCTGTGCCGGTCCGGTACCGAAGGATTTGGGAATTTTCGCGCATGTCTTTGAACCGCGCCGCGGTTACGGATTCAAACCGACAGGCTGGTATGACGGCTATTCAACGGCCATTCCAACGAGCCAATGGGGAAGAAGTGAGGAGACGAGAAACGTTGAAACCGGGGCAGGACACATTTTCCGTATTCCCGAAAATACGCGAAACGGAAAATATCATGTGATGGTTGGACTTTGGGATGTTCACGGAGACAAGAATAGGTGGCCGATGATGGGAGAAAGCGCTCAAGAGACCCGTTACTCGGTTGCGGAATTTGAGATCCGTAATGGAAGGATTGTCGGCGAAATCAAGCCGGTTAAAATCACGGAGTCATTCGAAGACTTCAGCCGTTTGCTTGGAAACAAAACGCCGATGACGTTCAAGGGCGTCTCAACGCTTGGAGCGATTTCCGTCAAACCGCTTGAAAATGGTCTGGAAATACTGCCGTTGCCGTTCACTGATGATTTTGAAGTGACAGTAGCTCGACCGGTGAAGCGTGTTCTTTTTGACGGAGAGGAAATTCCTTTCAGGACTGAAAGCGGCACGGCGACTTTCAAAGTCATCGTGGATAACGCCAAACGTTATCGAGTTGAGTTTTGATTTGAAAATGGGGAAGAGATTTATTTTCGAAGGCTCTTCTCCTTAAATTTTGAGGGGATTGTGTCTCGGTCCACTGTCTTTTTTCTTTCTGAGAATATTAAAAAATGAAATTAAATAAATTATCCAAAGAACATTTAAATGGTATCGGATTTTCACGCCGTCATTTTCTTGGAGCGGTTGCCGCTTTGGGAGTTCCCGCGTTTCTTCCAGCTGTGAAAGGAGAAAACGCGCCGTCGAATCGTCTCCGGGTCGGCTGCGTTGGGTTTGGCGGCATGGGACGCGGAGATGCTGGTGATCATTCCCGTCTTGGTGAATTGGCCGCGCTTTGTGACGTGGACAAAAAACGTCTTGGGGCAGCTGGTGAAAGATTCAAAATCAATGCGGAAAATCAGTACGGAGATTACCGGCGAATTCTCGACAGGCAGGACATAGATCTGGTAAGTTGCTCGACACCGGATCATTGGCACGTAAAAATCGCGGTAGAGGCGATGATGGCCGGAAAGCACGTCTTCTGTCAGAAACCGCTGACATTGACCGTCGACGAAGGTTTTATCGTGCGCGGAGCGTGTGAGAAATTCAAAAAAGTTTTTCAGGTCGGTACTCAGCAGCGTTCGCAAATCGAACTTTTCGGACGGGCGGTGAATATCTGCCGAAAAGGAATCCTGGGGGAAATCAGGAAAGTTATCGTTGGTCTTCCCGCCTCACCAAATCCCAATCGTCAGTACGATCCATTCATGCCGAAACCTGTTCCGGAAGAACTTGACTGGAATCAGTGGCTTGGTCAGGCTCCGTGGACGGAATATATTCCGCAAAGATGCCATGGAACATTCCGATACTGGTTTGAGTATGCCAGCGGAGTTATCGCGGACTGGGGAGCGCATCACATTGACATCGCGCTTTGGGCACTTAACGCGGACCGTAAGGGAGTTGGGCCAATTTCCATTGATGGACGTGATTCGCGGGCGTTATGCGGGTTCGATGAAAAAGGAAATCCTGATACGGACAAAATGTTCAATACTCCGTGTGATTTTGATTTTAACTGCCGTTTCGAAAACGGAACGGAACTTCATGTCACGACGCGCGCGGATAATGGGATTATTTTTGAAGGAACGAAAGGACGAATTTTTGTGGACCGCGGCCGGATTTCCGGGAAACCAATAGAGGAAAAGTGGGACGGAGGGTATTTCTCGGATGAAGACCGGATTGCTCTTTACGGTTTCCTCCCGTCCAGCTGGCACAAGCAGAATTTCTATCGAAGTATTCGTGAAGGCGTGCCCTGTGTTTCGGATCCGATCAGCCATGTTCAGACGATGACCATCGCGCATTTGTGCGGGATTGCCGCGCGTTTGAAACGAGAGATTCGCTGGGATCCGGTGAATGAGTGTGTCATTGGTGATTCGCTGGCTCAATCCTTCATCGCGCGTGAACAGCGTAAAGGTTTTGAAATCCCCAAAATTTAAGTCTTGGGGCTTAAGAATTTTGAATGAACTTTGAAGGAACTTCCCAATGCTCTTTTTTCACGGGAAAGCAGTTTTGGGAAGGTCCTCTGAAAAAGGCTGCCGACGAATTTAAACGTTCCTGATTTAAGCCAATCGGGCTTTTTCTGATCAAGGGATGAAAGAAGTATTGGGGAAGAGATTGCGAATTAAAAGTATCTAATGAAATTTTCTATTCGTTTCACCAACGCGTTTTCTTCATGGCTTTCAAAATTTTCAATTTTACCTATTCTCTTTCTTTTCTTTATTTCAACAAAGTGAATAGTCTCTTTCAAACAAAATCTCAACTTTTCGGCCCCCCGGTCCTTGCGTTTTTTTTAAGGTGGGGTAAACTATGAAATATTGGAAAGTTTGAAATGTTAAACCATGAAACGGTTTCAGTGCCGGTATCGCTTCGGAATGAATCGTTGATTGGAAAACCTTTCAGGTAGCAGAATTTATTCAACAGGCAGGAGAAAAACAGTGTTCAGAACACATACTTGCGGCGAACTTCGTAAAGAACATGCTGGCCAGATCGTGACACTTTGCGGTTGGCTTGACCATCAGCGTGACCAGGGTGGTCTTTCATTTATCTGGCTTCGTGACCGGTATGGAATTACGCAGGTTACTTTTTCTCCGGAAGCCGGTGCTTCCCCGGAAGAGGCGGAAGCATTACTTCAGAAAGTGCGCACCTGCCGTCAGGAGTTTGTTCTTCAGGTAAAGGGTGAAGTCATCCAGCGTCCGGAAGGGGGCGAAAACAAAGCGCTCGCGACCGGCGAGATCGAAGTCCGTCCGCTTGAACTCGTGATCCTGAACCGCAGCGACGTTCCGCCGGTCCAGCCGAGTATTCCGGATCTGCCGAGCGAAGACGTCCGTCTTCAGTACCGCTATCTCGACCTGCGCCGTCCCGATATGCAGAAGGCACTGGCTCTGCGTCACCGAATCGTGAAGATCATGCGCGACTACACGGACGAACTTGGCTTCCTGGAAGTCGAAACGCCGATGCTTGGCCGAAGCACGCCGGAAGGTGCCCGCGACTATCTCGTTCCGAGCCGTGTGCACGCCGGGAAATTCTATGCGCTCCCGCAGTCTCCCCAGCTCTACAAACAGCTGCTGATGATCGCCGGATTTGACCGTTACGTTCAGGTCGCGCGCTGCTTCCGCGACGAAGACCTCCGAGCGGACCGTCAGCCGGAATTCACGCAGATCGACATGGAAATGTCGTTCGTTTCGATGGAAGACGTCATGGGGATGATGGACGGTCTGATCGCGCGTCTGGCGAAGGAAGTGCTGGGGATCGAGCTTCAGCTGCCGCTGCCGAGAATGAGCTACGCGGACGCCATGGAACGTTACGGACACGACGCGCCGGACCTCCGCTACGGTATGGAGCTGATCGACCTGACAGACATCGCGAAAGAATGTGAATTCAGTGTTTTCCGCGGAACTGCCGATGCCGGGAACCGCGTGCGTGCGGTCGTCGCGAAAGGCGCGGCGGATAAATACTCGCGCAAGGCGATCGATGAGCTGACTTCCTGGGCGAAGGAAAACTTCGGCGTGAAGGGACTCGCGTTCTTCAAGGGAGCAGAAGGAACGCTTCAGGCCCCGATCGCGAAATTCTTCAATGAGGAATTCATTGCCCGGATCAAGGAACGTCTGGAAATGACGGACGGCGACATCGCGTTCATCATCGCGGACACGTTCGAGACGAGCTGCCGTGCACTGAACGGTCTGCGCCGCCGTTTGGCGAAGGAATTGGAGCTTTACGATCCGAAATCGTTCAGCTTCTCCTGGATCGTGGACTTCCCGATGCTGGAATGGGACGCCGAAGAGGAACGCTGGGTGGCGGTCCATCATCCGTTCACCGCGCCGCTTCCGGAAGACGAAGCTCTCCTGGACACCGATCCGCGTGCGTGCCGCGCGGCCGCGTACGACATCGTGATCAACGGTTTCGAGGCAGGAGGCGGTTCGATCCGAATCCACGACAACGCGCTGCAGAAGAAGATCTTCTCGCTCCTGAACATTGACGATGAGACCGCGAAGGACCGCTTCGGCTTCCTGCTTGACGCACTGCGTTTCGGTGCTCCGCCTCACGGAGGCATCGCGCTTGGTCTGGACCGTCTCGCCATGATCTTTGCCGGACTGGACAGCATCCGCGACGTCATCGCGTTCCCGAAAACCGCACGCGCGGCTGATCTGATGAGCGGTGCGCCGGGACTGGTGGATGAGAAACAGATGAAAGAGCTTTCCATCAAAGTGGAGAAAGCTGAAAAGACACAAAACTGAATCATCGGTTCGCTCGTGAAGTTTCATGGGGATTCGACTGATTTTGATTAAGAATTTGAAACAGGAAGAGTTTTTTCTTCCTGTTTCTTTGAAAGAGATTTTGATTTGTTTGTCTGAATCTCTGAAACCAGATGGAGGACCCAATTGGGTTTGAAAAAATGAGTGGTATTTCTTCCGATGAACGGCATCTTTCCTGTTCCTCTGATAATTCAACGAATTCGGAGGGTACTCTGTTTCCCCCTGCCCGATTTCGGATAGGAAGTGTCCAGTTTCTTAACGCGGTTCCCTTGACGTGGAATTTGCGTGAGATCGCGGCCTCGATGAACACCGAGATCGATTTTTCTTTGGATGTTCCTGCCCGTCTCGCGGAGGAACTTGTCCGTGGTAAACTTGACGCGGCACTGATTCCGTTGGTTGAAGCCATTCGTCATCCGGAACTTCATCATGTTTCGGACGTCTGCATTTCGAGTGACGGAAATGTCGGGAGTATTGAATTCGCGTCGCTTTCTCCAATTGAAGAGGTTCGCCGGGTGGGATTGGATCCGGCTTCCCGTACGAGCAACGCGCTTATTCAGATTTGTTTTTCGGAGTACTTCAAAAATACGGAATGCGAATTTGTTCCATTCAGTGTTGGTGCTGCCATGGGATTGACAGGAGATGAAACAGAAAAAATAGATTTTTCTCAGCCTGGAATGACCGAAAAACTGGCAGAAGTATGCCGGGAAAATCAACTGGACGGAGTACTTTTGATTGGAGATAAGGCACTTTCGCTTCCCCATCAGATTAAATATTTTTCATGCGTTTATGATTTGGGACAGGTTTGGACTCAGTGGACGGGACTTCCATTCGTTTATGCCAGCTGGTTCACTGCCTCTAACACGGCGGAAGACTGGAATCGGCTTTCCCTTATTTTCAATGAATCCCGCCGTGCCAGTCAGGTTGGAATGGATATTCTGACGATCAATGAATCGCTTCGCCGGAAGATGGAGATTCGCCGTTGCCATGACTATTTGACCCGTCAGGTTCGGTATCGTCTTGGCGGCCGTGAACGCCGCGGAGCGGAAGTTTTCTGCAAAATGACGCAAAAATATGGTCTGGTTCCGTTGGGAGCCAGTATTGAGTTTGAGGCAAACCGCAAGCGCCGAAACGCGATGGATGCCAGTGAATAAAAATAGCAAGGAGTAAATGAATGAATTTCCCACCTACCTTAAATTCGTTCCGGAAATTTTTCTGTTCTGGCGGCTTTTGGATATTTCTGATCATTTCATTGACCTGGTTTTCGGTGGTATCCGCAGAAGAAAAAGAGAATCTTTTACCGCGGGTATTGGCTTCCTCCCCTCAAAATCTGCTTCTTGACGGCAGTATGGAAACACTCGGTCAGAATGGTTCACCCTGGCAAATGCGTTCAGAGGCAGGCGGGGACGGGAACGGTTCATTCATTGGAATTCATGCGGACGGAACGAAATTTTTGGGAGTGCGAACCCAAACGTTTAATTCGCCGGGCGGCTACCAGGAGATCGTTTTTGAGAGACCAATCAAGAAGCCGATTCTTTTCGGCGGCCGCGCCCGCGTTAATGGCAAAGTCACGAAAACGGGGGCTGGAAATCCGGATTTTGATATTTATCTGGATATTTTTTATGAAGACGGAACGCCGCTTTGGGGACAGAAAGCGGTATTCTCGCCGGAGAAAGTGGGTTGGCAAAATTCTCTGAATGTTTTCTGGCCGGCAAAGCCGATCAAGAGAATTCAGGTATTTGTTCTTTTTAGAGATCATACCGGTGACGTGGCGTTTGATGATATTTTTCTCTGTGAGTACCCTTTTAAACTGGAATCTTTACGTGCGGTTGGGGGATTGACAGGTGATGGAAGCATCGCAATTGCCGGGCGTTTCGGCTGGAGGAAGGAATTCTTTTCAAAAGATTTCCGCTGCGAAATCACTCAGGACGGTTTTGGTCAGTTACCGTTTACGCAGAATGGCTCGATGTTTTTCGTTTCCGCGCGCCCGGAAAAAGTCGGAGGCGTGAAATCTTTCCGAATTAAAGCGTGGAATGGAGATGAATTGCTCTTTGAAAAGGTTTTCTCGTGTGATACGAGCAGAAAAACCTTACCCTCTCACATTCTGAAGAAAGAAGATGAAGATTTTATTCTTTGGACTGAAAGTGCCATGAAAAGAATTTATCTTCATTCACTTCCGGAAGGAGCGGGAATTTTTGAGGAAATTCCGAGTGCGGCTTTTTCCGAAGAGGAGCTGGTGAAAAAGGAGTCGGTTCACGCTTTGGAAGTGAAACTGGATATGGCCAGAAGAGAATCGGAAAGTTTTCAGATTGCTTGTCTTGCCGGTTCGGAAATTCCGCGCGTGAATCTTGAAATTACGGATCTGGTATGCGTGGAAAATCCGGAGAACCGCATCCCGGCATCCGCTTGCGAATGGCAACAGGTTGGATATCTTTTTACCCCTGGGATATTGGAGCATCGAATGGAGAAAAACGGTACTCCTGAATGGTATCCAGACCCTCTTCTTCCGCGAAAATCAGGGTTTGTCCCAGCGAATCAGACGGTTTCTTTCTGGGTGACGATTTCTACTTCCGCTGAGACGGAAGCGGGAACCTATCGCGGCTGCGTGAAATGGACTCCGGAAAATGCTTCCAGCGTGGAAATCCCTGTGGAAGTGACGGTTTGGCCCGTTACGCTGCCTGTGGAGGGACATTTGGGCAGTGCGTTTGCGCTTATGGATGGATATCTTGAAAAAAGCTACGGGAAAGATATTGATCTGCTGAAAGTACGTCGTGCGTTTGGGGAATTCATGCTTCGTCACCGGCTTTCGCCTGAAGGAGATATTTCGCGTACGGAAAAACCATCGCTGGAACTTTTGAAAGAGTGGAAAGATCGGGGGCTTGGATACTTTAATGTTCTGAATATGGTTGAAAAACGCGGAGAGAACGCTTGGCGGTGCAATTCGCCGATTAGTTTTTATACTCCGGAAAACCGGGAGAAAATTCTTGCTGAACTTCGACCTTACGTGGAAGAGCTGCGGAAACTCGGATTGATGGACCGCGCTTATCTCTATACTTTTGACGAATCAAAGCCGGAATATCACCCAATCATGACGGAATTTTTTGGAATGATCAAGGAGAATTTTCCTGATCTTTCAACTTTTACGACCGCGTATATTGGAGCGGATACGGAGCTTTTGAAAAAACTGAATGTGGATTGGAGTACGCCGCTGACTTCGGTTTATGATTTGGAACAAGCGGAAATCTGTCGGAAAAACGGGCAGAAAATCTGGTCCTATATCTGCTGCGGACCGAATGAACCATACGCAAACATTATGCTTCGTTTTCCGCTTTTGGATTCACGTATTCTTGGCTGGCAGGCGTTTGAGCAGAAGTATGATGGACTGCTTTACTGGGGAATGAATATCTGGAGTGCCCCAGACAATTTGCCGATGGATCCAGAGAAAACTCTGTTCTGGAAATGGAATACGGGGTGGAAACTCGGCGGAACGACCATGATCTACGGAGATGGACGGCTCGTTTATCCTAATGTGGATGGTACGCCAATTGGCTGCCTTCGTCTGGCAAACCTCCGTGACGGTTACGAAGACTATGAACTGCTCTGGGCTTTGAATGAAAAAAATCCGAATCTGGCGAATGAAATTTGCCGTAAAGTTTCCGCTTCCCCGCTGCAATTCACGCGTGATCCGGAGATATTAAAAGGGCAACGTCGTGAAATTTTGAAAGCACTTTCCGAGAAATAATCACGTTTAGGAAAAGCTGGCGGGGAGACTCGCCAGCTTTTAAAATGAATGATGGGGAATTAGGAGATAAAAATAAATTATTTAATAAAGGGAGTAATGGACGGTTCGGGGAACTTAAGATAAACGGAAAAATCCTCTCAATTGTCAATTCATTTCTGACAGGAATTTTTTTCTTGAATTTTTCTAATATTTTAAATTTTATGGACCTTGTTTTATTGAAATATTTGAAAAACGTGGTAAAATAGTGAAATTGCTCCAGATGTGTGTTTGGCGGAATGTATTCCGACAGGGTAAACTGGTTTCTGGAAAATGTTTTATCTTAAACAGTTTTTTAAACTCATTTGCCGGAATTCCGGCAATCAGGGATTTTTATGAGCAATAATTTTGAAAATTTTGAGGAAGAACTGAAAAAAGGACTTGAAAGTCAAAATCAGGAGTCTTCTTCAACATCAGAATCATCTTTTGACTCTCTTGACTTTGATTTTGAAACGGTTGGAGCGGAGCAGGAAGAATCTGATGAAATAGAGGATTCAGGGGAAGAACTCTTTGCGGCTTTCAGAGAGGAAGCGATGGCAGAGGAGAATGAGGAAGAGACTCAGGAAGTTTCAGATTTTTTCGTTTCAGAAGGAGAGGAAGCTTCCTTAGAGGTGGAATCTGAAGAGATTGAAACCGCGTCTGATGACCTCTTTAACTTTGGCGCGTCTTCGGAGACAGAAGAGGCAGAAACCGTTTCAGACGAAACCGCGTCAGACGATCTCTTTAACTTTGGCGCGTCTTCGGAGACAGAAGAGGCAGAAACCGTTTCAGACGAAACCGCGTCAGAGGATCTCTTTAACTTTGGCGCGTCTTCGGAGTCAGAAGAGGCAGAAATCGTTTCAGACGAAACCGCGTCAGAGGATCTCTTTAACTTTGGCGCGTCTTCGGAGACAGAAGAGGCAGAAATCGTTTCGGACGAAACTGCGTCAGAGGATCTCTTTA
>JAFQUP010000023.1 GCA_017408405.1 Thermoguttaceae bacterium
TTATCTGTCATGCTGGGTATTCGGTTTGGCAGATATGGAATGTTGTGTATTTTTATGAGTTTTAGGAAGCGATCTGTTTCGCTTTACTCGCCTCCCTCCGAAAGAGGGGAATATAAAAAGTCTCCGTGTTCCGTCTCGGCGAAAGGCCTGACGGCCTATATCGCCGCACACCAAACCACCCCGTCTCTCTTCGCTCGCCACCCCTCCGAAGGAGGGGAATTTCTTGAGAAGCAACGCGAGACGCACCGCCTCCCAAAAGCAACGCGAGACGTGCCGCCTCCCCTTTTAGGGAGGTTTAACACAGTTTCATCGAATGTGATCTGCCGAAAAGTCGGGAAATTCTGAAAAGTTCTGAAAATTTTGTCCCCGTACCTTGCATTGTGTCTGATTTTGTGTATAATATGGGAACTGACCCGTCTGTTTAGGGGCGGGCGGTTTGATTCAGGGGGGCGCGAAATGGCGAAAAGTTCCGTTTGGAACGATTTTGACGCGCACCGGGCAAAATGAAACTTTTTTTATTTCGAGAAACCAGATGCTTTGGGAAATTGATATTTATCCGAAAGCCAGTCAGGTCGATGCACTGGCGAATGAAACCGTAACCGAATCGCAGGCCCTCGGACTGGGCACCGATTCCATGAAAGTCCGTTCCTGCCACGGCTACCTGCTTCAAGGTGCCTTGGACCGTGAACAGGCGGAGAAGATCGCGCGCGAGCTGCTGGCGGATTGTGTGGTGGAAGAACCGGTCGTTTTCCCCGTTTCGGAAGCAAAAGATGCTGAAAACGGCGAAACGCTCGTCAACGTCCTTCCCAAACCCGGCGTCATGGACCCGGTCGCCAACAGTGCGCTGAAAGCCATCAAGGACATGGATCTCCCCGTTGAAGCGGTCCGCACGTTCCGTAAGTTCTTCATTTCCGGTTTCGACACGGAAAACATCGACAAACTCTGCTGGAAGATCCTCGCCAATGACGCCATCGAACAGGTCGTCAAAGGTCCGTTCACGTTTGAGCATCTGGAAGTCGGCAGCCCGTACCATTTCGAGCTGACGATCGTTCCGATCCGCGGCATGAATGACGAGGAACTTAAAACGCTGGCGATCAAAGGTCAGCTTTATCTTTCGCTGGTCGAAATGCAGACGATCCAGAAGCATTTTCAGGATCTGGACCGCGACCCGACGGACGTCGAGCTGGAAACCATCGCACAGACGTGGAGCGAACACTGCTCGCACAAGACGCTGGCCGGCCGTATTTCCTACCGCGACGATGAGCGTGAGATCGTTTTCCAGAACATGCTGAAAGAAACGATCTTCGCCGCGACGCAGGAGATCCGCAAGAATCTCGGAGAAAACGACTGGTGCGTGAGCGTCTTTAAGGACAACGCGGGCGTCGTGACGTTTGACGACGAATACAATATCTGCTTCAAGGTCGAGACGCACAATCATCCGTCCGCGCTGGAACCCTACGGCGGCGCGAACACGGGCATCGGCGGCGTCATCCGCGACCCGATGGGGACTGGAATGGGCGCGAAACCGGTGGCGAACACTGACGTTTTCTGCTTCGCTCCGCCGGAGATCCCGCTGGAAGACCTTCCCCAGGGCGTTCTGCATCCGAAACGCGTCATGCGCGGTGTCGTTTCCGGCGTGCGCGACTACGGCAACCGAATGGGAATCCCGACCATCAACGGCGCGGTGTTCTTCGATGAACGCTACCTCGGCAACCCGCTCGTTTACTGCGGAAACGTCGGTCTGATCCCGGTCGACAAATCGTTCAAAAAGACTAACCCGAACGACCTGATCGTCGCCGTCGGCGGACGGACCGGGCGTGACGGCATCCACGGCGCGACGTTCAGCTCGGCAGAACTGACGCACGAAAGCGAATCCCTCTCCGGCGGTGCAGTCCAGATCGGAAATGCCATCACCGAAAAAATGGTCCTCGACGTCCTTCTCGAAGCCCGTGACCGCGGCCTCTATACGGCGGTGACGGACTGCGGCGCAGGCGGTTTCTCCAGCGCGGTCGGCGAAATGGGTGAAGAGATCGGCGCGGAAGTCTGGCTCGAAAAGATCCCGCTCAAATATGAAGGTCTCTCGTACAAGGAAATGTGGATCTCCGAGGCGCAGGAACGCATGGTCTTCAGCGTCGCGGAAGAAAAATGGCCGGAAATGAAGGCTCTGTGCGAATCGGAAGGCGTCGAAGCGACCGTCATCGGCCGTTACGTTCCGACCGGACGTCTGGTCCTGAAATACGACGGAGTCCAGGTCGCCGACCTGACGATGGACTTCATGCACGGCGGCCGTCCGCCGGTCGTCCGTGAAGCCGTCTACGCTCCTCCGGCGGTCTCCCCGATGAATCTGCCGATCCGCACGGACTACACGGAAGACCTCACGAAGATCCTCGGCTCGTACAACGTGGCGTCGAAACACTGGGTCGTCCGCCAGTACGATCACGAAGTCCAGGGCGGCTCCGCGGTCAAACCTCTGGTCGGCGTGAACAATGACGGCCCGGGCGATGCGTCCGTCTTCCGTCCCCGTCTCCACACGATGCAGGGCGTCGTCATCTCTAACGGCATGAATCCGTGCTATGGCGAATGCGATACGTACTGGATGGCCGCCAGCGCGATCGACGAAGCTCTCCGCAACGCCGTCGCCGTCGGTGCCGATCCGGAAAAGATCGCCATCCTCGACAACTTCTGCTGGGGTAACACGGACCGTCCGGAAACGCTCGGTTCCCTCGTCCGTTCGGCTATCGCCTGCCGCGATATGTCCATCGCGCTCGGCACGCCGTTCGTCAGCGGTAAAGACAGTCTCAACAACGAATTCCGTCCTGCCGGTCAGGAACCGATCAGCATTCCGCCGTCTCTGCTCATCAGCGCGATGGGGCAGGTCAACGACGTGCGCAAATGCGTGACGATGGACCTGAAATCTGCCGGTTCCGCTCTCTACGCCGTCGGAACGACGAAAGAGGAAATGGGCGGCTCGCACTTCGGTCTGGTGAACAAACTCTCCGGCGGCGAGTGCCCGAAAGTCGATTTCGACGTCACGAAAAAGACCCTCAAAGCGGTCTACGACGCGATCCAGGCCGGTACGGTCCGTTCCTGCCATGACCTTTCCGAAGGCGGTCTCGCAGTCGCTGCGGCAGAAATGGCGTTCGCCGGTGAACTTGGCGTGGAACTCGACCTTACGGCCGTTCCGTTCGACGGACAGAGATCCGACGCCGCGATCCTCTTCTCCGAATCCAACACGCGCTTCCTCGTCGAAGTCGCTCCGGAGAAGGAAGCCGAATTCCTGGCCGCACTTGAGGGTGTCGCCGCTGCGAAGATCGGCTCGGTCAACTCCGGCACGAAACTCACGGTGAAAGGCATCGCCGGCGGAAACGTCATCGACGCGGAACTCGCCGACCTGAAAGCTGCCTGGCTCAAACCGCTCGATCTTTAATGGGATTCCTGTTTCCCGCTGCTTTCTTTTACCGAAGCAGCGGGATGGGCTATTTGTTTCAGACGCGATTTTGTTGAAATGCCCGTCTGAAAAATGAAGAGCAGGACGAAAATACACACAAATTGAATTTAAGGAATAGACCATGAAA
>JAFQUP010000155.1 GCA_017408405.1 Thermoguttaceae bacterium
ATGAGGACACGGATCGTTTCTTTCTCGCGCAGAAGGAGTGGCAGTGCCTGCTGGACCTTTTTACCAGGCTTAATGATTACTATTCAAAATTAAGTCATCCGGAGTGAGTTTGGAGAATGTTGGAGTTCGTATCAGGAGGGAGTTCAGGGGATTTTATGAGAATTTTTCTTGCCGGAATCATGCAGGGGTCATTTCGTGAGATGGAGCTTCATTCTCAGGAGTATCGTACGCGGCTGAAAGAAATGCTGAAGAAGTATGTTCCGGATTCTGCGGTTTACGATCCGTTCGAGAAACATACCGGCTCCGTAAATTATTCAGATGAGCTTGGGAAAAAGGTTTTTCTTGGACATAATTATCTTTGCCGTGAGATGGACGTGATTTTGGCGTTTATTCCAGAAGCGTCGATGGGGACCGCGGTGGAAATTTGGGAAGGGAATCAGCACGGGGCAGTCGTGGTTTCTGTTTCGCCGCTAAAGAAGAATTGGGCAGTCAAATTTTTGAGTCACGTGATTTACGCGACGCTGGAAGAGCTTGAGGAAGATATTCATAGCGGACGTTTTGTTGAGCGGGTGGCGGAAATTCGCCAAAAAATTGGACCAAAGTCGGATTTTGGCCAAAATTTTGGGGTACCCCATTGACAAAAAATTTTTTTCTGCTAAAATCCAAAGTACTTAATGAGAGATTGAGGTTTGAAATCAAATTTCTCACGTTAAGTTCATAGATGGTGGACGTAGTTCAGTTGGCCAGAGCACTAGATTGTGGTTCTAGTTGTCGTGGGTTCGAGTCCCACCGTCCACACTGCCTTAAAAATCGGATGGCTTTTGAAGCACATCCGTTTTTTTTTGGATTTGAGAGATCTGAGCTTGCTTTTTCAGAACCAGAGTAACGAATTTTTAACGCAGCGAGTTTCCGGAAAGTTTGAAAAAGAAGGTATTTCATAGAGGAAAAATCTTATGAAAATAGAGCGTTTACCTGAACTTTTACGTATTTTAAGAGGGGTTCATCTTTCTCCCGCGGCGGTTTTGATTCTGTTGGCGATTGTGGTTACCCTGGGGGCTTTTTCTCAAGGGGTATCACGCGTAAAGACGAATGATTCGGAGGAGAAGAAGGGACTTGCCGCGAAAGAGACCGCTGGGGAATCACGTTTCTCATCGAAGCAGGAGAGAAACTCGGAACGGGCAGAAGAGGTATGGGAGGCTGGTGAGACGCTTTTCGGACGTGTCGTACGCGTGGATGACGGGGATACTATTTGGCTGGAGTCGGAAACTGGTCAGAACGTTCGGATTCGTTTTCAGGGAATTGATGCTCCGGAAAAGGGGCAGGATTTTGGCAATCGTGCCCGTCAGCATCTGAATTCGCTGGTTCATGAAAAGAAAATTCGAGTGAAAGTGGATAAAACGGATCAGTATGGCCGAATAGTCGGCAGGATATTTCTCGATTCCCCTTCCGGTTCGACAGACATTGAAGAGTCGATGCTTCGGGCAGGTTTAGCGTGGCATTACTCAAAATTCAATAACGAGCGAAACCTTGCGGCGGCTCAAAAAGAGGCGCGGGATCAAAAACGCGGGCTTTGGTCGCAAAAGAATCCAGTTCCGCCATGGAAATGGAGATGGGAGCAGCGGAACAAAAACAGTGTGGAAAAAGACAGCGGAAAAAAAGAGGAATTCCAGATAAAATAAAAATTTTCTCAAATATCAGAATTTTCCAGAGTGGGGGGCTAGTCAAGAGTTTGGGAATATGCTAAAATTGATCCAGTTATTTAGATTGGGATATTCCGAAAAATTACTCGATATGGTGATTTTTCCCGGAAACTATTCATTCCATCCAACCAGGAGAAAGTTTTATGCTGAAAAAACTCACCTTTGCCGCGATTCTTTTTGCGGCAGCAATTTGCTCTTCAGTCATGGCTGCTGAAGATGGTTTCGTTTCTCTGTTCAACGGTAAAGACCTTGACGGCTGGACCATTCGCGGCGGCAGCGCGAAGTACCACGTGGAAGACGGCTGCATCGTTGGTGTCTGTACTCCGAATACCCCGCACAATACGTTTGCCTGCACGAACAAAGAGTACTCCAACTTCATTCTGAAGCTGGAATTCAAATTCCTTGAATCTGGAAATTCCGGCGTCCAGTTCCGTTCCAAGGCCCGTGAAAACGGCCTCGTGTTCGGTTACCAGTGCGAGCTGGCCGAATATCCGGCTCTGGGGCAGATCTACGATGAAGGACGACGCGGATTCAAGCACGGCCGCACGTTCCTCGATGACCAGCTGACCACCGACGAGGCGAAGAATGAAGCTTTCGCCACGTACAAAAAAGGCGAATGGAACGAAGTCGAGATCCAGTGTGTCGGTCCGTCCCTCCGTACGTGGGTCAATGGCAAACCGGTCGCGAACGTTCTGGATGTCGTGGAATCCACCGGTTTTATTGGTCTGCAGATCCATGCTGGCAAATCCGGCAAAATGGCGTGGCGCAATATCCGCATCAAGGAACTCCCCGCTTCCGAGTGGAAGCCGTTCTTCGTCAAGGGTGAAGACGGAAAATGGAAGCTGAACGAATGCCGTTACGTACTTCCGGAATGCTGGGAATTCAATGAAGCTGGTGAACTTCGCGGAAGCCACGACAAAGGGGAAGTCCGTGACGGTCTCGTCGTGACGGACAAGAACTACGATGATTTTGCCGTTCGCTGCGATTATCGCTTCATCGCCGGAAACAGTGCGCTCTACTATCGCGCGGAAGAAGTCCCGACTTCCTGGCTGCTGCGCGGCAATCAGAACGAGATCGCCGGTAATGCGAAAGACTCCGCACTCTGGCACACGGCCGGACATAAGACCCGCGGCCGCGGCTGGCTCGCCACCAATGATGAGTACATCATGAAAGTCCGTAAGGAAAACGGCGAATGGAACAGCCTCTGCACCGTCGCCGTCGGAAAGCGCCTCTGCCATCTGCTGAACGACTTCCGCACCGTCGACTTTGTGGATGAACAGGCAGAACTGACCGGAAAATTCGGTCTTCAGCTTCATGGAAGTGCGGATGCCGAAGTCTGGTTCCGTAATTTCGAGTACATGGAGATCACGCCTGAAATGCGCGCTCTGATTGAAAGATAATCGTCAGTCCTCATTCTGGTTAAGAGGCATTCAGAAGCGTAAACAGAACTTTTTGATAAATCAGAAGGTTTTAGAAACAGCGGCGGGGAGAAAGTATTCTTCCCGCTGATTTTTGGAAATGGGGGTTTGCCCTTTCTTTTGGGGCCGTCAGTTTTTTTATGAAAATTTAGTATGGCGGCATACCAGGTCTCAGGCGGTATTCAGAAAGTAATGAGAGAGAAAATGGACATTCGAGGAACACAGACAGAGAAAAATCTGATTCAGGCCTTTACGGGTGAATCGCAGGCTGCCGCGCGGTATGTTTTTTTCGCGTCTCAGGCGAGAGATGAAGGATTGGCCGCCGCTGCGCGGGTTTTTGAAGAGATTGCTTTTCAGGAACAGGAACACGCGAAAACTTTTTTCAGTTATTTTCAGGGAGGGAAAGTTTCTCTTACCATGACTTTGTCCGCTTCAGGAATTGCTGAAACTCAGAAAAATATCCGGAATGCTGTTCGAGCGGAGAAAGAGGAATGGTCAGAACTTTATCCGAGATTTGCGGAGGAGGCTCGTTCAGAAGGTTTTGATGAGCTTGCGAATCGGTTTCAATCAATTGCGTTTTGTGAACGTCGGCACGAAATGAGGCTGGCACGGCTTCTTTGCGAGCTTGAAGGCGGAATGTTTTTCCACGCGGAGTCACCAGTTAAATGGCACTGTCTGAAATGCGGATACGTTCAATCTGAAAAGGAGGCGCCAAAGGTTTGTCCGGCGTGCGGTTCTCCGCGTGGATTTTTTGAAAGGCTGTCCGAGTAACGTGTTTTGCGCGGCGGAAAAATACGTTTGAATCTGGAGTGGAGTGCTCAAAGAGTCGAGGGTAATAGAATTTGAACCAAAAGGAAGATTCAAAAACTCAATTGTCAGAAAATTGAAACATTTTAATTTCAGCCTGTGTTGCCAGAAGTTCCGGATATTTTCGAATATTTTGAACTTTTGGTACTTGCCAGGATTCGGAATTCTTTCGTTTTTCTCATTGGGGAGTATTTCGAAAGGTGTTCTGAAATTTCTTTTCAGAGGTCTGATTTATGTTAATGAAACAGATGTGCTTTTCCTGTCTTTTTCGTCAGGGAGTTGAAGCCGCCTGGCTTTTAACAGATGATTCGCAGAAACGTGAAGCCATCATCCGCGCGTCGGGGCGTCTCATGGCAGAGGCGGATTTTCAGCGGACACCGCCTGAGTTGGGGCGTGAACTGCACTCCGCGATTCGAGAGATACTTCATGATCCTGATCCTTATCTCAAAATTAAGCGCCAGATGAATGCCATTACCAACTCCATTAAGCCTCTGCTTCGCGAGAGGATTCGAAGCGCGCCAGACCCATTGGAAACCGCGATTCGTTACGCAATCGCTGGAAATATCATTGATTTTTCTACTTTTGACTCAATTTCTGAGGCGGAGATCGTAAAAACTGTCGAAAAAGCCGCTAATCAGCCGATAATTGGTTTGGATACGGCAAAGTTTAAGTCCGAATTGCGAAAACCGGAAAACAAAACTCTTCTTTATGTTTGCGATAATTGCGGAGAGATCGTCTGGGATTCGCTTTTAATTGAAGAGTTGGGGAAATTTGTCTCCGTGACCGCGGCCGTTCGCGGTTCGGCGGTCGTAAATGACGCAATCCTTTCGGACGCGGAATACGCGGGCCTTCCCGCTCTTTGCCGTGTCATTACGACTGGAAGTGACGTTCCTGGTGCTCCAGAGGCGATGGTTTCAGAGGAATTTCGTGAGATTTTCATGGATTCTGATTTGGTAATCGCGAAAGGGCAGGGAAATTTTGAGACGATGCAGCCGGCGAAGCGGAGTATTCTCCATCTTTTTATGGTAAAATGCCCGGTCATTGCTCAACTGGTTCAGCTTCCCAAAGGAACTCTGGTAGGACAGATTCTTCCAGAGGCGTGAATGAAAAAATAAAATTTTGGAATGTCAGAGGATAAAAATGAGAGATTTGGACCGTTTTGAGAAACGAAAAGTAGTGCGGCGTGTTGATCGATACGATTCCGAACCTAATTTTAAAGTATCCTGGCTTGGGACGCTTTCACGTCTTTTGGTCGTGATCGTCGCGGTCTTTTTTCTTGGTTGGGGGATTTGGGAAATCTATCAGCCGGCAAATGTCTGGATTACTCAGACTCAAATCAAGCAGGCAGAAGCGGACGTACGTATTGTCCATGAAGAGGCAGAAAAGGCGAGAAAAGAGATGGAGGCTCCGAGACCAGTTACCGTTGAATCGCTTATTTACCAGGTTACGATGAATGATTATGTTTTGACGGAGGATGAACGTAATCTCGTGAAACAGAAATGGGAGTATTTTTTAGGCGGATCACAGATATCGGATCCGGATGGTCTTCTTTTCAGAATGAGAATGCGAATCGATGAAAATGGAGAAATCGCGGACATTCCGGAAGACGAATGGGAGGAAGAGAAGGCGCGTTTGGAGAAAAAACGTTCAGAGAATACCAGAACTCTCGAAATGCAGGCAATGCTCCAGGAAAGCGGGATGGATATTGCTTCGCAGGAGGCCGCTGCCGCGGAAAAAAAGACCAAAGCGATTGATGAACAGAAAAAAAGACTCTATGACCGGCGGGAAAATCGCGGGCTGATTGGAGAGATTGCCAATGAAATCAATGAAAGTTTCTATGCCGGCGAATCTCCATACGAAGAAAAAGAGGAGGATTCCGATATTTCCAGGCCGCGTGAGGAGGAAGAGGTGAATGAAGCTGATGATTCCGCCGCAGCGTCTGATGAGCCTGAAGCGCAGGATGAGGAGCGGAAAGTTTCAGAGGATGAGAGGGGAGAACGTTCCGCTGAATCCTCGAAACCTGGAAATTCTGAAGCTGCTGGAGATTTGGTGAATCAGAATGAGGAATCATTAAAGAAAAAAGAATCTGAAAATGAAAGTGGGAAAAATGAGTAACGCAAACGTAGCGTGCCGACTGGCGGCATTTGCTGAATCCCAGCCTGAAAAGATTGCGGTCGTTGAACCTTTAGGGTATCGAGCGGGAAAACGGCAGTATCGGACCTTCACTTTTCGGGAACTGGATGAAGATAGTGACCGGATTGCTGCCGGACTGAATGAAATGGGAGTAGGCAAAGGCTCTCGAATGGCATTGCTGGTGAAGCCGGGGATTGATTTTGTTTCCTGCGTTTTCGGGATGCTGAAATCGGGCGCGACGATGATTCTCATTGATCCGGGCATGGGAAAGGGGAATCTTTTTCAGTGTCTTGAGGAAGCGGATCCGGATGGATTTGTCGCGATTTCGGCAGTTCAGGCGGTATGGCGTTTGATGCGGCTGCGCTATCCCAACGCGGAACATTCACTGACCGTGGGAAAAAGATGGTTTTGGGGAGGCCCGACGCTGAAAATGCTTCGAGCCAGACCTTGGCCAGGTCCTTCGATTCAGGAAGTAACGGAAGATGATCCCGCTGCTATCATTTTCACGACTGGAAGTACCGGGGCACCAAAAGGAGTTCTTTACCAGCACCGAACATTTAATACTCAGGTTGATGAAATCTCCAGACAGTACGGTATTCAGCCAGGTCAGACAGATCTTCCGGGATTTCCAATGTTTGGACTCTTTAACTGCGCAATGGGTTCCACGGCGGTAATCCCGGATATGGACGCGAGTCGGCCGGCGGCGGTTGATCCCAGAAATATTCTGGAAGCGGTTCGTGACTGGAATGCCTCGCAGTCCTTTGCGTCGCCGGCGGTTTGGAAATCGGTTGGAAACTGGTGTCATTCGCATGGTGAAAAACTCGAAAATGTTCGGATGATTCTTTCGGCTGGCGCGCCGGTTCAGGAAAATGTTTTGCGCGGTATTCGGGACATCATTCATCCGGAAGGGGAAATTCATACTCCGTACGGAGCGACGGAGGCATTGCCCGTCGCAACGATTTCTTCCCGTGAAATTATTGACGGAACGGCGGTTCAAACCCGTTCAGGAGCAGGGGTTTGTGTTGGTCGAAAATTCCCGTCAATCCGATGGCGCGTAATTCGAATTACGGATGAACCTTTGCTGAATCTGGCGGATACGGAGGAATTGCCGATAGGACAGATTGGTGAATTAATGGTGACCGGGCCTCAGATTACGCGAGAATACGTGACCCGCACGGAGGCGAATGCTTTAGCAAAGGTTCATGAAATTGGACCAGACGGAGAGGATATTATCTGGCATCGGATGGGAGACGTTGGCTATTTGGATGAGCAGGAACGTTTCTGGTTTTGCGGTCGGAAAGCCCATCGGGTCGAAACGGAGGATGGACCGTGCTTTTCGGTTTGCTGTGAGGCAATCTTTAATGGGCATCCTGAAGTAAATCGTTCTGCTTTGGTTGGAGTTCCGGATAAAAATTTGCCAGAGGGGAAATTTCGGCCGGTGATCATCATTGAGCCGAAAGATTCGAGGATTCTTCAGAATAAAGCGCGAATGGAATATTTCCGTAAAGAACTTTTGGAGTTGGGAACCGCAAGCTCACTGACCGAGAAGATTGAGATGATTCTCTTCCATCCCTCTTTCCCGGTAGATATTCGGCATAACGCGAAGATTTTTCGCGAAAAGCTGGCAGTCTGGGCGGAAAAGAATATTTAAGTAAAACGTCTTAATAGTCAAATTAAATTTATCCCACCTGAAACATAATTTCAAAATTTGAGGTTAAAAATGAAAAAAAAGATTGATTTTCGTTTTTCCCGCCGTATTTTCGGCTTTTGGGCTGTTGCGGTTCTTTCTGGATTTGCCGCGTCCCTGAATGTTGAGGCGGCAGCGGATGAAAACACGGTTTCGCTTTATGCGGGAACGATCAGTAATCCCACGAACGACCCGAATATTCCGCCGAGTGAAGGAATTTATCGCCTGGAACTTAATATGGAGACGGGGGCACTCGTCAACTGTGGCTTGGCGGCAAAAGCTAAAGGGCCATCCTGGGTAACGAGCCATCCGATTTTGAAAGACGTCATTTACGCTTCAGCGGGGAATGAAGACGGAACGACAAAAGAAAGTCTCATCATTGCTTTCAAAAAGCAGGCGGACGGTTCACTGGTTCGCATGAATACGGCTAACTCCGGAGGAACCTGCGCGTGCCATTTGAGTATTCATCCGAATGGAAAATTTGCCTGTGCTGCGAACTATTGCAGCGGTCAGGTTTCTTTCATTGAACTGAATGAGGACGGTTCTTTGGGTAAGTTGAACGCTGTTTTTCAGCTGGAGGGAAAGGGGCCGAATGCCGCTCGACAAAAACAGTCTTACGCGCATTTTGTTACGTCTGACCCCAACGGGAAGTTTTCACTTTGCTGCGATTTGGGCGGCGATCAAATCTGTTCATTTTATTTTGATGAAATAGAAAAAATTTGGAAAAGAAATCCTGATTTTCCGAGTACGCGAACCGCTTCGGGAGCCGGGCCGCGTCATTTGGCCTTTGCTCCAAATGGAAAGTATGTTTACGTTCTGAATGAACTTTCCTGCACACTGGATGCTTTTGCCTATGATTCGGCAACGGGAGCCATGACGCTCGTGGAGTCAAGCCCCACGCTTCCTCCGGGATATCGCGGATTTAATAAATCGGCAGCGATTGATGTTTCAAAAGACGGAAAATTCCTTTATTTTACGAATCGCGGCGCGAATTTGATTACGGTTTTCGCGATTGATTCAGAAGAAGCGGTTGATGGTGCCAAAATGGAAGCGGGGGTTGTCCTGAACCCGATTCAGTATGTTCCGTCAGGCGGCGAGTTTCCTCGTTTTGCCGGCTTGGATCCGACAGGAAAATTCTTTATCGCATGCAATAAAAAATCACATAATGTGAACGTTTTTCGTGTCAGTCCTGAAACGGGTAAACTGACTCAGGTCAGTTCCGCGGTGCTCGCGTGGTGCACTGGGATTACGTATTGAATGAGACGGAACGGGGCAGGAAAGAATCTGCCTGAATGGAAATGATGAAAGGGTAGATCAAGTCTCGTAATGATCGAACCGGGATTTGGTTTGACAAACTTTTGAACTATTTTGAAAACTCCCTTTGAAGTTTTTCAGAGGGAGTTTTCTATTGAAGTCAGATTAAAGATTAATTTGTATCCGGAATTTCCGTTAAACAGGTTCAGAAAACAGTGGGTTCAGAAAACGGTTTAAGTATTTATTTTTCCGGAACATATTCCAATTCAAGCCAGGAAATTTTTTGATTTTCATCGGTTTCCGCGCGGATTGATACGGTGTTCAGGCCGTCTTTGGCGGCAGCAAGCGGAACCAGAAACCGAACGGCGCGTTTCGCGTTTCCCAAGAGTGTTGGGTTGGGTAATTCTTCCATATTTTTGGATTCGATTCCGTTAAGTTTTACGCTGAATTTTGCTTTGTCGAGAGTTGATGTTTCCATGAAGGCCGCAACGACCCAAAGTTTCCCTTCTTTCGTTGGTTTTTTACCAAACTGAACGGTGAAATCTTCAGCTTTAGCCTCCGTAAGATTTCGTGGCAGCTGCTTTTCCGGGTTAAGAGCCGGATCGTCGTACGCGGCCAGGAAATCGCGATATGAAACGACGTGTCTTCGATGGAGGTTAAGAATTCGTTCCTTCTCAAGTCCCTCGGCAATGATTTTTTGAAATTTTTCTGGTCGATAAACCAGATTGAAGAGATAGAGTCCATCGGAACCATTCCCGAGCATGGCATTAGCCCAACCGAGATACATTTCGTGAGTTAATTCCATTCTTGGTATGCCATTTCCGCAAGAAACACCGTCATCCGCGGCAGTGAGAACCGGGAATTTTGGATCTTTGAGAAGTTTTTTCCAATCGCTTGCCGCGATATTAAAGTCGCTTGAGGAAAAGAAACAGGAAGCGACAATCTGGTCAATGAGTCCTTCGTTTGCCCATTCGACAGCATTCATGCCCAATGCGGCAGAAGCCTGTGGTGTCGCGGGGACTCGAACAGAGATTGGGATCTTTCTGCCTCTTTTTTTCCCAATTTCATTGGCATACTGACGTATTTCGCGAACGAAGCGAGTCAGGCAGTGAGCCTGCTCTCTCTCTTTACCGGGGGTAAGGTGGAGGCAGAATCGCATCCAGTCCAGCTCAAATCCATCCATATCGTACCGTTCAAGCAGTTCTTTGGCACACGCGAAATAGAAATCGTACGATTCCTTTTTTGAGTAGTCAAAAGCGCAGTCCATCCAGTTTTTCATATTTGTTTCCGGAACACGCCAAAGTTCTTTATGTTCTCTCCAAAAGTTGAAGTTTCGAAAATAGTTTTCCCTGCTTACGAAGTGAACATCATTCATGCGCATTGAGATCCATGGTGAAATCCCGTTTTTTCGGCAACGTTCAATCCAAACATGGTACGGGTCAATTCCCATGTCAAAGAGTTTTCGGCAGTTGGTCGCCCAGCGTATTCCCGATTTACCCGGACCATAGTTAATGGGTGAACCGTCCGCCATTCCTTCCCAGATCGGTTCATGAACTTTGGAGGCGTAACTGGTTCGCTGACCTTGAGGACACATGAAAAAATGAGTTACGTGAGAATTTTTCATTTGATCCACGTATGCCTGGAGCGCTTCAAGTGTCATTAAATCGGACGTTTGTTTAAAGTAGTGATCATTATCTTCGTTGATAATCAGTATTGGTTTGGACTCTGCCGCGGCTTGGGATACGGATTCGGCAAATACTTCAGCAGGCCAAAGGGCACAAGGAATGGATAGGAAACGCGGGCCTGAACAAGTCAGCGTGACTGCTGCCAATAAAGTAAATCTGAAAACGGCTAAGATTTTTTTCATGTGGTCATTCCCTAAAAAAAGAGTGAAATTTTGAGAGAAATAAATTTTGTTGTCCTAAATAAACGAAACGGAGTTTTTCAGTTAAAAAACTCCGTGTGGGTGAACTTGACGGTTAATGTTGAGCCATGTTGACGGGAGGGTATCCCGGATATTCGGGCATGGTCCAAAGATGGGAACTGGCAGCTTCCAACTGATTGAGAGTTGGTGAGCCATAGTGGATGGAAAATTTCATGCCTCGGCCCTGATTTTCTTTGGGACAGGAAATTTCCACCGCCGCTGGAATCGTGTTGCCGGTAGCGGAATCCTGACGGAAAGATTTAACGCGGGCGTCCGCAATGAGAGAGTTGAATCGGTCGTAAATTCGGACCGCTGCCGGCATGGCGTGCTCACGGCTGATGACGAAAACTTTTGTTTGAATTTCTCCGGATGAAGTCGTTTCGCGAACGCGCAGTTCAAGGTGACGTCCGTCATCAGTCGGAGTTGGGCCTTCGTAGGGGGCCGTTGGATCCAAAATACCGAATCCCATGGCATCCAGAATCCAGGCAGGATTAATGGAGAGATTCAGCTCTGATTCGCATTTGGGATAATCTGAGTTTCGGCAGTAATACATTGCCTTGGGTTCCGCTTTTCCGACCCACATCCACATGACGTCCGCGTTACGGCCAATATCAAGTTCCATTCCTGTTACGGCATGAGAACCAATGAGACGAAAATAATTGGGACGTTTAAACGCGATTTCCCCTTTAAGATTAAAGACTCCTTCGCCATTGAGAGTCGCGTTTTTCGTGACGAAACTGTCGACACGCAAAACATTTTGGTTGACCCTCTGAATGATTTCCGGGAGTGTCGCCTGCGTGGAAAGAACCATGGTTTGGGCTGACGGTTTGCCTGCTTTGGTGAAAGGATTTCCCGACCGACAGCCGCTCATTCCTGAAAACAGAGTCAGGCTCAGACCGAAAACAAGGAGCAGCGGAAAAAGAGCTGTCCGGGTTTTCTGCTTGTCAGGCGAAAGGAAAACGAATTTGGCTGAGTGGTGGAAATAGTGGTTCATGGAGGAACGAAAGGTTAGTATGATGAAAAAAACAAAAATTTGATTTAACAGGAATTAAATGTCGGAGGACAGATCGTTCAGATCAGGCAATTCAATTTCATCCGGATCCCAAATCTGAATACTTTTCGCTTCTTCTTCGGAAATCAGTTTTTGAGGCGGCTGCGGTTCATTTCCGATCAAAACGTCCATCAATTCTGTCTGAATTTCTTCCTGACGTTTGGGGGTTGGGTAAGCTGCCGGAATTTGATAGTATTCATCACGAAACTGAGAGTAAAGCCGAAGATACCGCGCGGCATTCTCGTCAAACTGTTCCTCGAGACGCATGATTCTTCGCCGCACAAGAAGCAGCGAAAGAACGTAAAGTTTATCGGGAGTTTCACCTGATTCACGCAATTGGTCAAACATCGCGAGAAGAAGGTCGTTTATGGCCGTACGGGATTTGCGAGGTTCTGTTTGGGATGGCGCGCGCGTTTTCCACATCGCGAGATATTTTTCTGGCGCGTGGCTTTGCCAGGCTTCAAGTGAATAATCTTTACGCACACAATTTCCGCCGCCCTCGAAAAGAACGGAAACATATTCTTCACCAGGATAAAATTTTCGATGGGTCACGCAACACTCGCAGGAGCTGCCGGCTGGGAGTGAGTAATCTTCCATGAATATTTGATTTTGTTGATCCGCCAGGATTCTTTGACTTTCTCGGAGGCTGAAAATACTCTGGAGAAAGGATACCAAAATTTTCGGTGTCAGGCAAGAGAGATTCCCCCGTTTTTTCAGAGAAAATCAGTGAAATTGACTCTGAGAAAAGAAAATACCGACAAACCTGAAAAGTTTGCCGGCAGATATTTCTAGGGGGTAATGTTAAATTCGGTCATGATCTCTCTCGCGGCGGTTTTATCGTTGGGATTTCCCTTTTCATGAGCTTTTTTCAGGAGTTGCTCCGCCTTGGCCCGTTCGGCGGGTGAGGTCAGAAGAAGGAAAACTCCATATCCAATTGATGGAGTGAGATTTCCTTTTTCTATGGAATCTGAGTAACGATGACGGTAGAAAATATCAAAAAGATTTTTGCCTTTCTGACTTGGGGAGTCCATGGTGAAATGAATGTTTTCTCCCGCGATACGAATGACCGCTTTTCGGTTACCGCTCTCGACAAGAATCGCTTCTCCGCCGCACAGTTCAACTGGAGGTGAAAAACGTTCAAGCGTTTTCTCGACATCTTTCAGGAAATTTTCAAAGTAGTTGGTTACGATTTCCAGGCGTGTGGCCCGTTGAGAATCCGCTGGAGAAAGTTTCATCTGATAGATTTCCTGAAATTTGGCGCGAAGACGCGGAAAATCTTTTTTTCCAAGATGAAGGTGAATTGAGTGAAAATCGGGAGTATCGAATTTTTCCGGCTGCGCGAGGGATTGGGCGGCAGGCTGGGCAGGCGGAGAGGAGACTGGAACAGCCTGTGCGACTTCGGCAGTTTGAGGGACTGAGGATGGGGCAGCTGGGGAAACGGGTAACGCGAACTCTGAATGATTTTGTTCCAGATTTGGAGAAATGGAAATATCCTCATCAGACGGATTTTCTGATGATACTGTCTGGTTGAACGTTTTCTGGAAAATGGAATTGGAGGAGTTCTGGATAAACCAAAATATTCCGGCTGCCAAAAGGACGATTCCCGCCAATGCTAACCATTGGGGAGATCCTTTCTGGTTTGAACCGGATTTTGGGGAGGTACGGAGTGAAGATGATTTTGTCTTTTCCTGCGATTTATCTGAAAATCCAGAAATTGGAGCGGGAGGCGGGACTGGAGCGGGAGGCGGGACCGGAGCGGGAGGCGGGACCGGAGCGGGCTGGCTTGATGGTTCTGAGGAGGTTGGGAGTGAAAGCGCGGGAGGAAACGGTACTGAATTTTCGGAAAATTTTACGGGTGGAGAAGGGGGAAGAACTGAAGATTGGGAAGAATTTGGGGAACCTTGCGTAATCGAAGGATCGTTTTTCTGAATGTTCGGGGGAGTCTGATTCATGAAATTCGCTCCAGCTGATTCTGCTGCTGGGGCAGTATTGGGAGTCGCGTTCAGAGCATGAAGGCTGAATTGCTGATTTTCAGATGGAGTTGCGGAGTCTGGGGTTTGGGGTGGAGTAGACCACGCATTAGCAGGGACTGCCATAAATGGTACGGAGGCGTTTGGGGCCGCTGGAACGAATGGACTGCTCATTTGAGGCGAGTTGGGAACCTGGAAAGTATTGGTGAACGGATTTTTGCTTTCCGCCTGACTTTCCCCCGCGCCGGTCATGACGAACGGATTTTTGCTTTCCGCCTGATTTTCCCCCGCGCCGGTCATGGCGAACGGATTTTTGCTTTCCGCCTGATTTTCCCCCGCGCTGGTCATGACGAACGGATTTTTGCTTTCCGCCTGATTTTCCCCCGCGCCGGTCATGATGAACGGATTTTCTTTTAGAGACGATTTGGATTCTTTTTTGCTCGCATCTTTATTTCCAGTACCAAATCCAAGAAAACTTCCTGCTTTGAAAATTGCTGATTTTCCTCCGGATTGCGAAATTTTTTCAGTCGAATGAACTTTAAAGTCAAGAATACTAGAAGAATCGTTTGTTTGTGCTGCTTCATCAGGTAAGACAGAATTGATGTTTTCCTTCTCGGAAAGGGCTTTCACGAACTCGGCACATGAGCAGAATCGCTCCAAAGGATTTTTGGAAAGAGCTTTTTGGAGAGCCGCGTTAATTGATTCCGAAACCGTTTTGATTTGCGGAGGAGTATCCTGAAGAACGCAAAGCCGAAGAAGTTCCGGGTTGGCAGCGGTAAAGGGGCGGTTTCCAGCAAAAAGTTCGTACGCGAGGATCGCCAGTGAGTATTGATCACTTTTCGCGTCCGCGTTTTGTCCACGCCACTGTTCCGGTGCCAGGTACGCGATCGTTCCTCCTGTCAGAATATGGGCAGAAGAGAAACGAATCGAGGAATCATGAATTTCTGCCGAGAGTGCGAAATCAATCAGAGAAAGCTCCTCAATCTGGCTGTTTGTGATTTTGAGAATAATATTTGATGGCCTTACGTCCTGGTGAATAATACGGTATTTGTGCGCGTGATCGAGAGCTTCCGCTGTTTTTTGGAGGATCGTCAGGATTTGCTCCGGTTCAAATGGAGAACGGAATTTCTGTTTTTCTTTGATGAGTTCTTCCAAGGTCGCGCCGTTGAGCCATTTCATGACGATCATGGAACCAAAACGAGGGTCGTTTTCCCAACCGTAAATCGGACAGATATACTGGTGATTCAGAACACGCATTGCCTGAACCGCGCGGTAAACCTGCTCGATTACTTTTTCCTGATGCCGGATTTCCGGCGGGAGAAATTTGAGAGCGACGTGCTGATTCAGCGTTAAATCAAAGGACTTCCAAACGGTTCCCATTTTACCGCTGCCGGCTTTCTGTTCCAATCGATATTTTCGGCAAAGCTCCATTCCTGGCAGGAGCTGCTTCAGTTCGGGATCCTCAATTACTGCCGGCTCTTCATTTCCAAATACGGAGTACGGCCGATTTTGGGAGTCGGATTCGAAATAATCATTAGACATGGGAACTGGAATCCTTGATAGTTCAAAATATGTTATTTTTTTCAGCGGATTTAAGTGATTCTGGGCGGGAAACAGCACAAAAGACTGAAAAACCGTCCGAAATAACTGTCTGGGAAAATTAAAAATCCCGGGGACCTTTCAAAATTTGCCTTTCAGTGAGAAAATGGAAGAATTTTGAATTTTGGAAACGCGGTCAAAATTCAGAATTATCCTTTTGCTGGAAAAAGCGTTTTTGAAAGGTCCCTCCATTCTGTTTTTATTTTTTACGGGCATTAATTGCTTTTTGAGCGGTTTCACGCAGGAACGCGGCGTCCTCTTCCGTAAGTTCTTTCGGCTGAAGCGTGATTTTAGCGACCGGTTCGTCAAAGAGCATTCCGAACCAGACGCATGCCTGAAGATATTGACCGCGGGCGTTGAGATGGAATCCGTCTCCTGTCAGGATCGTGGCCGGATCATCAGGACGATAACCTCCTGGTTCCGTTTCGCGAGCGAGCTGAACGGCGTCGCCGGTAGGAATCACTCGCAGCGAGTGCTTTCGGGCGAGCGTATCGTAAGCCGCTGTCAGTTTTTCGTACATTTCGCGCTGGGACATTTTCCAGCCGAGAAGACGTTTTTCTGCCGGATGGTACGCCCAGGTTTGCTGGATGACGATTTCCGCGTTGGGACAGTTTTCTTTCAGAAACGCGATCATTTGATCCGCGTATGGCTGGAATGATTCGTATTTCCAGCTTTGATGGCTTACCTGCTGAATCGTGATGAAATCCCAATTTTCACTTTTGATTTTTTCGAGATAAGTCGTTGAGAAATGGGCAGGTTTGGAGGGATCGGCGATTTCTTTGGCGATATTTCCCCAATGCCGTTCAAAAGAGCAGCCGCCGATGTTCAGGTAACCAATCACCAGTTCACAGTCTGAAGTGGAATTAACCGTTCGAACAAAATATCGGCGCAGTGAGTCCGCGAAACTGTTTCCGATTGTGAGGATTTTGACAGTTTTTTTGGCGGTTGGAGCAGCGGCTGTTTCTTGGGCAAAAGTGATTCTGGCAAGAAAAATCAGGCAAAGAGCAAGTGACGCAAAAACAAAAATTCGTTTCATGGTTTTTTCCTTTTTATTAAAAATAGTTTTGATTTACGACAATTTACGTTAAGCCGGAAGGTTATTTTAAATGGCCCAGCGGAGGAGCGTCTTTTTCACGGCTTGAGTTTCGGAAATCTTTTACCGTATCAAAAATCATGTAGTTCGAATCGTGCATATTTTTGCCGAACCATCCCAGGCGGCAGACAAAATGAATGTCGTTACCGACAAAACGCCAATCAACATATTGAAAACCGTTGATTCCATCCGGGTGCTGATAGACGATTTGTCGTACTTCCCATTGGTCAAGGTCATCAGAACAGACGAGAGCCAGCGTATTGCGCGCTCCTTTTTGATTTGGCTGAATCCAGTTGGTCAAAGCCCAGTATTTTCGGGATACTTCATCAAAACGAATGCAGAATTTTGAATGACCGCCGGGGAATTGGTTGAGGAATTTTACGAACTCCTGCTTTCTTCCGTCTTTGGAAAGGTCGATTCGTGCTGCGTGTTTTCCCGGTCCGCCGGGGCAGTGCCAATCCTCCACACGAAGAAGAACACTTACGTTTCCGTCAGGCTGCTTGACACAGTTACCCTCAAGCCAGCCGCGGTAAGGCCAGTTCTCGTCCCATTTCACGTCATTCGAACGGGTCCAGTTGGAGGCATTAAGCAGGTCGCTGTCATCCGGAGCACTGATGACGAGAGTATCATACGGAGGCCAGTTTTTCTTTTCTGGATTGACGCGGTCAATTTGCCAATAGACGCGCCCGTCATGAACCAGGACGGGGACAGGATCCGAGTAGTATCGGTCGTCGGAACAGAGAAGACCGTTCCGGGAATCGACTGGATGTGTCCACGTTCGCCCCATGTCGTCGGAACGGCGGATCGCGATGCATTCGTTGCTCATCCCCTTTTTTCCGGGACGATAAAATCCGATATGGTAGAGCGTGTTGCCGAGGCGGAAAAGACTGCCGCTTTTCTGGTCGGGAAATTCTGAAACTTTAGTCCAGCTCTTTCCTTGATCCGTGGACTGGTAGACGAAGGTTCGCTCACCTTTACTCGCGGGACCAAACCAGTCGTGAGTAAAAACGTAAGTGCCGTCTTCCATGATTTCCATGGAAGGAGTTCCGTAAAAGAGTTTTTCCCAATCTGGACTGGCCGCGATGACGATTCCTGGTGGAGGCGGAGTGTTTTCGCGCCGGGAAGCACTGAAAAGTGTTGACGTCATTAAGAAAGAGGAGAACATGAAAAGAAAGAGGAAAGGAACCGCGTGGAAATTATTCCACATTCGATCTGAAACCGTTGGTAAAAGGAAGGAATGTTTCATGATTTTTCTGGAATTGGGCTGGAGATAGAGTATTCGTCAACGTTAATTTAAATTATACTCAATGATTCAATAAATAAAAGGGCTACCGGGAAAGTTTTTGTTAAATTTCAGGCGGAATCCCCGGTAAATTTTCGCTATTTTCTTACGATTGGGGAATTTCTGGTGCCATTAATGGATAAATTGGGACTTTTTCGGAAAAAAACTGAAAAAAGTCCGGCTTCCCACTGTTCAAAATAGGGCACTTAGGGTAAAATAAATAGAGTTCAAAGTTCTGGAAGAAATGTTACCTTCCGTTTTCCAATTTATTTTCTCAACAGTATTTCATGGAGCAGAAAATGAGATTTACTTCTGTTTTTAGTGCGGCAGTCATGGCGGCTGCTTTGGCCGGTAGCGTGTTTGCGCAGGAAAAGAAAAACGAATACGTATCTATTAATGAAGTCAAAGCTGTCGCGGACGACTATCGTGATTTCCAGATCCAGGGTGAGTACGTCTGGTACGCGGGCGGCAAGGTCTTCGCCTGCCAGTGCATCGCGAATGGTGACGGCAAATTCACCGTCGTCGGTTTCCCTGGCGGTTTTCCCGGCATGGGCTGGCACGCCAAAGAAGCCCGCATTTACTATGAAGGCGGGATCGAAGGAAACGAAGTCATTCTGCGTCCAACGAAAATGGACATGGAAGGCCAGAATAATCTCCCGATCCCGGACGGCCACAAAGACGACATTACGAAGATCGATCTTGCCGGAACGACCATGACGTTCTGTGTCCCGGGCAAACCGGACCGCATCGCGAAGAAATTCGTCCGCCAGAATGACCGGGTCGGAGTGGTCGAAGACGGCGCAGTCGTCCTTTACGACGGAACCGCCAAGGACAAAACGAATACGGACAATATCGCCAGCTACCGCAAGATCAACGAAGAGACCGGCGCGATGTTTGCGGAATTCGTGACGAAGGAACTGGAAAAGGGCAAAGAATGCTTAGTCCACGTGGAATTCATGCTCTCCTTCATGCCGCGTGCCAAGGGGCAGGCCCGTTCCAACAGCGGCGTCTATCTCTACGAATGCTACGAATGCCAGGTACTCGATTCGTTCGGTCTCCGTGGTGAAAATAACGAATGCGGCGGTTTCTATCAGCAGAAATGCCCGCTCGCCAATGCCGTCCAGAGTCCGCTGACCTGGCAGGCGTACGATTTCCACATCATCCCGGCAAAATACGAAAACGGCAAAAAAGTCGCCAACGCCAAAGTGGACGTTGCGCTCAACGGCATCCTCATCCATGACGGTCTGGAAATTTCCGGTCAGACTCCGGGACGCAAAGCCGAAGCCGACGAAGCCCGCGGAATCTATTTCCAGGGCCACGGCAACAATGTGCAGTACCGCAACATCTGGGTCAAGTACGTTGACTGAGACGCTCGGGAAATTCATGAGTTCCTGAAAAATTGATCTGAAGTCCCGACATTCTGCCGAGTGCCGGGACTTTTTGACTTTTTTCCAAAGGCCTTTTCGTCCCCCTTTTAAATTCCAGAATCCCGTCTTTTCTGAAGAACTTACGTGAGGTTTTCAATGAAACGCCAGTCATTTTCGTTCCTTCTTTTTCTGTTTTTCCTTTTCAGCCATGCGGCAGAC
>JAFQUP010000156.1 GCA_017408405.1 Thermoguttaceae bacterium
CGGAACGTCCGCTTCTTCCGGCTGTGCACTTCTTGCCGGCGGGTTTCCTTTTTCCAGGACCCAGAATCCGCGGCCTGCTTTTGCGTACTCAAGCACAAGTTCCTGAACGGAACCGTCAAGCGTGAGTGTTTCGGTCTCCGGTGCGATCTCTTTTCCGTCGAGCGTCACGCGGACGGGGAGATTCCCGCCTTTCTGGATCCGGACCGTTCCGGAGTAACGCACAAACGTGGAGAGACGATAGTTCTGCGGTACATCTTCTTCGACGTAAAGCGTTTCATTGTGGCCGCCTTTTCCTTTTCCCAGCGCAATAAAATGGTCCGAGATGTTCTTTTTCGTACCGTGCCAGCCCTGATGTCCAGGATTCCCTTTCACGCCGACACGCCAAGAGAAGGCGTACGGTGAAGCATTTGACGCAGCATCCGCGGCAGAAGGCATTCCTTTCGCCCGGGCACATTTCGTTAGGAAGAACTGCGTGCCGAATCCGTAGGCACACATCGGCCACGAGGATTCGTTCGTATCGAGAGAAACAAGCGGACGAAGGGATTCCGGCATCGTACCATTCGGAGCATCCAGGAATGCCGCGGCGGCGGCATCATCGATCTCCGCGTAATGGAAACGGCGGGCTTCCGCACCGATGAACAGATTGTCCGGCGTAACGGGAAGGCGGAAATCTCCCCACTGATTATCCATCGTGGGAACGAGACGGAAACGCCACGCGCCGTCGAGTTTCAGAGCCGAAACAGTATCCTGCGCCTCTGCGGAAACGGAGGCGGTCTCTGTCTTTTCGTTAAGTTCCGCGGTCTGGGATGCATCCGGCTGGAAGACGATCAGGGCAGCTTCCACTTCCGTGACCGGCATTTTGAGGACAGTACGCATCTCGCCGTCGACCGGGAATCGCGCAATGACTTCCAGCGTTTTCCGTTCCCCCGTCATGGTGTCCCAAAGCTCCGGACGTCCAACGGAACGGAACGTCAGGCGCGTATCTTTCGGAATGCCCGTCAGGAAGTAAACGTTCTGCTCCCCGATCTGACGATGAAGGAACTTAGCAGAACCGGACGTCTGCGCGGACTGAAGATCTTGCGGGAATTTCTCCGCGATGAGCTGCGCAAACTCTGGTCCGTTCCGATTCGGGATGAAGATGCCGGGGGCGTTTTCGTCCGTGAAGAGCCGGGCGACGAGTGCGTTCAGTTCCGGGTCATTTGCACCGATGCGGTCCGAAACATCCGGGAGACGGTCCAGACAGACGAGGATCCCGCCCGCGTTGGCGAACGCTTCCAGTTTCTTCAGGACATCCCAGCGGATCGCCTTGACTCCAGGAAGAACGTAAACGCGGAATTCCATCCCGCTGACGCAGAGTTTCCCGTCCCGGATCTCGGCACGAAGGACTGACTGATCGTCCATGAACGTCACGTCGCGCTGAGCTGCGTAGATCTTGCTGGCCGCGTCAAACGCACAGCCGGTCGCAGCACTCTGCTCATTTCCAAAACCCGCCATTCCCGGCGAGGTCGGATACGTGACGGCGATCTCGCTCTTCCAGACGCCCTGCGAAAGAACGTAGCTCAAACGCTCGAAATTCTTGAGGAAAACGGGCAGATGCTTCCAGTACGGCATCCGGAAATGGTAGCACGGCGGTGCCCACTCCCACATACTTCCGTGCGTCGTATAGTAGAGTCCGTGAAGATTCAGCAGCGTGCAGCCGTACGCAAAGTTTTCGTTCGTCGCGGTCATGAGCGTCTGCGGCGATGCCCCCCAACCGAGCGAATGGTAGCCTTCCAGCCAGACACGCGGACGGCGGTAAAGCGCAGCGATGGAGCTGGAGACCTTTCCCTTGATGAAGTCCGCCCGGCCACCCGGAGTGTCGTGCCCCGGCGCAGAGTACCAGCGGGTCGCGCGGAAATAGTCGCCGTACTCGCGGGGATTCGTTCCGCGCCCATTATTGTCGCATCCAAAAACGAGTCCCTGCCCATAGTGCCAGAGGTAGATCGGCTTGAAGTACCGGATCTCGGTCAGGTGGAGCTGAACGTCTTCGCAATCCATCCGGATTTTCGCGGTTTCCGGACCAACGTCCATGAAGAGAGCCGGCAGTTTGTCGAAGAAACCGTACCCCTTGAATTTCGCAAACTGTTCCGGCAGGTCGTCCGTCCACCAACGCTGTCCGCCAACCCCAAGACGCAATTCGTCATTGAAGAACCAGTTCAGTCCTTTGGCGTCTTTCGTCGGATTATGATCCACGAACGGCTGGAAGAATTTCTCGATCACGCGGGCTCCAGACTGCGGATGGATCGGATCGAGCGTCCCGGGATTTCCTTTCCAGAAGACCTCCCAAATGCGGACGGAATCAAAGTCGGCATTCCCTGCCTTCGCCAGCATTTCTCGCACATTTTCGGAAGCCGTCTGCGCCGGATCTTCCGTCGAAAGTTGGATCCCTTTTCCCGTCAGCACATTTCCGCGGAACGGGTAGGCCCAGAAACCGATCGAATTCTCCGACGGCGTGAAATTTCCGTTCGTGATCTCCCGCAGATGGAGTGTCCGCGTGTGAAATGCCGGGTCCTCGTAGATGATCCGATTGAAGAGATTTTCCGTCCCGGTCCAGTCCAGCGTATAGGTGGAGAGACCGATCCCCATACCATATTTTCCGCATTCTTCAGCCGCGAATGCCCAGAAATCCCACCATTCCGGCGTGAAGATCTCCGGAGAGTTCGGGAACGTGGGCCAATGAGGCTGACTCGTGTCTTTGTGCGCATAGTTGACCTGCATTCCGGTCACGCCTTTTTCGTGAAGCTCGCGGATCTGCCATGCGAGGCGGTCTTTATCCAGTTTATCGCCGCTCCACCACCAGAAAGGCACCTCACCGAAACCTTCCGGCGGAGTCTGAAACGCATCCGGCGTCAGCGTCATTTTCGGGTCAGGATACCCGGCCGGAACCGTTTCCAAAACTGGAAGTTTAGCCGGGTCAGAAAGCGAAAGCATCGTGTCTCCAGCCTGAAGGCACGGCAAGGAAAGAAATGATGAAAACGCTGAACTCAAAATAAATATCAGCAAAAAATGAAAAACACGTTGAATAACTAATTTTTCCATGACAAATTCCTGTTTAACGGAAGGAAAAAGAAAGACTGGAAATAACGACTGAAAATAAAACCGTAAAAAACCAAAAATGAACCAAAGAAAATTCTTCCTCAAAAAATATTTTCTTTGCTCTCATTTTTCAATTTTTATTTTTTACTATTAAAAATTTTCACTTCCAATTTTAACATAATTTATCCATTCCCGCAAGCGGGATAACATTAAAATTTAAATTCCGCTACTTGACAAATTTTGCAAAAACGATTAAAATCAGCACATATTCAAATTAATAAATTAAAAATTCTCAAAAGCGGAGGCCATCATGAAAAAAATCCCGCCTTTTTTCTCTTTAACCAAAACACAACAAAATTCTGGGACACCTGAATCCCAGTTTCGGATACTTAAATCATTGGTACTCGCAAAACGCTCTTTCGGAAATTTCCCCTCAATACTTTCAGAAATACCTTTTCCCAAACTTTCCTCATTCTTTTTCATTCCGATATTTTTCAACCTCTCCTGCTTTATTTTTGTTTGCGCGCTTTCAGCAGGCGAAACGAACAGCGGCCAGTATTCCGCCAAATCCGCTTGCCAAACAGCGGCAGCCGCGGAAGAACTTTCTCTCATGCCCAGGGATAATGAACTTGAAAGTTATTGGAAACATAAAATTAACGTAAGCCTCAGCTGGAATCCGGAGAAGAATTTTTTGACGGCGGACGTCAATACGGATGAATTCAATTTTGGCTGGATCCAACGCAAAATGCCAGATACGGATTTCACGAAATTCAGCGGATTTACCGGTCGATTCAGGGTTCCCAAAGAAAATATCGGGCATCGAATTCACGCCTTAATGGTTCTTCCCAGAGAGGGGCAGGAATCTGAATATTACTCGCAGGAAATCGGATTTTTTTCGGACAGTCACGGGGAATGGGTGGATTTTTTTCTTCCTTTCAGAGCATTCACTCCTGAAAGAAACGCCCGAGTACGATCTTTTGACGCGAAACTAATCCGCGCGAATGACTTCCTTGAGATTTCTTTTGGCGTCGGCAAAGAACGAACTCAAATCGAATTTGATTCCCTGCGCTTCACAACAATTAGCGAAGAAAATGACCTCTTTCAAAAAATGCGGCGTCAGCATTTCATTCGAAGCCTTAAACCTGAATCGGAATTGACTGACAGTTCGCATCCGAGGCTTTTACTGACAGAAAAACGACTCAAGAGGATCCGTGAAAAATCAACGTCCGGCGGAGTTCACCAGGCTGGATACGAACGGCTTCTTCAGCTTGCCGAGGAAGCAATGACAAAAATTAACGCGGACGAACCACTCACCAAAGCTTTTGCTTACTCTAAAAATGACCAGCTGACCGCACACAAAAATCGCGGACGATTTGAGGGAACATTAAATCCATTGGTGATCCCGCTCGAAACTCTTGCGGCTGCCGCAGTCATTACACAAAATGAACGATACGGAAAACATGCCGCCAAAGCGCTCGTCAATATGGCACGAACATTGAATGTCGACTCGCCTGAAATTGATCAGGGATTTTACTATACTCGGACATTTTACGTGCGGGCACTCGCTTTCGGTTACGACTGGCTTTACCGCTGGCTCACTCCCGAAGAACGCCGTGATGTTAAAATTACGCTGCTTGGATTCATTGAAAATATTTACGAACATTCATGGAAAGACAGCTGGGGCAGTCATCCCTTAGACCGCGTATGGAACTGGGATCCGGGTCTGGTTTCATGCGCCGGAATCGGAATCCTGGCAATCCAGGGAGAAACGAGAATTGCAGAAGATGCCATGCTTTTCCAGTTCAGACGTCACCTGCGCGATTACCTTACGCTTGGGATTGATCTGGACGGCTGCGGACATGAAGGTCCCGCTTATCTCAGCTACGGTATCGGAGCCGGAATTCAGTTCGCGGAATGTCTGCGCGAGCAGGGCCTTGGCGACCTTTTTACCGAAACGAACTGGCATCTGATCGCCCCCTGGCTGACGGCGGAACTTCTTCCAAACCGCCCGGTCTGGAACAATTTGTCAGACTGTTCCCACGGGCGTGTGACCGGCTGTCCCGTCTACGCGTACTCTTGCGGACGCCTGGCGGAATTAGCCAAATCGGATCCGGCCATTCCTGGCGAAAGACTTCCCGCTCCCCAATCGGTCCTCTCCGGACTTGACTACCTCCAGCATTTCCAGGAAAAACCAGGTCCCAAACTTCTCTCCTACGGAGCAATGGCTGAATTGATGGGGTGGTGCTGGAACGCGGGAGCAACTCCTCAGTACCCGCAAACGTTCAGGGACGCTTCCGCTTTGGCATTCGTTCTTTTCTATGAAGAATGCCCAATCGCTGAAAACCCCGGAAAATATCTGCCAAACCTTCTCTTTTTCCGCGGACGCGGCCTGGTCGTGGCACGTGAAGGCGGATACGGAAAAAATGGTCTTCATCTCGCCATTGAAGCAGGCCCTCACGCCGCCGGACACGATCAGAGCGACAAAGGTACTTTTACTCTTCGCGCTTTTGGAAGTGATCTGGTTATCGACAGCGGTTACGGAAATGACGGTGAACAGAAAAAAAGCGGAAGTTCATACGCGCATAATGTACTTTTGATCGATGGAAAAGGCCAGCCAATGAATTGGCATAATTCAAGCGACGGCGAAATTACCGGCTGCTCCCACAGTGAAAAATTCGACTGGATCCGCGCCTCAGCTCTCGGCGCGTGGAACTATCGTCATGTTAAATGGAAAAAAACGGACAGCGGAGAAGAAGTTGAAAAAGCAGACCGTCATTACCTCATGATGCGCGATGCCGGCGACGGAAATCCGCCATACCTCGTGACTTTTGACGATTATCGAAAAAAAGATGGAAAAGCCCACGATTTCACTTGGCAGTGGCACACGTCGCCTGAATTCCAGCTGAAAATCAAAAATGAGTATTGGCAGGCCATCCAGCATAGCGGCGAATTCCGTGTCTTGACGACTCAAATCGGACGCTGTTTTGGTTCTGCCGTTTTTGAACTCACCGCGCCAGATTCCGGGAAATACCAAATTCTTGGATTAAGCCGCTGCGCCGGTACCTTCCTGGACAAATCAGACAGTTTCTTCGTGGAGATCAACGACGAAAAAAAATTTTGCTGGGATTTAATTCCTGCCGCGAGTTTTTCATGGAGTCCTCTCAAAGAACGGGATACGGAAAGCGTTTTGGAATTGAATCTTCAAAAAGGTGAAAAAATCCGGTGCACCATTTCAGCGCGTGAACCGGAAGCTCAGCTCGCCCTCCTGAAGCTAATTCCCGCAGGATCAGAACTTCCGCCCCTGCCTGTTCCGGAAGAAATAAATCAGTCAGATGCCTCTCTCCAGACGGCTGAAAAGGCAAAAATGAATCCCCAAAAACCTTTTTTACTGGAAAACGCTTTTTCAAAACATACCGAAACGACCCTGACTGTTTTTCCTGTTCTCACGACTCATGGAGAAACTGCCCAGCATTGGTTTGAGACCTCGAATGCCGGAAATCATCCAAGACTCACTCATACCGTAAACGCGGTGGAACCGGAATTCCTCATGGTGCTTGTCCCGCGCGCGGAAAAAAAGACGCCGCTCCCGATGGTCGAACCATTACGGCAGAATTCCTCGTCAGAAAAAGATGAAGAAGCATTTCCCGGCACAAAGGTAATTTGGCCTAATGGAAGAGTTGACCATATTCTCTTCAAACCGGGCAAGAACGGACTGGTCCCGGAAGTTCATCAAACATTCCCTAAATGACTTGCTTTCCTCCGTTCAGAAATTTAAAAGCTCTTTCCAAAACTGCTTTCCAGTGAAGGAAAAAAATAAATTTTGAATAGCCTCGGAAATTCCGCGATTCAGAAACACCGGGGCTTCAGCAACGCAATCAAAAAAATTTATCCGGCCTTCCGGAAATTGAGTTTTGGAAATTTAGAAGCATTTTAAATCATTCAATCAACCGCGGCCTGAATCTTATTAAAAATCCAGGCCGCGGTTGGTTTATCCTTCTTCAGATTTATCCATTGAAATCTTACTGGTAAACACGCACGTAATCAATCTCAAAACGGCACGGGAAAATCGCCTCATCAATACCTTTGGCTCCTCCCCACGCGCCTCCTATTGCCGTATTGAGAATCAAATAGTGCGGTTTGTCAAATGGCCAAGGCTCAATATTTCGATCACCGCGTTTGAACGTGAAGTAAAGTTCATCATCAACAAAAAAATCCATTTTGTCTTTTGTCCATTCCACCGCATAAACCGCGAATCGATCTTCCACCTCTGGAATTCGAATGAAAGATCCCTTTGAAGTATGAGTATGTTTTCCGGCATCGCCCGCGTGAACCGTAGCATGAATCTGAGTCGGATTGAATCCTACGTATTCCATGATGTCGATTTCTCCGCATTTCGGCCAGCCAATCTCTCGGATATTGGTTCCCAGCATCCAAATCGCCGGCCAGGCTCCGCGTCCTTTCGGCAACTTTGCGGAAACCTCAATTCGCCCGTATGTCCACGCGGCTTTTCCTTCAGTCGTAATACTCCCTGAAGTAATTTCCGCGGTCTGCCCATTTTCCTCAAAATGTTCCTTGAAACTTTCAATCGTCAGAACGCCATTTTTTTGATAAACATTCTTCTCTCTTTCCCGAGTATAAAATTGTGATTCACGATTACGCACAAATCCATATTCGTATCCCCATTTCTGAGGATTCGGGAGGCCAACTCCATCAAATTCATCACTCCAGACCAATTTCAGCGTTTTTCCTTCATTTGTCGTGAACGTCTGCGGAATGTCAGCGGCCAGAGAATCTTTCAATCCAATTTCGGCAAGAAACCAAACAGCCAATCCCAAAGAAACCAAGACTAATACGTTTTTCATATCAAACTCCTTCTTTTTCAAAGAAATGAAAATACTGAATGTTAATCGCTCAAACGCAAACTCAACAAGATCCGGTTCTTTATTCCAGATAAATCCAAAACAGGCAGAATATAAAAAAATCAAAACAGAAGAACAGTATTGAATTTAAAATTCTGAAGGATTCACTAATCCCCGCGTTACCCTCGTGAAACACTGTCTTCCACCGGATTAAATTTCCTCTGGTTTCTCAAATTTTTCAATTGTCTCTACCCGGTTTTAGAAAATCCTGAATTTCAGCTCCGCAATCCGGACAAATCCCCTGAATATCGACCGTCGTATCAAGAATTTGATAACCTGGAGGAATCTGACACGCGGAAATATCAATGTGCTCCCCTTCACTCTGATCCACATCCAACACCGACCCGCAATTAACGCAAATCAGATGATGATGGGGAGTCATAAACGCATCATAGTGAGTGGCAGCCCCCGGATGATTCAAACGACGAATCATTCGGCATCGGGAAAAAGTATCCAAAATACGATAAACACTCATCCTGGAAACCTTTTGATTTTCCGGATGAAGCTGCTCGTAAATCATGTCCGCTGTCGGATGGTTCTTCATCCCTGCCAGAGTCTGGTAAACAATAAATCGCTGAACCGTTGCTGCCAGCTTTCTCTGACCGCATAATTCACGAAATTCCAGGTATTGGGGATCATCTTTTGTCATTTTGAACCTCTTCTTTAAAAAACCTCTAATTGATATTTTATAGCAGATTTTTCATTTGTCAAGCTCTTTTCCGCAAAATTTTCTATTTTTAAGAAAATAAATCATCATCCCCAAATAATTAAAATAGTCAAAAGTCCACAAAAAACGTTTCTTTACGCGATTCGCGCCAAGAAACGTTTAAAAAATTACTGATATTTCGAAAAGAGAGGAATAAAAACTTAAAGAACCTTCTCAAAACAAATGAGAAAAACGAACACATTTTGAAGTTTAAAAAACTCCAAGAGTCCCGCCTGTTCAAAAATATCCAAACTTCCGGCACTCCGGCCAAAAATCAAAAAGATTCGTTTTTCTCGAAATCAGGTTTCTGGAATTCCCGTTAAAAGTTTTTGACCTGGTTCTCCCTAAAGCCAAAGTTTTAAACGCCCGCCAAGCATATCCGGAAGTTTTTCCTGAACCGATCGAAAGATCGCTTCCGCCGTACTCCGGGCCGTAAAGTGAGATGCGATAATCAACTCATTCTTAAACTTTTCCTGACGCTGAACGATGTCATCAAGATGAATGTGTCCAAATTTATGAATCTTTCCACTCTGATGCCGTTTCTCGACAAACGTCATTTCCGTAATGAGAACTTCCGCTTCATAAAAAATAGGATTGACATCCAGTCCGATCTGATTCGAATCCCCCAGATACGCCACTTTCGGGGTTTTGATTTCGTACGTAATACTTGCCCCTTCGTTCTTCAGACGGCAGATTTCTTCTCCCGGAAGAGCGAGATACTCCGGAAGCAATTTTTTACGCCGATGAAAAACAACATACCCCAAAGAGTCAACCCGGTGCGATGTTGGGTACGCTTCCACGACTATTTCACGAGACAGCTCAACCGAATCACCAGGTTTAAGTCCAACCAGTTCACATGGAAATTTTCCGCAATCCAGATGAGACCAGACTTTAAGAAGTTTTGCTGCCAAATTCACGAAATTTTCCGGCAGGTAAATCGTTGGCGGAGACATTTTCATCATACGGCGCCGGGCGACATAATTGGGAAGCATCGCAAGATGATCCAAATGCGTATGCGAAATGAACCAGTTTTGCGTTCCCATGAATTCCCACGGAAGAGCTCCAAGGTCAAATCCAAGATGAAATTCCGGAATACGCCAGAAAGTCTGGATCGCGGCCCTTGAAAAACCTTCAATCGTAAAGTTTTTGAATTTTAAATGTCGGTATGAAATATCGCGCATAAAAACTCTGAAAAAGCAAAAGAAATGTTCTGGAAAATATGATGAGTTTGGAAATACCCGAATCTTATCCCGAAAACGACTCCTGAAACCCCAATTCTTAAACAAAAAACGAATTTCAGCTGGTACTGCTACGCGGAAGTAACTCCTGCGCCATTGATTTCCCTCGTCCAGCCTTCCCCAGGATGGAGCCAAATTTCACCAAACAGCTGGTACTGCTCCACTTCAACCCGATAATTTCGCACCAGTTCCAGTGAAGCGAGGAAAATTCCGACGAGTGTCGTTTTGTGCATTCCAGGTTTAAACAGTTCGGAAAAGGAAGTGACTCCATTTTCCGCCAACCGGTCCTGAATCCGGGCCATATGAGCTTCAATGGGCGTCTCTTCGTAAATAATATTTGTCGGCACCGGCCCGTTCGGCTCTTTAATGATGCGTCCAAAAGCACTTACCAAATCCCAAAGGTCCACGTCCATGATCGGCTCTTCCGCCAAATCCCGCGTACGCTTCGGACAGTCATTGGCCAAACGAGCGTAATTCTGCTGCCATCGGCGTCCGCGTTCTTCGAGAAGACAGGCCGCGTCTCGATATTTTTTGTAGTCAAGAAGCTGTTGAACGAAATCCTCACGCGGATCTTCTTCCTCAATTACCGGCTCCGCCTCACCAGGCAACGCTTCCAATACGCACATTTCAAGAAGCCACCCCGCCATGGCCACGAACTCACCAGCCAAATCAAAGTCAATGAACTCTAAAATGTCCACGTACTCATTGAACTGATCGATTATCTCACTAACGCGAATATCCTCGATATTTAACTCCTTCCGCTTAATCAAAAACAGAAGCAGATCGAGAGGTCCCCGAAAAATATCAAGTTTGACCGTGAGCATGACGCCACCATTTCTGAAGGTAAAATGAAATAAAAACTCCAAAACAGAAAACCATCTGATTCTAGCAAAAAGAAAAGAAAAAGAAAAGAGCAAAATCTCTCTTTTTCTCTTGCCTGTTTCAGGTGTTTCCGTAAATTCGTTTAAAATCCTCAGAAACAGTAATTCGCGAACTACTCGAAAAGAGCTGAGCCAACGCGGACAATCGTTGCTCCTTCGGCTATCGCGATTCGAAAATCATGACTCATTCCCATTGAGAGTTCACCTCCCGGAAGAAAGTCATCCCGCAGCTCTCTGAGTGCCGCGAACTGACGGTGCGCCTCCGCTTCATCAGCACCCAAAGAAGTCATTCCCATGAAACCCGCCACATTCAAATGCGAAAATGTCATGATTTTCGGATAAGCCTCTTCAAATTCCTGCCGTGAAAATCCGTGCTTATTCTCTTCACCGCCAAGATTAATCTCAATAAAAATCTTTCTGCGAATATTCAGCTCAGCGCTAATTCGATCCAAAGTCTGAAGCAGCTCAAAAGATTCCCCGGAATGAATGACATCCGCCATTTGAAGAATCTTCCTTGCTTTATTTCTTTGAAGAGGACCAATAAAATGCCAGCGAAAAGTCGTTTCTTCGCTTGCCTGCATGGTTTTGAGTGACTCAAATTTTGTCTGAAAAACCGGCAGCCGATTCTCTGCGAAATCGCGGCAGCCGGCTTCATGAAGTCCCAAAATCTCCCGCGTACCGGAAAAGTATTTTGTGACGCCAACGAGCGTGACCTCATCCGGTTTTCGACCAGAGGAAACGGCAGCTTCCGCAACCTGCTCAATTATCTTCGCGTAATTAGGATTTTCCATTGGATTCTTCCTGAAAAAAGGAAAAACGATTCGGCAGAAAAAATCTCTGCCGAACACAAAGAAAAATACTTTCAGCTTTCCATTGGCCGAGTCATTTTCATCGGATCCAAAGCCTCTTCCAGCGTTTCAGGCGGAAGAACATTCTGCTCAATGCAAAGCTCACGAATGGTCTTTCCCGTTTTGAAAGCTTCTTTCGCAAGCGCTGCTGCCTTTTCGTAGCCGATATGCGGATTAAGGGAAGTAACCATGGAAAGACTTTGCTCGACAGATGATTCGCATTTTTCCCTATTCGCCTTGAGACCTTCAACACAGCGTTTTGTGAAAATATCAACGCATCGGGCCATTAACTCCGCGCTTTCCAAAAGCACCGAAGCCATCAGCGGCATCGTGATGTTCAGCTGAAACTGACCGCCAACTCCACCGCAAACCGCAATCGTAGAATCATTTCCCATGACACGGGCCGCGACCTGAATCATGCTCTCGCAAAGAACCGGATTCACTTTTCCAGGCATGATGGAACTTCCTGGCTGAAGATCAGGAAGAACAATTTCATAGTAACCGCAGCGCGGGCCGGAACCAAGCCAGCGGATATTGTTCGCGACGCTCATGAGGGTAACCGCGATCGCTTTCAAAAGCGCGTGGCAGCGAACCACTCCCGTACGTTGAGCATTTGCCTCAAAATGATTGACCGCCTCACAGAAAGGAATCCCGGTTTTTTCCGCCAGAAATCCGGCAACTTCCGAAGCAAATTTGGGGTGCGTATTGATTCCGGATCCAACGGCAGTTCCGCCAGCGGGAAGTTCATGGAGAGCCTTTTCCGCCGTCTGCGCGTCTTCAGCGGCAAGCTCAATCTGACGGGCAAAACTTCCGAATTCCTGACCAAGTGTCATTGGAGTCGCGTCTGCCAAATGCGTACGGCCGATCTTCAGAATATCCGCCCACTCATTTGCCTTCCTCTGGAGTGCCGAAGCACACTCTGAAAGCGCGGGTATCAGGGATTCCCGGATAACTTTCGCCGCGGCAACGTGAATGGCCGTTGGAAAAATATCATTCGTACTCTGGCCCATATTCACGTGATCATTCGGATGAATCATTTTTTTCATTTCAAATCGATCCTGACCGCAAAGCTCAATCGCACGATTTGAAATTACCTCATTCATGTTCATGTTGCTGGATGTTCCTGAACCGGTTTGGTAAATATCGACAGGAAACTGATCCGAATAATTTCCATCAGCAACCTCAAGAGACGCTTTTTTCAGTGCCTCAATCTGTTCCGGCGAGAGCTTTTTACCCAAAAGACCAAGTTTTTCATTAGCACTGGCAGCTGCCCACTTAACCAGGGCAAGTGCCTGAATCATTCGGGAAGGCAGAGGGGCCAAGGCAATTGGAAAATTCTCAACCGCGCGCTGGGTCTGTGCCCCATAGTAAACGTCAGCGGGAAGCCGCACTTCACCCATCGAGTCACGCTCAATACGTTCTTTCATGGAATTTTTCCTTCTTAAATTCAAATCTCTTCAGGAAATGGTTCGTTCAATCCCTGAATTATGCCACGAAAAGAGAAAATGTCAAGCCCCCCAAAAAATTTTGCGGCTGAATCCAAAGGAGAAAATATGAATAAACAAAAATTTACTCAAAAAAAAGGATATTTCACGAAACCGGTTTGAAATCAAAGGCGGAAATCATGAAATATCCTGAAATATCGCGTTAGGCAAATTCATTTCTGACTATTTTCTCTCTTCCATGACTTTCAGAAGCAGGCGCGGGTCGTCTGTGTAGAAGCGCGTGACACCGGCGTCGAGAAGGACTTTCATATCCGTTTCGCCATTGACGGTCCAGGCTCCCACTTCAAATCCGGCAGCACGCACTTTCGCGGCTTTCTCCGGCGTGACGTCCTTGAAGAAAAAGATCATTGAGTCGAAACCGAGTTTCTTTCCCAACGCAATGTCGGCCTCCGCGTCGGAACCGTAGCGGTCCCAAAACATTTTGGCGTTCGGAAACTCCTTTTTTGCCGGGATCAGGAGCGATTCGTGCCCATTGAAGCCAATCCACTCTTCCGCCCCCATTTCTTTCACGATCTTCACGATCCCCTCAAGCGCGTTTCCCTTCATGTGGAGGGTCAGACGCGCTTTTTTGTTTTTCAGGATCAGTTCCAGCGCCTCTTCCAGAAGCACGATCTTCAGCGGCGGGCACTGCTCGAGCGTGAGACCGTTCCGCGCACGGAATTTCTCTGCCATATCCAAACGGCAGAGGTCCGCGTAAGTCGTCCGCGTAATATCGAGATCCTGCGACGCGTACGCGCCGGTCGTTCGATTGTGGCAGAGGACCAGTTTGCCGTCCGCGGTGGGAAGGACGTCCGTTTCGATCCAGTCCGCCCCAATGTCAATGGCGCGCTGGAAGGCCTCAAGCGAGTTCTCCGGACACTCAATTGACGCGCCGCGATGGGCACAGACTCCATTTTCCGGAGTTTGCGCGCTCACCAAGGCGGGGAAAAGGGCCAAAAGCAGAGCCGCGGCGGTGATAGCGGCCGTTTTTCTTGCGCGTACTGCCAGAATTCCCAAAACGCCCAGCACCATCATCGCCCAAGTCGACGGTTCCGGAACCGCGCTGTGGTTCATGGAGATCGTGAGCAGACCACCGTCAAGCGAGTACTGCCAGATGTCTGAACCGCCATTGGAAAGCAGCTCGCCGAAATTCATTCCATCCTCCAATTGAAACTGTCCGGCTTTCAGCTGGTAGGAAGCATCCCACACTTCATTAATCGTCAAATCCTCCATCAGGACCTTGATGAACGCCTCTTCGCCAAAAGTAACGTTTCCGAAAACCTGCCCGTCTTCATTCAGACCGTCGGTCAAGTCAATAACCAATCCGCCGTCGATCGTCAGGTCCGCGGCCGTGCTTTCGGAACCGATGGTCCCAGTGAAACAAAGTTCGCCGTCTTCTTCAACGAAAACGTCTGATTTACTGAGATTTCCCGTCAGCCGAAGCTGTCCGCCATCCACCGTCGTGTCGCCGGTATGACCGCTCGTTCCGGCATACGTCCAAGTGTCAGCTCCTGTTTTGCGAATGCTGATCTTACTGTTTCCGTTCGCGGTAAAACGACCCGAGAAAACATTTTGGTCTTCCGGGATCAGCTGATTTTCATTTCCGACGACAAGCGTTGGATTCCCGCTCGCCCAGTCGCTCCGGAAGATCTGGCCTCCTCCTGCCAGCGCGCCGAAGTAAAAGTTTTCGTCGCCCTTGGAAACGAGCGCGATCCCCTGCGAACTGTTCGTCAGCGTGTAAACGGCATCAGGGCTGGAGGCTTCCGTACCGTAGAGTTCAAGCCATCGATTGGAGTCGATCTGGTACGTACCGGCAAACTCGCGGTTATCGCCCAAAAGCGCGAGTTTGACCCAAGACTGTGTCGCGTGTTTCAGCGTGCCGGTTCCAGTCAGCTCTCCCAAGACCGCGATGTCATTGTTGATTGCGTTGGTCAGGGCAAGGGTTCCTTCCTGGATCTCGATGTTGGAGTTGATGGTCACGTAGTTTCCGGTTTGGTCCGCGGAAGAGTAGGAGTTGAAAAGAGTTTCCTTTTTCTGAGTGTCCGGGAACGTAATGCTCCAGGTTCCCGCGCCTTTTTTCACGATGTTGGACGTAATGTACCGCGAGTCGGTCGCCGGATCGAAAATGCGCTCGGTCCACGGAGTCTGAGCCGTCTCGAAATTGACGCGCCGGGTGTCCCAGTTCACGTTGCCGGAGCGGTTTATGATGAGTGTGCCGTCTTTTCCGAGATTGATGACGGGGGAATTGATCGCACCGGAAGTTCCGCCGTTTCCAATCTGGAGCGCGCCGCCGGTGATGGTCGTGTCGCCAAGATACGCGCTGTTTCCGGTAAGCGTCCACGTACCGGTACCGACTTTCTCAATACTGACGAAATACGTGGGGGCTTGGGTATCCCAGTCTTTGTGATAGATCCGGCCCGCGAAAGTCGAATCGTTATTCAGGTATCCGACTTGCAGAATCATGGGTTTTGTCGACATTCCGCTGGACATGAATTCGCAGTGTGCCGAGGACGTGAGGTCACCGATCTGGAAAACGACTTTTTCCGCGGCGGAATGGATCGCGACGGGAGCGAACCCCTGGTATCCGTACTGTCCTTCGGTTCCGGAAAGCACGATATTTTTCATGTCAAAATACGCCAGACTGCCGTCGAGCTTCGTCGTGCTGTCGCTGGTGAATATCTCGATCCATCGGTGCCCTTCCTGCGAGATCGTTCCGGAGAAACCGCTGAGGTCCCCCTTGAGGGCGAGTTTCGTGTCGAAATGATTGAGCCCGACAGTATGGCGTATCGTTCCAGATCCCGTAATGGGGGCGGTGATCGTGATGTTTCCGCCCGCGGCATGGTGGAAGATCGCTGTTCCTGAAACAGTCAGCGCGTCACCGCTGATGGTCCCGGAGCCGGAACTGGCGTAGACCGTCGTCGAACCATCCTGCGTGACAGTGACCGTGCTTGGCAGCGTTGCCGCGGAAAGCAGAGACGCCGTCAGCAAAACACAAAAAATTCCGCTGAACGTTCGTATTTTATTCATTGATAATTCTCCTCGAAATATTAAGCCATTAAGCGGTAAATGTTTCGTTTTACGCCGGAATTTGTGTGGGAAATCAGTAGTTAGTTAAGTGTCTCAGAGGAGGCGGGCTGGCCGTCGTTTCGGCTTCCTTTGCAGTAATAGACTTCCGGATCCACACTGTAGCTGACTCGCTGGGCGGACGCGTCGCACATGGTCATTCCGCAGGCCCCGGCATGGCAACTTCCGAATCGGTAGCCGTACGTTCCGCTGTCATTAATACCGCTTCTGTCCTGCATAACGATGTCACACTCACCTCCGGAGTACGCGGAGAAAGAGGAACCGTTAAATTTCCCTGTCCTCGTTGAGCGCAAGCAATCGCGGTCGCCGCCGGTAAAAGGACTGTAGTCGTCGCCGACGGTTTTGTCGCAGGTTTCATAGAAATCCGAACCTACCCATTTTTCGCCGAGCAGGAAAGTATTGGTGGTTCCGTCACGGATCTCGCCCATCTTCACTTTGGAAAGATAAAAAAGGACACCAGAATTTGAACTGTGATAGTTCGGCCAGTTATTATTTTTAGCCCAACCCTGAAGCGTCTGAACGTTTGGCGTCGTGTGAACCGGCACGCGCTCCGAGTAGACGGAGCATCCGGTGACGTCTCCGGCATTGCCCGCGTAGTCAGTTTTATTGCTCGGATTGGAAGGATTCAGTTTATAATTGGTCTGAGGCCGATCTTTCGTCGGGTAAGTCTTGACCGTACGGCGCGACGGACAATGGAAAACACTAACCGGCGTCGTCAACATCGTCAGCATGCCGGAATTTCCAGGATTCTGCGCCTTGTCGGCCGTCTGTCCGTCCGCCGGAAGCTGATAAAGCGCGTTTTGCTCAATCATCGGAAGAATGGAGTACATCCAGGAACCCGGCTGTTTGTATCCAAGACCGCTCTCCGGATCGCCGCTCCAGTTGAATCCGAAACCGCCGCTGGGAAAACAGCCAATCGTACTTTCTACGTTCATGCACGCGAGGCCCAGGTTTTTCAAATTATTGCTGCACTGCATGGTTCGGGCTGCTTCACGCGCCTGCTGAACTGCCGGCAATAAAAGACCAACCAGCATACCAATAATCGCGATAACAACTAAAAGCTCAACAAGAGTAAAACCGTTTTGTACTTTCATACGGATCTCCTCAAAATTTTATTTTCAAAATTGCTTTAATTCATTATACCTCCTTTTTTCGTTTTTACTATTCATTTTCAAAGAAATTAAAAAATTTTTTAACATTTTTCATATCTAAATCCGGATTAATATCCCAATCATTCACGAAAACAATATTAAGAGAATTCCTGCCCAGATTACTCTCACCCGAACGCTTAATGGTAAATTTAGAACTAATTTGAGAAACGGCTGAAGGTCGAGAAACTTCAACGCCAGTAGAAAGATAAAATGAACAGGCGAAGACTCTTCATTCTCCTTCGCCTTTTATTCTGTTTGAAATATGGTTAATCGGCCATTAAACCCAGATATATATTACCTAAAACCTATAAAATTTCCGCGATCCGCTCAAACGGTTTCTGTTCGGACATCGCGTTCATTATTTCCTGCAGACGCTCTGTTTCCTCAATGTTCCAGACCCGCTCAAGCGTCTCCGCTGTCACGGACTCCGGATAAAACAGAGGAAGCATTCTCCGAAGACTCTGGGCGAGAAACGCTCGATTCACAGCGCGTTCTTCCGCTCTGCCTTCCGCTCTGCCTTCCGCTCTGCCTTCTTCTTTAGCGAAGAGGAGACGGCCGTGTTCGTCGCGAGCCGCTTTTTCACGCGCCCACGCGAGTTCGCGCATTCGTTCGTCCGAGTTTACTTCAACGAACTTCTGGTACGCAAGCTCCAGGCCCGGCGTGCCGCAAGTAAGGGTTTCCATTTCCGCCTCCGTTTTCTGGTTGGAGTGAAGTAAAAAATCA
>JAFQUP010000157.1 GCA_017408405.1 Thermoguttaceae bacterium
CGTTTCGATGTTCCCCCACGTTACGCCATTCTCCGCCTCCGCGGTGATTTCGGTTTCGAGGACCAGCTCCGTTTCCGCGGCGATTTCCGCCTTAAGCTCTCCATCTGCTCCGCAGACCGCTGAAGCTCCGGAAAAGAGCAAAGCGCACGCAAGTTTCACGATCTGAGACATTTCCCGTTCTCCTTTTTTATTTGGCTTTCAGCAAAATGAATTTTGCGATGGAAATTTCAAAATAATCCGGATCCCGGTCGGCGTGCGTCCTGGATCGCCTCGGCGGTCCTTGCCATGGAGAAGAAACCGATAGGGAGGAGAAGAAGGGCAAACGGCTGTAAGTACGGGATCCACAAAAAGATCAACCCCGTCAAAACGAGTCCCTCCCGCGCACGCGGAGCCGTGATCTGGTATCGGGCAGCATAAGCATTCAGATCTTTGGCGAGACAGTAGACCGAAATGAAGATCCAGTAAATCTGAAAAAACGGAATGAAATTGAATCCGACCGCTTTTCCCGGAGTCGTGTGCGCGTACCCATCCTGGATCAGACGCCAGCATCGGTAGAGGAACCGGCAAAGTGCGATCATGTACAGAACAAAGAAGAAAAGGTAACTGCAGAAGCCGAACTGTCCGGGGAGGATTTCATGTTCTCCCCGGATCATCATGGTGGATTCGACGATGACCGCGATTCCGCAAATCAGGCAGCTCAGCAGCGTAAGCACGATCAGCCAGAAAGAAGTCATGAACGCGCCCGGCGGAAGCGTGGGGCAGTTGATCCTCAACTGTTCCGGATGCGGGACCGTGAGATCCTGGAAATATGCGGCATCCTGCGGCATGGCAGAGACCTGCTGCGGAGCGGTCACGTTTTGCGGAAACGTCCGTCCCGCCGGCGTACCGCAATTGGGGCAAAATCGGACCTCTGGACTGATCGGCATACCGCAAACTGCACAAAAACCTGATGTGTGAGACATTCACGTTCTTCTTTTTCTCAAAACAAACTGCATTTTGTTTAAATTATCTGGTTTTGAAACGAAAGAAAATAGAAAATTTTTCAAAAAACGAAAAAACGATGCTTCTTTTTGAACTCTTCCGGCAGCTGCGAGCCGCGGCGGTTGAGGGCGCTTCTGTGTCTCTTTTGTGCTCTCGGCGGTGAGGATTTTCGGCGCAAGCGGTCCCACGCGGAGGGCACTCTCCGAGAGCCGTCCGGCTGCCTGTCATGGTATGAACGCTCGTGAGGGAGGAACATTTTGGAAATTGCTCCTCCCTCAGACTTCCTCCTCAAAAACTTTTTGATGTTTTTGTGGAGGATCCACTTTCGCAGATCTTTTATTTACTCTTCGTCGAGAATTTCGACGGCGTCGAATTTCTTGCCTTCGAGCATTTCGAGGGACGCACCGCCGCCGGTGGAGACGTGGGAGACTTTGTCGGCGTATCCGAGCTTCTGGATGGCTGCCGCGGAGTCACCGCCGCCGATGATGCTGACGGAATCACTTTCGGCGATCGCGTCGGCGACGGCTTTCGTACCGACTGCGAAGGGTTCCATTTCGCAAACGCCCATCGGACCGTTCCAGACGACCGTCTTGGCGCTCTTCACGATGTCAGCGTAAAGCGCAGCGGTTTTCGGACCGATGTCCAGACCTTCGAAACCATCCGGGATCTGACCGGCATCCACGACCACTTTGTTGCAGTCTGCGCTGAAGTCGTCGCCGCAGTGGGTGTCGATCGGAAGAACGAGCTTGTCGCCGCCCTTTTCCATCAGTTCTTTCGCGAGGTCTACTTTGTCGGCTTCAACGAGGGATTTACCGACCTGCTGTCCCTTGGCGAGCGAGAAAGTGTACGCCATGGCGCCGCCGATGAGGACTTTATCGCAGATTCCGAGCAGATTGTTGATGACGTTGATCTTGTCGGAGACTTTCGCGCCGCCGAGGATCGCGACGAACGGACGGGCCGGGTTGGCGATCACGTCGGTGAGGTACTTGATCTCTTTCGCGACGAGGGAACCAACGACGCGCGGTTTGCCGGCCATAGCCATCGGGACGGCATACATGGAGGCATGGGTACGATGGCAGGTGCCGAACGCGTTATTGCAGTAGATGTCGCCGAACGCAGCGAGTTTCGCGGCGAATTCTTCGTCGCCTTTCTTTTCGCCTTTTTCAAAGCGGACGTTTTCCAGGACCACGACGTCGCCGTCTTTCATCGCAGCAACTTTGGCGGCAGCGTCTTCACCGACGGTGTCGGCCGCGAACGCGACTTCTTTGCCGAGGAGTTCACCAAGACGAACGGCAGCCGGTTTGAGGGAGTACTTTTCTTTCGTTTCGCCTTCCTTGAGTTTGTCGGGACGGCCGAGGTGGCTCATCAGAACGAGTTTGCCGCCGCGGTCAAGGACGGATTTGATGGACGGAAGGGCCATGACGATACGGCGATCGTCGGTGATGTTCTGCTCGGCATCGAGCGGAACGTTAAAGTCAACACGCATAAGGACGGTCTTGCCGGCAACATCCACAGCATCAATCGTTTTTTTAGCCATGACAAAATACTCCTGTCAAAAAAAGTTTCCTGGAATCATTCTGTTCCGGTCACCGGCTTTCCATTACTCCAAATTTTCGTTTTGGAAGAAGGAACGATGAAATTCCGGAGCAGATTCCGAATTAACCTTGCCCGGCATAGGAAGAAATTTCCTGACCGGATCCAAGATGGAATTGATTGTTTCCGATATTTTATTATCCAAATTTTTTATTTTTTTTCAAGGGGGAGGGGGGAGAATTCGGCATTTTATTTCAGGAAGGTCTGGAATACTTTGGCAGAACAGAAATGAATATCCGAAAATTTTGAATCCACGACTTGACTTTTGGCGATTCGTCGACTATAATCAGTAGGAGTTTTCGGAACTTTGTGTTTTTCGTAAGTCATAATTTAGGGATTCCAGAGTAAGAAAGTTTTGGCCAAAACTGGTAGATTAAGAGAAACGTATTTGTGGAAAAAGGAAAATTTCTTCTTGAAATCGGTTATTTCAATAGTTTTGACTATTTAAAACTGGCGAGTTTCCTGATTCGCGCAAACGGTTTCAATTTCGTTCGTCTTAGTTCGTCCCAATCGCGTGATTTGGTTTTGACAAACGATTTCCAGCTCTTTACGTTGGCCATTTGGGAAAATAAGGTATTTTGAATTTATTTCTCAATCATCAGATTGAATTTAATCCAGTCAACAGAAAGTGAGATATTCATGAAAGCGCAAGAGACAGCGTTTATTTTTATTGAATTTCAAAATGAATTCTGCTCCGAAGGGGGAAAACTTTTCGAGGCGGTTAAAGGAGAGCTTTCCCGGAATCAGACGATAGCGAACGCGCAGCGTCTTTTGTCGGGAGCGCGCGAAAAAAAATGTCAGATTATTCATTGTCCATTCGTTTTGAATAGGGCTTGGGTGAAGTCTCACGGCTGCAGCGGAATTCTTGCGGGTATCCTTGAAAATGAGATGTTCGCGCCGGATTCATGGGGACATGAAATCATAGAGGCGATGAAGCCCGCGGAAGGTGAGATCATTCTCTCAAATAAACAGACTTTGAGTGCCTTCAGCCACACGGAGCTTTGCGAAATTCTTGAGCGGAACGGTATCCGAAATTTGGTGGTTTGCGGTTTTCTGACGAATATTTGCGCACAGGGGACTGCCTTCAGCGCTTATGATTTGGGATTTCAGACACGTATGGCACTTGATGCCTGCTGCGCGATGTCAGAATCCATTCAGAAATACGTGGAAAATGATTTCGCACCGATTCTTGGCGGTCCGACGCGTACGGATGAGATTCTCCAGGAAATTGTCTGAGGTTTTTGAATGGACGCGGAGAAATTTAAAAAGTATGATCGAGTGGGAGTGATTGCTCTGATTCGGCGCGGGGAGAAGTTTCTTGTTATTCAGCGTTCGGAGTCAGTTCGGGCACCGCTTACGTGGTGTTTTCCTGGCGGAGGAATCGAAAACGGCGAGACTGAGGAGCAGGCTCTTGTTCGCGAAATTCTCGAGGAGCTTGGTTTTTGTGTGACACCGCTTGAACGGATTTACGAGTCGGAAACACCGTGGAATGTTTATCTTTACTGGTGGACCGCCGCGGTTTCAGATGAAGAGTTATCCCGGCTTCATATTTCGCCGAATGAAGTAAAAAGCGTGGAGTGGATGACTCTTGATGAACTTCGGACACATCCAGATACGCTGGAAAGTAATTTGTCCGCTCTTGACATTCTTCGAGAAAAGATATTTGACTGAATTATTTTGGTTGAAATGAAACGTCCTGAGAGTTTGATGCTTTCAGGACGTTTTCGATTTTAAGGTTATTTTTCCCAAGAGAAAGACTGAATGACAGGTTCGTTGGCGTTGGCGAATTTTTCAAGCAGGTCCTCTTCAAGCGTGAAAACCATCGTGTACTGCACGGGTTTTGTTCCTTTTCTGGTAATCAGGTAATAAATCATTCTCAAAGGGAGATTTTCATACTTCGCGGCTACGTCAACTCGGACCGCCTCGGTTTCCTCATCGATTTTCATGGTTTTAATATCGAGAATACTGTCAAAACCGTCTTTGAGCATTTCCTTGATATTTTGCGCGTAATCTTCCGGTTTCAGACCAAGAGTACCTTTGGTATTCTGGATTTTAGCGATGGAGCACTGCGCGACCAGCTCTCCTTCCCGAAGGAGCCTGAAAGAACTTTGGTATTCATTCATGCTGAGAGGTTCCCAATCGGTTGTCATGACGACTTTCCATGCTTTTCCCGGATCCCGACAGAGAATCATTCCGTATTTCGTTTCATCGAAAGTGATTTTCGAGACGGTCTGGTCATTGAGTTTTTCAGAGGTGGTCAATGGTTTTATCTGGTACTGAACTTTTGCGGTGACGTCCATTCCAGGCGCGATGAACCCGGCGGTTCTTTTTTCCTGAATGACGAGTCCGAACCAGACGATTCTTCCGCGGTTGAGGTCAAAATACGCTTTTCCGGTAACGTCGATTTTTGAGGTATTTCCTTCGTAACTTCCTTCAATCCATCCGGCGGTATCGAGGATCGCGATGTTTTTTTTCACCTCCGTGAGAGTAGTTTGGATGTCAAGATTGAAAACGAGATCCATCTGGAGAAGCATTCCCATCGTGTCCGGTGACTGTTTCCATGATTCTCCAATTTTAACTTTTCGCTTTGGGAGGATATAGTCAACCAAAAGGGTATTTCCCTGAACGTTGATAACGTCCAGCTCACTTCTTTCAAGAAAACCGTCCGGTCTGAAAAAATTGATCAGAGTGTTTTTGATGTCAACCCCGATGAGCGGCTGGTTGAGGTCCAAAACGGGCTTGGATTCCGTGTTCTCAATTTTGATATTCGTGTTATTTTCGAGAAAATACCATGCTCCGAGAGTGGATTTCGCGTTTTCTCCATGAAGCAGATTTCCTTCCTGAATGAAAATCTCTTCGTATTTCTGAGTACTTGAAACTTTCATTGGGATTTTCTGGATGAGTGGTTTTGAGTTTGTCTGCTCCTGGTTTTCCGGATTTTTTTTCTCATCCGCCTGTTTATTTTTTTCCTCACGTCCAGGCGATGAGACACTTGCGTGTGTTTGGGGATCCAGTTCAACCAACAGTGAACCGGCCGCGTCAAATTTCTTTTCCACGATGTCAACGTCTCCGGCTTTCCGCTGGGAGATCAGCGAGTAAACGTCCTCTTCGCACCGTACGTGAGCGGGAGCCGCCAGGATGAAAGCGGTTAGGGCGATGAAGAAAGTGGGCAGCAGCCGATAACTGATCTGAGTAGGCAATCTTCGCATCATATTTTTCCTTTAAGTTTCAGGCGCAGATTCAGGACGTTAGGGAGTTTTTGTCATAAGAATCTGAGTTTTGATAAAAACGAAAATTTCAGGAGGGACACCGGAGTCCCGATCACTCTTATCATAGCTGAATTTTAAGCGTTTTGTAAAGAGCGAAATGCCGAAAAAAACGAAAAAACTGGAAAATTGAAGAAAGGACGGGTAAAATTTTTGAAAAAATGGCAAAAAACCAAAAAAGACCTATTGAAAAAATAAAGAGGTTCGGTATAATTAGATAACTTAAAATTCCGGGACAGGGTAGATTCTGTCCCGGGGAGCCCCCAAGAGTCATGTGAAAGCCAGAGGAGGAGCTAATCGTGTACTGCGCTTCAGATTTGCGGAAAATGACTATTCAGCAGCTGACCCCGATCGCGCGTGAATATGGAGTGACCCGTATGCACAGCATGAAGAAGGCGGAACTTGTTGAAAAACTTCTGCAGAAACTGAAGGACGCGAATATGCTCGCGCCCGATAAGGAAGAGCTTCCCGCGTCAACATCGGGTCCAGAGCCTCTTCCGCCAGTTCCGGAGCCGTTTTCAGAGCAGGACGCACAGTTAATGCGGGCTTTTACGGAGCGGGCGAGTTCGTCCCTGAAAAAGACTGAATCCTCGATGGCGAAGGTCGCGGCGGCGCAGAACCATATGCCGCAGCTTTATTCGATTCGTTCGCAGGCGAATGAGCTTGCGTATCTTCCCGACGCGCAAAGCGATATTACTGAAGATTCTTTTGTTTTGGACATGGTGGATCCGTTTTGGCTCCATGTGACGTGGTGCATTCGCCGCAAGACGATGGAGCGCGCGAAGACGGGGCTTGGCCAGTATTGGTATACCGCGCGTCCGATGCTTCGAGTAACTGTCATTAACGACGGGGATTCAGGAACAGGCGGTCGTTTTCGTCATTTGCGGGATATGTTTATTCACGGACACGTGAATCACTGGTTTATTCCGGTTTCCTCACCACCGGCGACATACGTAGCGGAATTAGGATTTTACTGTACCGTTCAGAAGAAATTTTATGCGCTTCTTAAGAGTAACGTGATTTCCACCCCGCAGGTTCGCAGCGCGCTTCGATATGAAAAGTCCGCGGAAGTGGCGTGGATGTCGGTGACAGGGCTTCAGCCCGCGAAAGTCCCTTCCTGGTCTCCGAAGAATCATAATCTGTACAAAAAATGGTCCGAGAAAGTGAATAAGACGTTGGCGTCGGACAGTTCCACAATTAAAGTGGAAACTCCGGAGGCTGAGCGGCAGGAATATCCTCTTCGGGTCTCAACGGAATTGGTGATTTATGGCAGCACGACTCCGGATGACCAGGTAACGGTGAATTCAGAATGGGTTGCCGTTCAGCCGGATGGGACGTTTATGATGCGTATTGAAGTTCCGGAACAGGGGCGTCAGGTGATGACGATTGAGTCCAAGGGGCATGGCCGGGTTCAGACGATGGTGATGTCGCTTGAGCGGACGACGCAGGCGGCGGTTTCGCAGCAGGAAGAGTAGTTTTTGGAAAATTCCGTCGTTTTCCATATGGCTGAAAAAGTCTGAAGATTGAAAAATCCGCGGTATTTTGGAGTATCGCGGTTTTTTTATTTATTTCTGGCAGAGTAAATCCAAGTATGATTTAGGGAAGAGATTTGAAGACGGTTTTGGTGTGAGGATGAAGAAGGAGAATTAAAAGCAATCCGTAAACGGCAGAACGAGCCTGAGCATCCGCCGCTTCAGGCCCGTTCTGTTTCAAGAGGATTCGTGAGATATTTTTTACCAGGCGATTGTGCAGCCGATTGACAGTTCCTGGAAAATGTTGTAGTTGTTGTTTCTGATAGAATCTTCAACCATCATGTTTTGACCGGCGAGAGCGATATTCCCGAAGCACGAGACATCGTATCCGAGTCTCCAGGTCACGTATTTCCCGGTTTTGTAGGTGGCGAAAATTCCCCACTGCGCCATGTACGAGATGTCAGTTTCAGACACTTTCGCGCGGTAATCGACGCCCTGAGTGTTGTTCATGGAGAGTTTGTTTTCCATGAAGTTCAGGTAGGGAGAGAGTTTCCAGCGCATACCCCACGCCCAGACGCAGTGTTTATCGATGAATTCGCCGCCGAGAACGAGTCCGAGCATATTGTTCTGCGTATCGGTGTAGGAGTATCCGTTTTCAGTTCCGATCCAGTTGTTTTTGGAATCGTAGATGTCGGCGGTTCCTGCCCAGTTCAAATCCTCATTGTAGGAGGTGAAGTTTACTCCGAAGAGGTGGGTATAGCGCAAACCTCCCTGACATTCTCTTGTCCAGGTACCGTTTGGATGACCGATAAGGGGATCGGGACGCCCGCGTTTACGGAATCTGAAGACCAGGTTTGCCGAGTTCATGTCGGCACTGTACTTCATTTTCAGTGTTCCGGGAATCGAAGAGTAAGTTTCCGTGGTCACTTCCTCCGCCTGCGCGGTTGTGCCGGCATCGCCTTCAGTTTCAGTACCTTCAGAACCGGTGCCAGATGAAACTTCGACATTATAGGAAACGGTTGAAAGTCCCGCGATTCCAAAATTGGAATAGAGTTTTTCGGAAGCGTAGTATGTTTTTTCGGCTTCCCATTCATAGAGACCGTCAAAACTGAGGTCTGCCCAAATGTCGTAGTTGAAAGCGTTTCGTCCCAAGTATCGTGAGACGTTCATTTCAAATCCGGGAGCGACAGAAAAGTTTGTGTTCGGAGTGATGGCAAAGGTTCCCGCGTTATTGAAAAACGCTGCGCTTCCTTTGTCGATACGCTGACGATGCTTTACTTTCGCCATTCCGCCGACAGCCCAGAGATATGGATTTCCGTATCCCTCATTGCAGAGCTGACAGGCAGTACTGCTTGAAGTTGTCGTTTCCGTGACGTAGGAATAGGTTTCCTGAGAATCGTACGGAGTAAGCGGTGGATCGCGATGAATTCGTTCCGGAACCATTTCCTCTTTTGTCTGCGGATAGGTCGGAGCCGGATTCGGCGTAGAAACGGCATCCGGAGTGAACGCGTTGTTTCGCGGATAATCCGGCATGGTGGAATATCCCGCACCGTAAAGCGGCTGTTCCTGATAGACGACCTGGGTATCGTAACCCGCGTACTGTCCAACCGGAGGTGAAACCGTTCCCTGTTGCGCGGCAGGCGCGCCCGCATATGCGTCACGAGGCGTATTACCCATTTCGACCGCTGAAGTCTGCTGAATGTACGCGTTATTTACGTGATTCGCGTACGGATCACCCGGCAGCGCAGACTGATTCATTCCACCGGCGGGATTTTCGTAAACTGACGGTACAGACACCGCGCTTCCATTCGCGGCGTTCTGAACAGATGACTCGTTTCCATACGCAGCCATCTGTGAATTAGCCATTGCGGAGTCATACGGATTTTGCGCCTGAAGGGTTGCCGAACAAATCGCGACAAAACCAAGCACAAAGAAACTCCGGCTAATTAGCCCTAATTTGCATTTGTTGCTCACGAGGTCCTCCTCTTCGTTTATTAATTGCATACCCCCACAATATTAGCTTGGGGGTCTGCTTACCCATATAATCGGCAAATTTCTACTAATAATACAGTCAGATGTGGAAATATTCTGATAAATCTTAAAATTCCTGAAAAGGTTAAAGGAGGAATAGGCTGTGTATTTTAACTGGACAGATGTTTTGTTAAGTTAGGTTGAGTTTTGAGAGAACTCATGGAGAGCGGAGGTAGAGAAAAAAAGGCGGGTTCGCGACCCGCCAGTGTTTTGTTTCAGGGGAAGAAAGGTCTATTCATTGTTTTTTAGAGTGATTTCAGCAAGGAATTTACCGTTGGTTTTTTTGAGCATCGCGGATGGCAGGTTCAGCCGGAGGAAAACGGTTCCGTCAAATGGCACGGTGAATGTTCTCGCGGTTCCAATTTCAATTGGTTCGTGGAATGTTCCGGGCTGTCGATCATTCAGGTCCTCTTCATTGATTTTTTCGCCGTCCTTAAGGATAACGGCCTGGAGGATTCCCAGGGGCTGTCCCAAGTGGTATTCAATCGACACTCCGTTGGTTTCACAGAGCCAGCTTTCATGGTCATTCTGAATGATTTCAAATGAACCTTTTGAGCGAACCCTTACGATTTGCCCTTTTTTGAGTTGGATTCCTGAATTTTGCCAGCCGCGGTTCGCGGCGAATTTTTTGATCGTTTTGGCATTTTTTTCCTGCTCGAGTGGTTTACCGGGTGAAGTGTCTGGAAACTCCGCGTCTGGGTCAAAGCCATATTCGAGCCGCGCGATGAAGATGAGCCATCGTTTTTCAATTTCCGTGCGGTTCTCTTCGAGATTCTTGAGAAAATCCTCGGTGAGAGTCAGGTGAGTTTTTCTTTCTTTCAGAGCCGGAATTATTGCGTGAAGGGCATTTTTCGCATCGGGGTCATTATGGAGGAACCAAACCCAGGCCCAGCTCCAGTAGTAAATCGCGTTTGTTCCGTAATCTTCCGGTTTAGGGTTTGCAAGCTGTTCAAATGATCGGATTTCTCCGCGCCTGACCGCGTTCCTGATCTCTCTGATTCTTCCGCAGAAAGGGACATCATTTTTGTTTTCAGGCATGATTCCAAGGGTGAGTTTTCCGTCGATCCATGAGTGAGTCGCGAGCATTTCGGCCATTCCTTCCGCAAACCAGTCCGGTCCAGCGTCTCCCAGAAGAGTGGAGGAGAAACTGTGGACCATTTCGTGAAGAACGAGGTGTCTCCGATAGTATTCCGAGGGCTGTTCAAAAACCCAGCAGTCATAATTGAATGAGAAACCGTTCTGAAATGGCGGCAGGATATCCGGAATATAGTTCGCTTTCAGAAAAGGTTCCTTTTCTTTCATGAGGAAAACGTTCAGCATCCAATCCGGGTTTTCATGAATTCCAAAGAATTGGCACAGAATGGGATAAGCGGCGTCTACGGCCGAGACGATTTCCCGCACACTCCGATTCAGGGGCAGATCGGTGACGAGAGTAACGTATTTTCCCCGAAGTATCTCCAGACCAGCATCACGCGCACGTTGTTCCTCGACGATAATTCTCGGATGGCTTTTGAAAAGTTCGGTCATTTGAAAATGGCCGGCTTCTCCCATGAGAATGACGTTCTCTTCACTATCTTCTATCGTTTCTGCGCGGAGAGGAGAGATATTGGTGAAGGTGAGAATGGCTGCGAAAGCGAGAAACGCGGCATGACCAGCCGTGAGAAGAGAAAAAGAGGTCAGCCGCGTTTGAGTACACTTGGAGCGGAAAATCATTTTCACCTCCTGAATGTAAAGAGTAATTTGGTTTGGTTGAGCGTTTTTCATTTTTTTGCGGAACAGGAGAGTTTGAACGTATTATTTTCCTGTTTCCGCGTTACCGGGTTTATTCTGAGAGTCAGACAAGCCGTTCGAGAATCTGCTTCACGAAGAGAGCGTTCAGGTCATGTCCGCTGCAGAAGGCTCTTACGTTCGCGAAGAGTCTTCCCTGCAGAAGAGCGAGATCTCCGATAATGTCAAGCAGTTTGTGGCGCGCGCATTCGTTTGGAAAGCGCAGGGTATTTTCGATGGGGCCATTTTCTCCGAAGACGAGCAGGTCCTGGTAGGTTGCCCTTTTGGCGAGTCCAGCCTTGAGAATGGCGTCCGCTTCCTGTCTGGTCACGAATGTTCTGCACGGAGCGATTTCATTTCGGTAAACTTCAGGAGAAAGAGTAATCTGCGCGGTTTGGTTTCCGATTGGGCTTTTCTGGCCGTATCGAATGTCAAAAGAAATCTGGAGTTCCTCAGCAGGCGCAGCCGAGACGAATCTTGATCTCGTGGGGTCAGGGTCTTTCTGGGTGAATGCTTCGGTAACAAGCCATTGCTTCTGCGGCACATTCTGCTCTTCGTACCCTACGGAATCAAAGGCCGTGACGAAATCCGCGGCACTTCCATCCAAACCGGGCATTTCCACCGCGGTGACTCTGATTTCGCAGTTATCGACATTCATTCCCTTTAAGGCGGAAAGAACGTGTTCGACCATTTCGACTCTTGCGCCGTTTTTTTCAAGAGATGTTCTTCTCGGAATCGCGATACGGTATTCAGGTCTGACCGGAATTCTTGGTTTTCCAGGCAGATCTTCTCTGACGAAGACCAGCCCGGAATCAGGTTCCGCAGGCATAAAAGTTACCGTAATGTCTCTGTCGCTCCAGTATCCAATACCATGAACAGAAATAGGGGCTGCGAGAGTTCTTTGAGGTCCGGGCTGAATCATGGTTAATGTGAAATGCAAAAATTTTGTTTACTAAACGGAATTTCCCAAAACGCGAATTCCAGAAATAAGGGATAATTTTGCTTTTTCGCAAGGGGTCGGAAGTTCCGCGTATTTTCAGATACGCATATTCTGCCAGGTTACGGAAATTCAAAACATAAACTTTTTTAAACGAAACGCGGTTTGGGGAAGGCCGCTAAATTCCCCCCATCCTCCAGAGAAGATGGGGGGCCAGGGAAGATTTTTTCCGAAGGTTATTCCGGAATAGTTTATTCGTCACTGGGCAGCGGCGTTTGTTCCGACCGCGGCATTGGTCTGAGCGGTCTTGGCTTTGACCGTGGTATTCGTTTTACGAATGGAAGAGGGATCGGCTTTCTGAATTTCGGTCAGGACAATAGTCGTCAAATCGACCGAGCGGTCATTCGCCCAAACGACGGGGCGTGTTCCGACAGCCTGCGCGTACTGGGCGAAGAACGCTTCGTACTGCTGGGGATTTGGAAGAAGCGGAACTTCTTCGAGAAGTTTTGAACGGTCATAATTCAGGACGATCGACATTCCGAAATGAGAACCGACACGTTCCGCTTGCGCGAGAATGGTGGAATAAACGGAATTGAAGACGCGGACACGTTCCTCGGTAGCCTGTTTGATGAGCATAAGCTGTTTGGATTCCAGTTCACCGGTTCGAGCCAGCATTTGCTGCTCGGTTTCACGATATTTTTCGGAATTTCGTTCGTAAGTGGTCAGGAGTTCGCGCATTTTAACGATTTCCTGGCGTTCTTTCATGCTTTCCTGGAGCAGCTTTGAGTATTTTTCATTCAAAGCTGCCATCTGCGTGTCAATCGTGGCATTCTGGGACATGATGTATCCGACATCAACCAAACCGACGGAAGCGGGACGCATTACAGTTTTTTTCGTGGTTTCCGTTTCCTGCTGAGCGATAACAGAGAAAACACAGACCAAACCGCAGGCCGCAGCCGCGAAAGCCATCATCCACTTGGATTTCATTTTATTTACTCCTTCAACAAAACGACGTGAGCGTCGAACCTTTTTTCTCTTAAAATTGGGACATCGCCATAATTTTCAGCGAGCCATTAATTCTGATTGGGCATATTTTCACAAATTTTTGTTTTTTAGTAAAGATTGATTTCATAAAAAAAGCCTTTTTTGGATAAAATTTTTCGAAAAAAATAAAAAAAACGAGAATCTTAAGAAATTTAAAAGCGAGTTTCATCCCTTTTTTAGTGGGCGGATCTCTCTGTTTTGCCTAAAAGTTAAAATTTGACAGTCCCCCTCGCAAAATTTTTTCAATTTGGTAAAATTTTATAGAAATTGAAGAGCCGGTTGCCGAAAAAAAGGAATAACGGATAACTGGCTGTGAAATATTTTCAATCAGAATAATTAACCATTTAATATTTAACTATTTGGAGAAAGACATGGCACTTGAAGAAAAAGTTGAAGTCGTTTGGCACGAAAACTCAGTTTCTCGCGCGGACCGTGAAAAGCTTAACGGGAATAAAGGCGGTATTCTTTGGTTCACCGGTTTAAGCGCCTGCGGGAAAAGTACGATCGCTAATGTTCTTGATCATAAACTGAATCAGATGGGCGTTCACAGTGTCGTTCTTGACGGCGACAACGTTCGTCACGGTTTGAACGCGGCTCCGAAAATGCTTCTCGATGTTCACGGAGAAGAATTTGCCAAACGTTTCGGCCTTGGTTTTTCCGCTCAGGACCGAGAAGAAAATATCCGCCGCATCGGTGCCGTGGCGAATCTTTTCGCTAACGCCGGTATTTTGGCAATCACCGCGTTCATCAGTCCCTACCGCGTTGACCGTGACCGCGTTCGGGCGAAGAGTGCTGACGGCGATTTCATTGAGATTTTCGTTGATACGCCGCTTGAAGTTTGCGAACAGCGCGATCCGAAGGGCATGTACAAAAAAGCGCGCGCCGGCGAAATTAAGGGTTTTACCGGTATCGATGATCCCTATGAAGAACCGGTTAACGCTGAAATCGTTCTGAAAGGTGCTGAAAAATCAGCGGAAGAACTCGCGGATGAAGTCATTGCCTATCTGAAAAAGGTTGGCAAAATTGCCTGAATCTGAGTCGGCTTCTGAAAAAAGGTCCTTTAACCGTCTGGATTATCCGTTAGTCTTACTGTCCCGGATTCAAGATATTTGTCCGGGACGTTTTTCACTTGAAATTCGTGTCGGATAATTTGATTTCCAGATGGTGTTTTTTTGAAGAATGATGGGTCTTTTAAATTAAAAAGAAGTCAGAGGACTGTCTTGAGTTTATGCCTTGCTGAATGGAAGCGGCATATGATTCAAGTATTCGTGATTTTTTACCGAAAAAAGAAATGGGTAAATCCGTATTCCGCAACAGGCAGACATTTTGCCTGTCGGGGTCTTGCCAAGAGGCGGCCAGGGGAAGAATGCTGATTTTCCAATACTCGTTTTCAGGTAATCAGGAAATTAATGGTGGGCCGTATGACTATCGCAGGCAGCTGTTTTTGGGAAAAAGATTTTTGCATTCCGAGTCGAACGGAGGCTGGACACGCTATTCTTGACGGAATACTTCTTCAGCTTCAGGATTACGAATGGCCACAAAAAGATATTTTCGCGATCCAGCTTGCTTTTGAGGAAGCGTTGGTGAACGCGATCCGCCATGGCAATCAGTCTGAGAATCGTCTTGGTGTTAAAGTTCATCTTGAGATTTCGCCGCAGGTTTTTCTCGCGCGCATTTCTGACGAGGGGACCGGTTTTGATCCGGATAATCTTCCTGACCCGACGCTTGATGATTTTCTTGAACGTCCCTGCGGACGCGGAGTGAAACTGATGCGCTCCTTCATGACCTCGGTGGATTTCAATGAACGGGGTAATGTCGTGACGATGAAAAAGGAACGTTCAGCTCCGTCTCAGGAACACCGGGAGAATCAGGATGCGCAAACGGCTTCCTCCGGGAATTTTACTGTTTCGGACCTTCCTGCTCCGCAGACGGAATGTGTCGGGATCGCCGCTGCGGGTGAAGAGATTCTTCCGAAAGAAACTTTTGGTTCCGTAGAAATGGTTTCCGCGCCGGAGGTTTTTACGTTGACCGAAACAGTTCCATCTTCAGATACCGCGCTGGAGGTTCACTCTGAATCTTCAGCGGAGATTTCCATTGAAAATTCGGTTTGTCCGGAAACCGTACCGGAAGTTTCTGAGAGTTCAGAACTCCCGGTTAGTTCGGACGCTTTGGCGGCGACAGAATTGAATGCGGTTTCTCCCGCAGCAGATTCACCGGAGAAAGTACCTTTTTCCTCGGAATCGGTTCCGAGGGATGAAAATGAAGGACCGGCGGTTCAGTAATTCGCGACGCGCGTAACCTGAACTCTGACAAACGAAAAACAGATTTAACCATTATCAACCTTTAAGGAGTCATTTCATGTCCGACCTTCGGCATATTTCCATCAATGTCGTCAATGACATTTGCGTCGTTCATCTGCTCGACAATCGAATTGTGGATGACATCAATATTTACGAATTGGGGATCGAACTTTTCGCGCTTGTGGAACAGTCCGGCTACGACAAGCTCCTTCTCAATTTTTCAGGAGTAGGTTTTCTTTCGAGTGCCGCGCTTGGCAAACTGATTATGCTCTATAAAAAGGTTGCGGTCCGTAACGGAGTCCTTAAGCTGTGCAGTATTACGCCTGATATTCGGGAACTTTTTTCCATGATGAATCTGGACCGAATTTTTACGATTTGTCCCACCGAAGCGGATGCTTTGGCTTCTTTCTGAGAAGCGAGGCGGTAATTTGAGCAGGAGCGGAATCCTTTGAAACACGAAATACGCAGAAAGATTTCTCTCTGCGTATTTTTTTGGAGAAAAAAGTATGAAAGACTGGCGCATTCTTTACCCGTTTGAATCTCAATTTTTGGAAACTCCTGACGGGCAGCGATACCACTATTTGGATGAAGGCCCGCGTGAGGCACCGGTAATTCTGATGGTTCATGGGAATCCAACCTGGTCTTTTTACTGGCGCAATCTGGTTTTGGCATTGCGTAAGGATTATCGGATTATCGTTCCTGACCATATTGGCTGCGGACTTTCCGCGAGGCCGACACGTTCGGAGTATTCTTTCACTATGGATCAGCGAATTCGTGATTTGAGTTTTCTGATTGAAACGCTTGATTTGCGCGGAATTACTCTTTTGGCGCATGACTGGGGCGGAGCGATTGGGATGGGAACAGCCGGGCGGCTTCCGGAACGTTTCTCGCGTTTTGCGCTCTTTAATACGGGAGCGTTTCGCTTTAAGCGTATTCCGCTGCGGATTGCGGTTTGCCGTCTTCCCGGTTTCGGACGTCTCGCGATTCAGGGATTTAATCTTTTCGCGCGGGCGGCAGTGTCCATGGCCGTGGAAAAACCTCTTTCCGAGACGGTGAAGGCGGGATTGCTCGCGCCGTATGACACTTGGCGGAATCGGCTGGCAACCTGCGAATTCGTCCATGATATTCCGATGTCGCCGCGGGATCGAAGCTGGAAAACACTTTGCGAGACAGAGACAAATCTCGCCCAATTCCGTGAGTTTCCGGTTTGTCTGATGTGGGGGATGCGCGACTGGTGTTTTACTCCGGCATTTATGCGCCGTTTCCAGGAATTCTTTCCAAACGCGGAAGTTCATCCGTTCCAGGAGGCTGGGCACTATCTCGCGGAAGAAAAGTGGGAAGAAATGGTTCCGATTTTGAAGAGATTCATGGAAAAGTAAGACGTAACTTCGCCTGAAAGCCCTCTGGAAGCCGGTGGTGAGGCGGAGGCTGACTCCGGGACTGATGGAAGTGAAAATTCCAGTCCAAAAAATTCACCTGTCCCTACTACCCAAAATTCTGATTTGTGCTAAAATATGTTGAATGAATTTGCTCAAGCAGGCGGAATGATTTACTTCACCTGCTTTCGAGGGTAATTGAAACGACTGTTTTCACTCAACGTCACGTAAACGGATCCAATCATGGAAAAAGAAATTCTCGATCGCGTTAAATCGATTCATACTCGACTTGGACTTTTGAAAGACTCCCTGAAATACGAGGAAAAGACAGCCCGCGCCAAAGCTATTGAGCTTCAGATGGTTGAAGATCCGAATTTCTGGAACAATCCGGATAAAACAAATACGATCGTGAAGGAGCTGAAGGAGTTGAAATCGGTTCTGAAACAGCTTAACGATGCGCAGAACGGGTTGGATGATCTTGAGACGATGATTGAAATGGCGGACGAGGATCCGACATTTGCCGAGGAGGTTCCCGGAACGCTTGATACGCTTGAAAAAGATTTGGAACATCTTGAACTATTCACGCTTTTAAGCGGTCCAAACGACAATTGCGACGCGCTTCTGACGATCAATGCCCGTGACGGGGGGACTGATGCGAATGACTGGGCGGATATGCTTCTTCGAATGTATATTAATTGGGGGCAGATGTCCGGATACAAAGTGGAAATTCTTGACCGTCTGGATAATGATGAGGCTGGTATCAACAGTGCGTCGATTGCGATTCGCGGCCCCTTGGCTTACGGTTATCTGAAAGGTGAAGCCGGTATGCACCGTCTTGTTCGCATTTCGCCGTTCAACTCGGAAGGAAAACGTCAGACGAGTTTCGCGGCGGTTGATGTGGACCCGGACGTTGATGGAACGATTGAGGTAGAGATTCAGGATAAAGACGTTCGTGAAGACGTTTTCCGTGCCAGCGGCGCGGGCGGACAGCACGTGAACAAAACGTCGAGCGCGATTCGTTTGACGCATATTCCGACCGGAGTGGTAGTTCAGTGTCAGAATGAACGTTCCCAACATCAGAATCGGGCGATGGCGATGAAATTACTGCGCGCGCGTTTGGCTCGAATAGAGGAGGAACGGCGTGAACAGGCGCAGGCGGACAAGTATAGCGACAAAGCCAAGGTTGGTTTTGGCTCTCAGATTCGAAACTACTTCCTTCATCCGGATCAGCGGGTTAAAGACGCGCGGACGGGTTACTATATGGGGAATTTTCATTCTGTTCTTGACGGCAATATCCAGGGATTCCTTGATGCCTATCTTCGCTGGTACGTCAAAGGTGAAAAAGCAGGTGATGTGGATTGATTCCCGCCGAGAGCGGCTGCCATTCCATTAGAAGCGGTTTTGCCAATTCAGATTTTATCAGCGGCTGTTAATTTTGGGAGATGGAGAACTGTTGCCAGAAAAAATCTGAAAGAAGAATTCAAAGAAAAAGCAAAACAAAGAGTTTTCCTTTGTTTTGCTTTTTTTACGGTGTTCCTCAAAAAACGATCAGAAAATATCCATAATGTAGTGGAAACCGTCGTGGTATGGTTTCGGTTCCGCGTAATAGTTGAAGTTTTTCTTGTCGTAAATCGGAATACGCATTTCCGGCGGGTAACGGTAGTACATATTATCGGCACTACGGTAATACTCAGCCGGATAGTAGTTCTGCGGATAGTAAATGTAGGGATAATGATAGAAGCGGTTCCAATCCTGGGTATTATAGTTCTTTCCCCAAGTCTCATTATACGCGGGCGCATAATTCCCCGCCGTTCCGGAAGCGACCGGTCCAAACATTCCAATTCCGCGTCGGACACGCTGCGCAGAAGCATCATTCGCGAAAATCACGAAGAGAGCCGCCGCCAGCAGGAATACTGGAAGATGACGCAACATAAAAAAACCTTTAATCCTTTGTTCTCTGAAAACTGTCTCCTTGTCAGGAGAACGTTCCCGAAACGGACAGACTCCGCGCCGCATCCGGACCTCCCTATCTGACGGGTACTGGAACGGGTTTGGAGTTCCTCAGTTTTCCGATTTTCCCTTTTTTTGTCAGGAAAATCTGAAAGTCTTTTTACTGATTTCGGCATTTTTTCAGCGTTAATTGAGGGATATTCACAAAAATCCCCCCATTTCCTATCTGTCGTAGAAACGGTGTTTTGGGAAAGACCGGAAAAGCTGTCTGTTGAAGATTTGGGAAACCGATTTCAGGAATCCAGATAAAAGATTCGTGATCCGGTCAGTATTTGGACATTGGTCAAATATCCGGAAGTCTGAACTGAAGAGATTCGGAGACGACGTTTCTCTCTTCAACTTCAGCCTGAAAGAGTGTCTTGAGTTTTTCCACGATTGTCTGGACTACGCATTCCGGCGCGCTTGCTCCCGCGGAAATAAGAAGGGTTTGTTCTGATGAAAACCATTCCGGCTTCACGTCGTTTGGTCCATCAACCAAAAAGGCGGGCAAATTTCTTCCGGAAGCCAGCTCACGGAGTCTTTGACTGTTCGAACTGTTTGGACTTCCAACGATTAGTACCGCGTCCACCTCGGGCAGAAGTTCTCGAATGGCGTTTTGCCGGTTTTGGGTCGCGAAGCAGATACAGCCGGTTTTCGGAGGTCGAAGATTCGGAAATTTTCGCTTGAGAACATCAATAATTTTTTGCGCGGCCTCCGCGGAGAGAGTCGTTTGGGTAAGGTACGCGATAGGCACATCGGGGGCGAAAGAAAGTTTTTCAGCCTCTTCTGGCGAACAGATGACGCTTATTGCCTCCGGGGCTTCCTCGACGATACCGACGATTTCGTCGTGACCGGCATGTCCGATGAGGATGATGCGGAATCCATCTTCCGCCAGACGCACCGCCTGCGTGTGAATGCGCGTAACGAGCGGGCAGGTCGCATCAATGACCTTCAGCTTCTTTGCCGCGCAGCGTTCACGAATTTTTGGGGAGACTCCGTGAGCGGAAAACATGATCCGTGAATTGTCGGGGATTTCCTCAATGGAGTTAATGAAATGAACATCACGGTTCTGGAAATCCTGAACGACCCACGTATTGTGGACAATTTCATGGAAAACGTAAAAAGGGGCACCGTATTGTTCCCGAGCTTTATGAAGGGCGGAAATCGCGCGATTTACGCCGGCGCAAAACCCGCGTGGAGAAACGAGAATGATCTTCATGTTTTTTAGTGAAAGGCAGTTGCCGGAATGTGGAATGGATTCGCAAAAGCGCTTGGCGGCGGAACGGAGTTTTGAAAGGTCCTTTATGGAATTGGAATTTGTTGAAGTTCAAACGGATATTCTACTTCGTAAATTCCTCCTGGTCTTGGGAAAATAAGTTTCCAGCCGTTCAGATTTTCAAGCAGTTCTTTCGTGACAGTAAAATAAATTTCGGCAGCGATTTCATTTGGAGTTTGTCGAAGCAGTTCGGATTTTTCGGCGTGAATCGTTTTGCCGTCTGGTCCCACGAGAAAAGCGTCGTTTTCGTAAATCCATGTGCGATGGGATTCCATGGCGTCGTGCGGTTCTTCATATCGGTATCGCAGTACCGCGGCCAAGGAGTAAACCGCCTGTTCCTGATTTTGTGTTTCATGGATTTGGGGGTCGAGCCGTTCGGAGTCTGAAACAGGGGGCTTCGCGGTTGAAGATTCTTCGATTGGTGAGGCAGAGAGAACGGTTTCGGAGCGCAGGTCGGTCATGGTAACGAGTACCGAGGCGGTTCGCAGGGTTTGGGGAGTGAAATTCTGATCGATTTTTCTTTCAAGATCCGTGAAGATAAAATCTTTTTTTTCGCCGCAGGCGACGGCAGAGATTGATCCGCGAAGAGTCATGGAACGGGCATTTTCCGGAAACTGCTTCGCGGGGAGAGCGATATCGCACAGTGAGCGGAATTCATTTTTTCCGATAAGTATTTCATGTTCTCCTTGATTTAGTTTGAGTGGTTCATTTTCTGAGATTTTTTTTCCTTTCGCGTCAAAAAAATCTGCTTCAGTCAACTTAAGATAGGCAAAGACGGGAGTGATACGCGGTTCCCATGAAAGTTCAAGCTGAAGCAGCGCGGAGGGGACGTTTGAGGCAGTGAGAATGGAAGAAGTGACTCGAACCGGTTCGAGACGGAATGGTTTCAGGTAGGTAATTCTTGGATTTTCAACGGCCGCGCGGGGAGTTGATCGGACGGAAGGCACCAGGCGCAGTCCCTTTTTGCCGGAAATGGTTTGCGGAGTGAGCTGAAAGTGGTCGCAGAAAGCGTCAAGAAATTCCCAAAAAGAAACTTTTTCATTAGGCTCTTTCCATGAAAAAGTCTGCTTTTCATCAATTTTAAACTCGATATGATTTTTGGTTTCCCGCTCGATCCAGGCAGGAATATCCTGAATGTCGAGTTTTTCATTGGGAGTCAGAATTCCCGCTTCAAGCGAATCCTCCGCGGTTTGTCGTTCCAGAGCGATTCTGATTCTGTTGAGTCGCAGTTTCGCTTCAGGTGACCGAACTGTTTCCGGAAGCATTGGGAGTATTTCCGGTCCGAGTTTCAAAAGGGCATTTTCCGCGTCCACTCTTTTGGAGAGAGCGGAACTGCTGAGTTCTTTCACCAAATCCGAGACGCGTTCACTGGTTTGTGCTCCAATTGGCGCGATTCCGACCGCGCACCATGACGCAAGGCATCCGAACGTAAAAAATGGATTAAACTTAAAATTTTTCATGTTCAAATCTCCTGTTGCTGAGCTTTTTTCCTGCGTTCTTTTCTGCGTTGACGATACTTGGCCCAGAGATGAGGGATGAGTATTCTCAACGGCATTCTCAGAAAGTGAGAACGGACATAAAGTAAGAAACGCGCCAACGCGGCTCTTCGGGTTTCTTCTCCGGAAATTTCCGGCTCGATTGCCAGGGGGACGAGGAATTTCATGAGGTTTCTGGTAATGATTCCTCCCTGAAATTTTTGGATTTCGCGTAGAAAAGAATCTGGAAAACGGGTTCCCAAAAGTTCACGGCAGAAAATGACCGCGTGGCATAAGGGACGGGTCAGATTAAGGAGTTGGGCGCGTTCGAGGAGCTGCTCCCAGAAATCGTGATCTTTTTCTGAAAAGTATTGGAACATGGTGCCCAAATCAATCAGGTCTCTCGCGGAATTATCCAGTTCCCCGTCCTGGAAAAGGTGAACCGCGCAATGGAGGAGCATGTCTCTTGGACTCAAAACGTAAAGATTATCCTGAATCCGTACGATTTCCTGAAAGAGAAAGTCCGCGTTTACCGTCAGGCGGCCTGTTCGCGGTAATATCGTGTGATGAAGATCGAGAGTCGTTTTTCTGTCCAGATGAACCATTGGAGGAATTTCGTGCATCCAGTCACGATAAAAATGCTCATCGTATTCTGATTTTTTTTGAGGTATCCATCCTGCGACCGTTAGAGCGGCTTCCACATGCGGCAGCGCGGAAATCGGCGTGAGAACGTCCACATCAACGGAAATTCTTCCTCTCCCCCACGGTAAATCGGCAATTTGGTATGCCGCACCTTTGAGAAGCACGAGGGGAATCTGGTTTCCACGGATTTTTTCAGAAAGATCTTTTCCAAAAATTGCCCTTCGCAGGCATTCAGCCTCCCAGAGGCTCTGTCTTCGTCCCCTTTCTGCCTTGACCTGAGCGGATTCCAGCATCCATTTTCCTTTTTCCGGAACGTAATCCATTAACTCTTTTTCACGCAGAAAAAAAGCGATAGTTCCCATGAGTCTTCCGGCTCTCGCAAGCTGAAAAAGGCGTTCCCATTCATGAATGGTCCAGGATTTTACCTGATCAGGGTTTTTGAAAAAGGGTAAAATAAACATTTGAGGAAATTCCTTTAAGTATTGAGCTGCCCGATGTTGATCGCGGACGGCGGAAAGCTCCGACATTTTCATTTTAGCAGAAATTGAAAGGAAAATCAAGAGAGTTTTTACGTGAAAGAACAAAAAAAGCGCCCGCATTGAGCAGGCGCGTTCAAAATGTTTTCAGAAAAGGTATTCTTTTGTCCTTCAGAGAAGACTCGATTTTTTCGAAATCTGACTTCAGGAGAAGATGCCCGATTTTTGAAGATTATCTTCAAGCTGCTGCATTACGGATGATAAATTGGTATCCACCGGAATTTCATCATCCAGATCCCAAATTGATGTCGGATCCTGAGCCACAAATCGTTTCTGGCAATGCGGACAGGTCAAAGTCATTCCCAAATAACGTACCTGAACCTGAACTCTTCTTCCGCAAGACGAACACTGTTGGACATAGTAACCTTTTGATTCCATATTCAACTCCTTAATCGTTTTGTGCTGAAATTTCAGCCATCCTTAAATTGAATGTCAAAAACGAGGTGAATTCAAATTGCCAGGCGACGGCAAAAGCAAATCCAAAACTCTCCCAATTCATTTTATTCCGGACGGCAAATTTGTCCCGGAGGTCCCAAACGAACAGACTGCTTCAATACGCTGGACTGTTCGTTTTGAACATGAAGTAAAATGAAGGAAGGTACCCCAAATCTACTTTCTGCTGGATTGCCTGGTCCCCAACGAGCTACTCACGAGTAAAAAGGAAAAGATGCTTCATTAATCGATATTTTACCACAAACAGGAACTTTTTCAAGGAGGGTGAAGGGGTTTCAACGATAAAAATTTAACGATTAAAATTCCGTTTGGGGAAGAGAGTGGGGATGAAAAAGAGAAAAGAGACGTTAATTTCCGAGAGATTTAAGACCATATGTTTGAAAAATATCCGAAAGTGAAGAAAAAAATAATTTTTAAAATTCTGTAAATCAACTTTTTAAAAGATATTCCTGGTCGTTAAAAATGAAAATGTCATTAAATCTTAAATTTTTTAGAAAAATTTTATTTCCAGAATTGACTTTTCCAAAATAACGGTTAAAATGGGATTAAAAGACGAAAGTTTAATTTTACTCAACCCTTTTTAAATCAGGAGTAATTCATGAAAAAGTTTCTTTCTCCCGCCTGTTTTTTGAGTAGCGCGTGTGTTGCCGCGGCACTTTCCACTCTTTCGGTTTTCACGGCTTCACTTCAGGCTGAAATTCCGGCGGAACCAGCCGCGGTTAAGGCATTCTGCGTAGCTCATCGCGGTTTTTCTTCCGCTTATCCGGAAAATACCGCCGCGTCGATGAAAGGCGGTATTGATGTTGGCGCGAACGGCAATGAGATGGACATTTACCGTTCCCGTGATGGTGTCGTTTTCCTGATGCACGACGGTACTCTGAAACGCTACACTGGTGAAAATATTCGCGCTACCGATCTGACGATGGAAGAACTGGCGAAACGTGACGTCGGCAGTTTCAAAGGCGAGCAGTTCAAGGGTGAGCCGGTCCCAACCTTTGACGCGGCCGTCAAAATGCACGTGGGAACGAAAACTGTTCCTGTCGTGGAGATCAAGCAGGAAGGTATCGAAGCGGATACGCTGAAAGTTCTGGAAAAGTACGACATGATCGACAAATGCGTCGTGATCGCTTTCTCCGCGAACGTCTGCAAAGAAATGAGAAAACAGAACAAAGATATTTTCATCGCGTGGCTTTCTACTCAGAAAAAAGGTGAATCGTGGGAAGCGTATTGTGACCGCATCATCGCCGTTTGCTCTGATTGCCGTGTCAACGCGGTCGATATGCATCACGGAGCGGTGACTCCTGAAGTGGTTAAGAAACTCCATGATGCCGGTTTGACCGTTTTCTGCTGGACGGTCAACGACGCCAACCGTATGCGCGAATGCATCGCGGCGGGTGTGGACAGCATCACGACGGACTATCCGAATGTTTTGCTTGAAATTTTGGCGGAAAAGAAATAGAATTTTCATCATTTCAATAAATGAAAAGTCAGCGGGACCGTCCTGGCCGCTGACTTTTTTTAATTCTCTCTAAAACTTTTTTTCAAGAGGGGGCATAGCGGAATTACGCCTTATTGAGGAAATTTTTCTCTAAAAATAATTTTTAGGGAAATTTTCCGAGTTTTTTTATTCCACTCGCATCGATTTTTTCCCTTATTAAAATTAGAGTAGCGTGAGTTTACGCAAAATAAAATTTGACTTAAAAGGAGAAAAATCATGAAACGTATTCTGTTTGCCTTCCTGTTTTCGTTTGTTCTGACTGCCGGGGCGGCGCAGGAACAGAGTTATCCGGAGATTGTCATTGATGAATCCGGGAAAATTAAGTGGGGAGAGGTAGAGATCGAGCCGGGGGAACAGATCACTCTGAAAGCCATGTTTCTTCCGCCGGTTCCGGAGGAGATCATCTTCACGAGGCTGGAGCTTATGTTTCTTCAGGAAACGATCGATCAGCTTCGGAATGAAAACGGCGGACATCCGGCAGTCAAGCATCTGAAAAAGTTGGAAGAGCAGGCGAAAGCGAGCCTGGCGCGGGAAGAGAAAAACAGTCTTGCTGTCGATGAATTGCGCAAGAAGTCCTGGGCTCCGCTTTCGGAAGACGTTCAGGAAAAGCTGCTTGCCATGGTCAAAGATACGAATTTCAGTAAGACGGAGGCTTTCAAACTGCGTCCGCAAAATGTTTCTTATTCTGCCTTTAACGATATGCTTGAGGAGGGAAAGCGTGTTGCTCCGGTTCTGGTCGAGTATGACCGTCTCAAGTCGGAATATGGAACGCTGAGTACCTCGAAAACGAAAGAGAATTACATTAAAGCACTGGAACAGCAGATTGCGGCAAAGGAAAAACAGTTTGACGAGCAGCAACAGAAATTCATGGAGTCTCTCATCCTTTCGCTGGTGCAGGAGTGTCCGGAATATGGTGATTCCAAAGAGTATCCGTTTGAGTATTTCATTCCGCGTATTGGTTTCATCGAGACGCGGTATGATTTGGGGTGGACAGACGACGACCTCCACGAACTTGCTCAAAAACTGTGGTCTGAATCTGCGGGAACAAAAAAAAGAAATTGGTAACGGCTGACAGATCCAGAGGAATAGAGCGGAACGCAGGGGCGTCGGCAGCGCGAGGTGAGGCGGAGGCACCCGCGCGGCAGACGACATGGCGCGAAGTGAACTGGCGTTGTCGGCTAGAAAACCAGCGTTTCTCTCATGCTTCGCGGTTTTTCAGTCGTGGTGACTTTTATCTGAAACGAAGTTTTTAGAGTCAGCCATTATTTGGGGCGAATCAGGTTTTGGCGGATTGGGAAGTTTTAAAGGAGAAGCTGAATTAATCCCACGATTCCTCCGAGAAAGAAGCCCAGTACCTGAATGGCTCCGAGCTGCTGAGCGGCTACGTTCGTGATCATCAGATAAAATTCTTCAACATCCTGTTTTTGGACGGCTTCCTGGATACGTTTTGAAAGATGAAGTTTTTCAACGATCATTTTTTTCCCGTCCGCTTGAACCCAAATTTCAAGCATTTTCCGCGCGTTAGGCATGACTTCCGCATCCACCCACTGCCAAAGTTCGGGAGATTCCTGAATTTGGGTAAGCCAAAGAGGCATTTGAAGCTCAAGATATTCTTTAAGGAAGACACGGAGATGTTCCTGAAGTTCGGAACGGAATTTTTCGAGAGAATCAAGTGAATCAGGAGAATCGAGCCATTTTTTGCCTTCCTCACCCAAATTAGCCATTTCGTCGCCAAGGAATTTCACGATTTCCGGATCGCTGAGTTTCTGCTCGATTTTTTCCTGAACTTCCGACCAGTTCACGAAGGAAACGAATCCGGAGGCAAGACTTCCGGCAAGTCCAAATGACCCAAGAAGAGGATTTTTTTGGAGGAATGATTCGACATATTCGTGGACCATCACACGGAGGGTTTCCATAAACTGCGGAGCCTGCGACTTTAGCCCCGCGGCGATTTTTGAGGCAATCGTTTCCCGCGTTTTTTCTGACTCAAGGAGTGGCACGAACATTTTCTGCGAGAGTTCTTTTATGTTTTTTGAAGTCAACAGACCGCGAACGCATTCAGCCAGTGAATTTTCCACATGCGGCAAAAGAAAATCCGCGATCTGATTTTTATGTTCATTGAGTATCCTCCCGGCACCCTGACGAAATCCCGACATGGTTTCTGGTTTTTGAAGAAACTCCACGGCCGCGGCAGTTAGATCTCCGGCAATCGTTTGCGGATCAAGAAGTTTCTCTTCAACCTGTTGCCCAATTTCGAAGCCGAGCTGGTCTTTATTTTTGGGAACGAGTCCCTGCTTCCAGAATCCCAGCGTCAGAAGCGAGAGAACGTGCTTTTTGCTTGGGTGAAAGGGTTTGAAAATCATTTCCAGCGCGATAAAATTCGTGAGATAACCGACAGATGCCGCCAGAAGAACACGGAGGAAGGCATTCAGCGTGCCAAGCGTTTCCGGCTCAAGGCAATTTTTTCGGGTGAGCAGGATCATTACCGGCAAGAAAATAAAAATAGTGCAGAAACTTAAGGGTGCGAAAATGAGTTCCAGCAGCGCGAAAACGCGTTTTTCCCGGCTTTTGGATGAATCACGAATGATTTGAATACGTTTTTGGAATTCTTTTAATAGAAACATAACAAGCGGTTCTTCTTTTAATTATGCCAGTGTTTAAGGAAAGAATTGCCTGAAAAATCGGGAAACTCTCTTCAACCTTCGTAAAAAAAACGCAAAAATCCCCAGAAATGGTCTCCACCCTCTTGAAAAAAAACGGAATTTCGGCTAAAATAAACACGAAATAGAGTTTCCGGAGAATTTCGCATAAATATTATCGTATTTTCCGGTTTTTTCCACAAATTTTTTCCTAAAGTTTAGATTAAGAGGATTTTTCATGAATCTGACTGACAGCAAATACAGTTCGTTCGCGCTGGTTAAAGAAATGCTTGAGACGCCGGACATTATCCGCAAATTTGACTGGACCCAGACGGCGAACATGGCCAAAGCCATTCAGGAAGCTGGCCGTTTCTTCATGACGGGTGAAGGTTCCAGCCGTATTTTCCCGGCGAAAAACATGATCTATACCGCGCTGAAACTCGGTTCCGAGATCTCCATGGCGACCGACGGAAGCATCCAGGCGCGTGAGTATGATCTGAAAGACTGGGCGGTCTTCGGCGTTTCGAACAGCGGGATGACGAAAGAGATCGTGATGCTGCTCAATAATCTGGCGGAACAGAACCATCAGAAACGTTTCTCCATGACCGCGAATGCCGGCACGAAGATCATCGAAGCGTCCAATGAATCGATCATTCTGTCCTGCGGCAAGGAAGATGCCGTCGCCGCCACGAAAAGCGTCGTGGAAAGCGGTCTGGTCTATCTGTCCATCCTGAAGAACATCTACGGCTGCGATTTCCAGGTCGAAGCGGCTGCGGAAGCTGCGGAGAAGGCCATGGCGGTCGAGATCGATCCGGAGATCATCGCGAAAGTCGCCAATTCCCCGATCATTTACTTCGCAGGCCGCAATAACGGCGTCGCGGAAGAACTGCGTCTGAAGACGAACGAGATCACCCGCAAGAAGAGCGACTATCTCGAAGGCACGTACCTCCTGCACGGTATCGAAGAAGTCATGAACGAGGGCGAAACGATCATCGTCATTGAACCCTACGAATCCGAAATGGCCAAGATGCAGGAACTGCTCGTGGACCGCATCGGCGTGAACATCATCGCGATCTCCTCCAAACCGACCATTTTCCCGACGATCCAGATCCCGTCCGTTGGTCTGCTCGACCCGTGCGTTCAGCTCATGGCCGGCTGGAATCTCCTGATCCAGGTCGGTGTTTCGCTTGGAATCGACCTCGACCATCCGACGCGCGCGCGCAAAATCGGAAACGCCATCTGAGTTTTCTGATTTAAGTTTTTAAGGATAAAAAAGTAAAAGAGAGAGAAAACTTTTGAAATTGGTTTTCTCTCTCTTTTAAACTGATTTCTCGCGAATGATTTTCAGGAAAGGGTCAATCCTTAACGTGATGTCCTTCCTTGACGTAGAGCAGTCGGCTGCACATAGGGCATGAAACCGCTTTTTGGCATGAAATGATTGACGCAATCACGTCAAGCGGAAGAATCGTATGGCATCCGGAACAACATTTATTTTCAACGCTCGTGAGGGAATCGAACTTTTTGATTTTGAAGAGCTTTTCGTAAAGCATTCGGTGTTCACCGTCCAACTCCGCTTCTTTCTTTCGGAAGTCCCCCTTGATACGCCGAATTTCAGCCTCCGCCCATTCTCGTGTTTCCTGGGTTTTTTCACGAATTTCATTGAGAAGAGTTTCTGTTGATTCCAGATTTCTCTTCGCGAGTTCCGCGTTTTGTTTCAGAGTATCCAGATAGTCGAGTCCCTCAAGAATTTCATCAGAAAGAACCGCGTTTGCCGCTTCCGCGGCAGCGATCTGCTCTTTGATTCCTTTGAACTCACGTTCATTTTTGGCTTCATCAAGCTGTTTTTTGCGTTTGATGATACTCGCTTCATTCGCTTCCAGCTGAGCCTGTTTCTGATCCAGCGAGATACGGAAATCCAAAACGGTTCTGACTGCCGTCTCATGAATCCCTTTCAATTCCTCGATTCGGGCCTCCATTCCGCGAATTCGGCGTAATCCGCCGTTTACCTGTTCCATTAAATCAGCAAATTGCCTGTGCATTCGGTGAAGTGTCGCCAAAATCGGGTTAAAATCAGTTGCCATGGTTCAAAATGGATTTTGTTAAGGTTTTGGGAAAAGAGAAAGGACAAAACGAAAAAACGAACATCCCTCTGTCAATGGGCCGAACAGACAGGAAAGGGTTTTATCCGGTCAATCACGAAGCCCTTCAATCACAGAAGGTCATCGTCATCCAAAGAGGAATTCCGGACAGAATTTCGGTCCGTTGAAAGTACCTGCCGCAGAAGCGCAGAGACATCTTCGTATTTTGAGTCGCCAGGTGCGGTCGGAGTGCACTGAAGGACCGCTCCGTGTCCTTTCTTGGGGAGTGAAAGAAGCAGACCGGAGACGGTTTGAATATCGCCGGAACTGATGACGATTCCGCGTCGTCCGGAAGGATCGGGTTTTCTTGCGAAAGTTTTGCTCGCGACGGCGAGGAAGGTGACCGAAGAGTCAAGACGCTGAAGAGTCAATTGACGGCGGACAAATTCCTGTCGTTCGTCGTAGTAATCGTCCATTTTGCTATTTGAGAACATATGAAGTCCCGGCGGAATCTCCTGCATTGAAAGTTCCGCTCCGCCGTAAATCACGAAAGCCTGGTTCTCATCCGCGCAAATATAGTTTACGCCGGCGTAATTTCCGGTTTGAAGTTCTTTGAGTGTCATTTCCGCGGCTTCTTTCGGATTGCGGAAGTTCAGCATTTCCCGGCAAAGTACTCCACGGGAACGCGGATTAAACGGCATTTCACGCTTTGGACGATTAATGGCACAGGCGAACATTCCGTGCTGGTTCACACCGAACCACGTACCGCCGGATTTACGGTCAATACCGCAGATGATTCTCGGACAGCCCGACTGGATACGCGGAGCCTGGGACGGACGGTCCGGGCGCTCTTCCCGATTATACGCGACGAGAATTGGAGAATCGTGTGCCGTTTTGTACTGAAAAGCCATGATACCCATGAAGGAAACCCCCTGTCTTCTGGAGAAAATTAAAATAAAATTTCTTCTATTCTTAATTTTAACACAAATTCCCAAAAAGAAAATGCCCTGAATGGGGGGTGTTTTTCATTTTTGAAGGATTTTATTTGTTCCGCTTTTCTGGAAATTAAGTTTAGGGAAATTTATTTCCGCTTTTCGAGGCTTTTCATTTTCTTTTTTAGTTTAGGAAATGTTTGATTTCAGGAAGACATTTTTCTCCTTCAGCCCTTCCGGTCTGGTAAACTTCACGGATACGATTCGCGTCACGTTCGATTGGTCCAATTCCAAGTGGAGCGGGGGGCTGAATGACAAACGTGTTTCCGGCGGCTTTTTGTTCCTGAACGTACGCGAGCTGCGAATTGTATCGCGAATGACGATCGAGAAGAGTCTGAAACACATTGGGATGTTTTCGGAGCAGGAAACGTATGAGCGGCGTGAAACGGATTTTTTTCTTTTGAAAACCAGGAGGTTGAGTGAGGATCACGACATTTTTCTCAAATCCGTTTTCTTGGAAGTAACGGAGTGGAATGGAGTCAGATATTCCTCCGTCAAGCAGTTGCTTTCCGCCGATTTTTACTGTTTTTGAAACGATTGGCATTGAGGCGGAGGCGCGGAACCAGTCCATTAGTACGTCGCGGCTGTCATCTCCGCAGCGATGATAGAGAGGATACCCGGTTTCAGTATCCGTAGTGACGAGATGAAATTCCATGGAATTGTTTTGGAAAGTTTCGAGATCAAACGGATCGAGCCTTTCCGGAATATCATGGTAACAGAATTTTGTGCCGTAAAGATTGCCAGTCAGAAAAAGGGACAGGAAGCTGGCGTATTTCCATGAACGGCAGAATCGCGTATTATACCGAACTGTTCTCCCAGGCTGGCGTGATTTAAAATTGCATCCGAAAACAGCTCCAGCAGAAACTCCGACCATACCGTCAAAGGAAATGTTATTTTCAAGAAAGACATCAAGTACGCCGGCCGTGAAGATTCCCCGTAAGGCACCGCCTTCCAGAACCAGTCCTTTTTTCATTGTGTCTCCATTTTTTTGTCAATTTTTTTATTTTATTTTTTCAGCTTTTGATACCGAACCGTATTGATTAGGTGCTTGGAATAAAATTTTCAGAAAACCGGCTGTTTCTGATTTGGGAGCGCGTTTTCGGAAATGGCGCGTATTCCGAAAATACGGGATAGTTTGAGCCTTGAAAAAAACTTAAACGCGCTCTTTTTTCTCTCGGGAAAGCGGTTTGGGGAAGGAACCTTCGACATATTGGGAAGTTGTTAAACTCCCCTTGACTTTTTATCAACTTTTTTTACATTATACTCAGAAATTTAATTTTTGCTCGCTGTTTAAGAGGAAAAAATCTCTAAAAAAGAAAATTTTCCCAGGAGAGGCGATATTTTTCCGAAAATCTTCCAAATTTTGAATTTGGACAGTTGAAAAAAAATATATTTTGCGTAAAATAAGATTAACAGGAGATAGTCATAAAGAGTTTATGGAGCAAAATTTCCATTTCTTTTGATTTCCTGCGTTTTGGGTTGGACGATTACTCGGAAAAAGAAATTTTGGGTCTTCCATGAAAAACACACGTTCCGCGTTTACTCTCGTAGAGCTTCTTGTCGTGATCGCAATTATTGGGATGTTGGTTGGCCTTCTTCTTCCTGCGGTTCAGCAGGCGCGAGAGGCGGCGCGTCAAATGCAGTGCAGTAATAATTTGAAACAGCTTGGTCTTGCCGCGATGAACCTTGAGTCAACGAACCGCCATCTTCCAACAGGCGGCTGGGTCTGGCAGTGGGAAGCGGATGCTGACTTGGGATTTCGTGTTCAGAGCGGTACCTGGACCTACTCCTTACTTCCGTTTCTTGAACAGCAGGCACTTTGGGCCATGGGGCAGGATGGCGTGGAAGATCCTAAAAGCGGTACGCAGTACACGGAGGCGGCGACACGCTGTGAGATACCCATTTCGGTTTTTTACTGTCCCTCGCGTCGTCCGGCGATTACCTACCCTTTAAAGGGCGGAGGAACCTCATGCAGTAACGCGAATCGTTCCAGGCTGACCAATGTCGCGAAGACGGATTATGCCGCGAATAGCGGAAAAACCTATTCCGTTTATTACGCTTCGAATTACGCGAATGCCAAAAAAGAAGTTCCCAAACGAACGGTAACCGCGGATCAAAGTTCCGGCGTGATTTATCCGTGCAGCGCGGTGACGATTGGAGAGATTCGCGACGGGACCTCCAATACCATGTTGGCGGCTGAAAAATATATGAATCCGAATAATTACTCAAACAGTGAGGATGGAGACGACCAAACGATTTGGTGCGGGGCGGATAATGACCGTTTGCGCAAGATTCAGGATAACGCGAGTTTTACTCCGCGTCAGGACCGGGCGGGATTTTCGTCTACTGAAATTTTTGGGAGCACGCACGCCGGGGCTTTGGGAGCCGTCATGTGCGACGCGTCGGTTCAGAGAATCTCATACAGTGTGGATTTGGAGACATTCAGTTATCTTGGTCAGAAATCAGATGGGAAAGTGGTTACGCTGAATTGACCTGAATCCGGAATAAAAACGCATAATGAGTGGGTGAAGACTCGGGTTTTCGCCCATTTGGTTTTTTAGATAAAATTAGACTGAAATCAGAAAAATAAAGGAAGTAAGATGGATTTTGAAAATTTCATGCCGATTCGTCCGCGCCGTTTACGCCATAATCCGGCTGTTCGCAGACTCGTGACGGAGTATCGTGTCACGCCGGAGCGTTTGATCATGCCGCTTTTTGTTTGCGAAGGGGAAAATGTCAAGGTGGAAATTCCCTCGATGCCGGAGGTTTATCAGATGTCGCTTGATGTTCTGGAGGAAGAGGTGAGGGAACTGGAAAGTTTGGGAGTTGGCGGAGTCATTCTTTTCGGAATTCCCGCGAAAAAGGACGAGTGTGGTTCCGACGCGATGTCGGCGGACGGAATCATAGCCCGGGCCGTACGGACGGTGAAAAAGGCCGCGCCAGAGCTTCTCTGCATTACGGACGTTTGTTTCTGCGAGTATACTTCGCACGGTCATTGCGGTATCCTGAAGACGTTTCCTTCCGGCGTGACGGACGTGGATAATGACGCGACGCTGGAGATCCTCCGGAAGCAGACGCTCATTCAGGCGGAGGCTGGTGTGGATATGGTAGCGCCGAGCGGTATGATGGATGGGATGATCGGAGCGATGAGGGAAGCTCTGGACGGTGGAGGATTTACGCGGATTCCGATCATGAGCTATGCCGTTAAGTATGCCAGCGCGTTTTACGGGCCTTTTCGCGACGCGGCTGACAGTGCGCCTCAGTTTGGAGACCGGAGAAGTTATCAGATGGATTTTGCCGCTGCCGCGGAATCCGCGCTGCGTGAGGTGGAGCTGGATGTCGCGGAAGGAGCTGACATTATCATGGTGAAACCCGCTTTAGCATATCTGGATATTGTTCGTATGGTTCATGAGAATTACCCGGAACTGCCTTTGGCCGCGTATAATGTGTCGGGTGAATACAGTATGGTAAAAGCCGCCGCTCAAAATGGATGGATTGATGAAGAGCGAATTGTGGACGAATCTCTTATCGCAATGACGAGAGCTGGAGCGGGAATCATTCTGACTTACTGGGCGAAAAAAGTAGCGCGGAGAATGAAATAGGCGGGAAATGGTGAGAAACACCGCCGCAAACTGTCACTCTGTGAAGCTGAGAGTAATTGAGGTGTGCCGGTTTGGGGTGAATGAGTTTTTTTCGGAGAGAGTTTCGCTGGAGGCGGTACTCTCTTTTTTTATGGAGAATCACTTTTATGGAGCTTCTGGAAGAGAATTCGGATTTCCTTATTCGGATTCTTGTCGGGAATCCAGCGATTTCAGAAACAGGTCTTTGATTTCAGGGGCTTCGAGGGGGGCGGCAGGCCGGTAGGCCGAGTGTTCCTTTTCATTCTCGAGTCCCAGAAAGATCAGGAGCAGGATGGGATTCAGATTTAAACGTATTTCACGAAAATAGAAATAAGAACCGATCATTGCCGCGGCGGCAATGGCAAAATAGCCATAAATTCCCCAACGCCGTTTTTTCCAGATTCCCCATCCGCAGACCAGATAGTATAGTGAGAAGAGAAAGGCTGACACATAGAGGAAACCGGAAGCTGGTTCAGATTGCAGGATTTTCGCGAGAATCGGAATTTGGAAGAAATGAAGCGTGAGTAAAATCAAAACCAAAACAGCGTAAAAAATGATACAGAGTCCGAAGAAAGAGACTAACGAAAATTTTTTTCGGAGTTTAGTCATGAAATCACCTTTCTTTGAGAGATTTAAAAAGAGAGTGAATTTTTTTACTGTTTGATCAGGATTTCAAACCTGAAATTCCAGCCGCCTCCCCCAACGGAAAACGGCTGGATATTACGGGAATGATCGTTCAGACGACAGCGCGCGAAGCCAGAAGCTCATCAATCTGTTTCTGAATGGCCTCGTTCGTCATACTCTCGCTGGTTTCCTGCTCTTTGCGGAAATTGCGAACCAGACGATCCACATCATCTTCCACGTAATCCGCTTCCTGCTCGCTGAGTCGGTTTACGAACGAAATTCCGTTCAGGTGATCAAACTCATGCTGAACAATTCGGGCGGGAAAACCCTTGAAAACTTTTTTGACCGGTTCTCCGTCCAGATTAAAACCAGTGATGGTCACTTTAGGAGCGCGTTTGACAGCCGCGTAAATTTTTGGAAAGCTGAGGCAGCCTTCGTCATCTTCTTCCGGTTTGCCGGCACCAAGGGTGATTTCAGGATTAATGAAAACATATTCCTGATCTTTTCGATTTTCATCACCGGTGGGATTCATGATAAAAAAACGGTACGGCAATCCAACCTGGTTAGCAGCGAGGCCAACGCCTTTGGACGCGTACATTAAGGGAAACATTTCGAGAATCATCGCTTTAAGCTCGGCATCCACTTTACGCAGCGGCCGGCAGACCATTCTCAGGACAGGATGAGGGTATTTCACGACTTCCATTTTAAGCCTCGTTTGTTAAGAAAAGTTTTTTTAAGTTTCAGCTTTTCCTAAATATACCCGATTACGCGCAAAACGCGAGGGGGGGGTGGGAGTAATTTCACATTCTTTTTTACTGAAAAGAAAAATATTAAAATTTTTGGAAAAAATACCCCCTCCCCCCTTGAAGAAATTTTGGAATATGGTATATTGTTTTTATCTTGATGAGAACGTAGCTCAGTCGGTAGAGCAACTGACTTTTAATCCGTAGGTCATGGGTTCAAGTCCCATCGTTCTCATTGGCAGGCCTCGTTTTTAACGGGGCCTTTTTTTATGCAGGATTCGGATGTTTCAGATTTTGTTGGGGGTTTATGGCTGAATTTCTTCTCACTACTCCTCCTGGAAAGGGAGCGATTGCGGTCCTGACTCTTTACGCGGAGAATCCGGCTGAGATCATTTCCGCTTTTTTTGTGCCGGGGTCTGGAAGAAAACTGGATCTCTTTCGCGCGGGGGACGTCGTTTACGGTACGATTTTTGAAGAAGATGTGATTGTCTGTTTCGTAACTGAAAAAGAACTGGAGATTCACTGTCACGGGTCCGTTGCCGCGGTAGAACGCCTGAAGGGATTTTTGCGGAATCAGGGAGCGGAAGAATGTTTAAGGGACGTGTGGCTCTCCAGAAATTTTCCAGCGCAGACGGAAAATCAGCGCAGAGCTTTTCACGCGCTCTTGAAATCCGAGACGGAAAAAACGGCCGCGATGCTTTGGGACCAGGTTCAGGGAGCTTTTGAAACAGCTTGCCAAAATGGTGAGAAAACGGAGAAATGGGATGAGTTAGCGGAGCATTTGACCCGACCGTGGAAGGTGGTGATGGTCGGGGAACCGAATGTCGGGAAAAGCTCACTTTTTAACCGGATTCTTGGTTTTCCGAGAGCCATTGTCTTTGAACAGGCGGGAACCACGAGAGATATTCTGCGTGAAAAGACCATTCTTGACGGATGGACTGTTGAATTGGTCGATACGGCGGGGCTTCATGAAACGGGGGACTCAATTGAAAAAGAAGGAATACGAAGGGCTCGGATTGAGATTGAGACCGCGGATCTGATTTTGTGGATAAGAGATGCCGCTCAACGCGATGATTCGTCGGAAATTGAGTTTCCGGAGAACAAAAAAATGATTGTTGTCTGGAATAAGGCGGATCTTCTTAATGAACGCGAAAGGAAAAAAAGACCGGAGAATCAGATTGAGGTTTCGGCACTGCGGGAAACGGGGGTGAATGAACTGCTCAAAATGATCATTCGCGCTCTCGTGCCGGAGGAGCCGCCGCGCGGAACAGGAATGAAAATTCGATGAATCGTATTCGATAATAAACTCTGCCGAAAAACGAAGCACTCAAAATTCGCAAGTAGATAAAAAAGGAGAGAAAAATGGAAATGTCCGGAAAGTATCTTGTTTTGGGCGCGAAAGGACAGCTTGGAACGGAGTTGACGCTGCGTCTTGGCGAGCGCGCTCTGCCTGTTGATCTTCCTGACGGAGACATTACGGATAAATACGCGGTTCAGGACCTTCTGGACGCGCTCAAACCGGCGGCGGTACTCAATGCCGCGGCTTTTACCGCGGTTGACGCGGCTGAGCGGCAGCCTGCCGTCTGTCGGAGAGTCAATGCCGCGGGGCCTCTCTACTTGGCGCAGGAATGCGAAAAGCGCGGTTTGCCGCTTCTTCATGTCAGCACGGACTATGTTTTTTGCGGTACCCAAAAACGCGCGCCGCTGACGGAAGAGGATGAGCCTGTTCCCCAGGGCGTTTATGCCGTGACGAAATTGGAGGGGGAACGGAATATCCAGAAAACACATGAAAAACACATCATTTTGCGTACCTGCGGGCTTTATGGAAAACTCGGTGCGAATACGCAGGGAAATTTTGTTGAGACAATGCGGCGAATTGGAGCGGAGAGGAGAAATCTGCGCGTAGTAAATGATCAATTCTGCACGCCGACATGGGTCCCGAACCTTGCCGCCGCGGCTTTGTGGCTGCTGGAAAATGAAAAGTGGGGACTTTTTCATGTCGTGGATTCTGGTGAAACGACATGGTTTGACTTCGCGAAGGAGATTTTCAGACTCTGTGCTTTGGCGGTCGAAATGACTCCGATTTCAACCGCGGAATGGAACGCTCCCTCACCCAGGCCCCTTTACAGTGTGCTGGATACCTCAAAATATCACGTGCTCGGGGGACCGAAAATGTTGCGCTGGCAGGAAAGCCTGGAAAAGTATCTGGCTCAAAGATAGTTTTGCCAGATTTTTCCGAAAATCACTTTGGACTGTCGTTTGACCCGAGAGAGGATGAACGCTTTAATTTTTCTTGCTTGTGACGGAAAAAATTTCTTCAGAATGGCAGTTAAAGAAGAGTTTTGGTTTGGCGCGGACTTCAATAATGTTTGAATAATATTAAATTGTCTCAAAAAATTACCGTTTTTGACATGAAATTTGGCGAAAATTTTGAAATATAAAAAAATATTAACATAAATCTGTTCCTGTGCCCTCTTGACTTATTCAGAATATCGGGTAAAATATGGAGAAATAAAAATTGTGTATTGTGTGCCGGAGGAAGAGGTCTCGTTTGGGGGTTCTGCCAAGGGCATTTTCAAGAGTCGAGTTTCTACTCAGAAGGGTTTTTATCCATGACGAAGTACGTTTATAGTTTTTCTCAGGGCAATGCCGACGGCAACAAAGACATGCGTGAACTGCTTGGCGGTAAAGGTGCCAACCTTGCCGAAATGGCGCGCAACAATCTGCCGGTTCCGGCTGGTTTCACCATCACGACCGAAGTCTGCACGTATTTCTACGATCACGGCAAGACTTATCCGGAATCCCTGAAAGCCGACGTCGAAGCCGCCATGAAAGGCATCGAAGCTGCGATGGGCAAAAAATTCGGCGATACGGAAAACCTGCCGCTGCTGGTCTCCTGCCGCTCCGGCGCGCGTGAATCCATGCCCGGTATGATGGACACCGTTCTGAACATCGGTCTCAACGACAAAACCGTCCAGGTTCTCGCCGAGAAATCCGGTTCCGAACGTTACGCCTGGGACTGCTACCGCCGCTTCGTCCAGATGTACGGCGACGTCGTTCTCGAAATGAAACCGGCCAACAAAACTGAGATCGACCCCTTCGAAAAGATCCTCGAAGCCAAAAAAGAGGCTTGCGGCGTCGAACTCGACAGCGATCTGTCCGCTGACGCTCTGAAAGAACTGGTCGCCGAATTCAAAGCTGCCGTCAAAGAAGCCACCGGCAAAGATTTCCCGGAAGAGCCGATGGAACAGGTCTGGGGAGCTATCGGCGCCGTGTTCGGAAGCTGGATGAACGACCGCGCGATCGTTTACCGCCGCACCTACGACATCCCGCACTCCTGGGGCACCGCGGTCAACGTTCAGGCCATGGTCTTCGGAAACATGGGTGAAGACTGCGCCACCGGCGTTGCTCTGACCCGCGACGGCGCCACGGGCGTCAAAGGCATCACGGGCGACTACCTCATCAACGCTCAGGGTGAAGACGTTGTTGCTGGTATCCGCCGTCCCAAGAAGATCGAAGAATCCCTCGCCACCGACATGCCGGAAGTCTGGGATCAGTTCCAGGAAGTCGCTCTGAACCTCGAAAAAGCCTATCGCGACGTTCAGGACATCGAATTCACGATCGAACGCAAA
>JAFQUP010000158.1 GCA_017408405.1 Thermoguttaceae bacterium
TGAATTTTTTTGTCAAATTTTCTGGTTACTCCCCTTTAAATTTGGACAAAAATCCGGTATAATCACTACGGTCTTGGTGAACATGACGGCTTCGCCAGTCATTTGCTTTTACCTGACTGTTAAAATTTATCGGAGGTAAGTTTTTCTTTTTATTCAGCGAGAAGTAGCTCGCTACGCACTGAAAGGATTTAGTATGTTTACCCGAACCGGAATTAATTTACTCGGCATTTCTTTAGCCGTCATCCTGATGACTCAGGGCAGTCTCTCGGTTGACGCCAGAGGATTTCGCAATCGTGCCTCAAACAAAAACTACAGCACGAAAATGGTAAAACCCCAAACCGCCGCGCCCAAGCAGCACACGACCGCCAAACCGGCCATTCCCGATCCGGGCAAAGAAACAGCTAAGATGCTCACCTCTTCTGCTTCGGCTTCCAAAAGCTCTTCGCGAAATACGGCGGAACTGTCCTTCCAAAAAGGATTTACCGAATACGATCTTCTGGGAACGAATTTCTCTCAATTGATCCGCATCATGCCTGAACGGGAAGGGAGTCTGTTAAAAGAACTCACCGAAAACCATAAACCGGATTACGCTGAAAACATCGCCAAAAAATATCCGCAGGTAAGACCCGAAGTACAGGAAACTCTCGCCCGCGTCGCGGAGGCGGTTCATCAGGGAAAAAGCAAACCTGAAATCGGGAAAATCGTCCAGGAAATGCCTGTTCCCGTCCGACAGCTTAAAGCAAACGAAGTACTCGCCGTAAATCAGGAGCTGGCTCCCGCGATTGACCCGGAAGAAGCCCGTGCGGTACTCGCTCTTAATCAGTTCCGAATGAGAAGCGGTCTTCGTCCCTGCCTCATTGATCTTCTCCTGTGCCTCGTTTCGAGAGGGCACAGCTCTGACATGAGAAACTACGGTTTCTTCTCGCACAATTCGCCTGTTGCCGGAAAAGGACATTTCACCAGCAGAGCAAGGCAAATGGGAGCGAGCGCGAGCGCCGAAAACATCTACATGGGTTCAAGCAGCGGAAATGCCGCCAATTCCGCGTGGGCAAACAGCAGCGGACATCGCGCAAACATGCTCGGAGGATTCTCAAGAGTTGGCGTCGGACGTGCCGGCGGATATTTTACCCAAATGTTTGGACATTAAATCCGCCTCAAACAAAGAGGGATTTCGCCAGCTTATTTCAAGTTTATCGTTCTTTTTGAGGGAGGATTTTACTCAAATCCTCCTTTTTTCGTTTTTTTCAGACCGGAACAGGCAGGATTCCCTCTTGACTTTTTGATCCGAATCCGATATACTCCTTAAATGAAAAAATTTATCCGCTCTGCATTCCTGATCTCATCTCTCGTCGGCATGCTTTTCATGCCGATGCTCTCAGCCTGTGCCCCAAAAGGAGAAACTCTTTCTGAACAAACCGAAGTGAATCAATCCCCTGATTTCATGATGCCCTCCGAGCAGCAGGCCGCCGTTTTTGCCCGTTCCCTGGAAGAGCACTTGAAAAACGGGAATCCTGACTTCTTTTTCAGAGCCATTGACTGGAGCACCCTGACGGACCAGGTTCTTCAGGGAATACCCCAGGCAAAAGACGCGGAAAGATTCGACAGAAGATACCTGATCAGCCTCTTCTCCGAAAAAGGCGGCATCGCCCAAAGCGTCGCGGAAAAAGTACGGATGGGGGGGACATACCATTTTCTGAGAACTAAAAAAATAAACCCGAACACCATCGCGGTCACTTTCAGACTCGTTGACGCCGACGGCGGCTTGGACTACCACGACCTTTACCTGGTCCTAAAGGCCGGGAAACTCGTTCAGATTCGAGAATTTTACCTTTACCATTTTGACGAAACTTTCTCTGAAACTCTCAGAAGAACTCTCGTACCGAATCTTTACGTGGACGGAAAAAACGATTACGGAATGATGATGTCCGAACTCATCATGCTCCTGCACAAAGAAAATAAACTCCTCATTCAGGAATTCGCGAAGGCCTTTGAGGAGAAAAAACCCCAAAGAGCCTTGGATCTCTTCGACCAGCTCCCAAAAGAACTACGCTGCCTGAAAACATTCCAGCTCTGGAGACTTAAGGCCGCCCAGCTCCATGACGACCCCGCGGTTTATTCTTTCGTCCTGGCCGATATCAGGCAAAGATACCGACAGGAGGGATGGATCGATTTCCTCTCGCTGGACTATTTCTTCAATCACCGTGAATTTCAAAAGGCTCTGGCGTGCATTAATCATATTGACACGCTCGTCGGAGGAGATCCATATCTCGAAAACTTCAGATGCTGGGCCTTCTTGAATCTCGAAAACATTCCTGAAGCGCAGAGACATTTTGACTGCGCGATTGCCAAAGAACCCGAACTGATGAACGACCGGTCTTTCCAGAGCCTGAAAAAAAGACTCGAAATGGCAAAAGCGGCACCAATCGAACCGGCGGAACAGGAACTGAATCCGTTCAGAAAACCTATCGGGCTGGAAACAATTGAATAAAGGAAACACTCGAAAGAAAAACGCCTGAAATTTCTCCATGACGCAATCCATCCATAGGATTTCCTTTTAAAACTTCGCTATTACCGGCAAAATCAACAGCACTGCCCCTTTTTTCAAAAAAAAAGAAAAAAAAATAACTTCTCGTTGGACTTTTCAAAAAATTGGACTATCATAGATAAATAAATTTTATTTTATTTAATATTTTTGAGAATCCTGTGAAATAACATGAAAAGATCTATGCTGAATTTGCCGTCCATGCTCCGTGACCGCGTAATGTCCGGTAAAAAAATCGCCGCCGTTTCCGCGCTCGCCGTCTCTGCCGTCCTCGTTGGCCTTCCGACTGCCTGGAGTGCTTCGCAAGACTGGGCGGGAAACACTGACACCAGTTGGGGAACCGCCTCAAACTGGAAAAGCGGTGCCGTCCCCGCCGCGAATGATATTATCTATATCCGAAATACCGCGGCAAACTTCCCTGTCATCACAACGGGCGATAACATCACAACTGGTAATATCTACAATTACGGTCCCACCACTCTGACCATGGAAGACGGAACGCTGAATCTGAATGGACGCTGGCGCATCGGCGGTACCACTTCCGAGGGCCGCGCGGTCGTCAACTTCACCGGCGGTACGATCAACGTCGGAAACAAAGGTGACTATGGTTTCACCATGGGTTCCCAGCAGGTCATGACGCTGAACATCAGCGGAACGGCCAAGATGGTCAATCCGCAGATCTTCAACCTTCACGGAGGAGCCTCCACAACCGAAGCCTCCACGATCAACATGTCCGGCGGCTCGCTCTTCCTCACGAACAGCCGTTTCATCGTCGGTGAAGGCGGTTCCGCCGTCATGAACCTCACCGGAGGCCTCGTTTCCACGAGATACCTCCAGATGGGACGCAACGAATCTGACTCGCTCAACGGAAACGTTGCGTACCGCAATCCCAACGGTTTCCTGAACATCGGAACGGAAGACGGGACCGGCGACGGACAGATCTACATTTACGACACGGCAAACATCGGTACGAAACAGACCGAAGCGACCGGAAGCGGCACGATCAACCTGAATTCCGGCATCTTCTCCGTCAGAAACCTGAATCTCACCGACGGACGCAGCACGCTGAACCTCAACGGCGGTACGTTCCTGGCGCAGAAAGTCACCGGAAACATTACGAACACCGGAAGCACCGTCGAGATCTCCCCGAACTTCAATGCCTACCAGGCCGATGTTGAAGGACTCGCGGAAGGCCAGACCATTTATTCTGTAAAACAAAAAGGCCAGGTCGGCACGATGACCGTATCGGGCACCTACGCGCAGACCGGAGGCACGCTCGTGATGGACTACACCGGGGCAAGCTCGTTCGACACACTCACTGCCGCGAACTTCAACATCACCGGCGGTACGCTCTACATCAACGACTCCGGCACCATGCCGACGAAAGAGACCATCGTCGGTTTCTTCGGTGATTCGCCGACCGGCACGATCCATTTCGATTCCGTCAAGGCGGCGAAAAACACCCGCGCATGGTCCGTGGATAATAATGTCGTCTCCTACCGCGTGAAGGAAGACTTCCACTGGCTCGGCGGAACCAGTACCGACTGGTCCGACAAATCCAACTGGGCCGCCAACGCAAGTCAGTTCCTCCCGGATCAGATGGACACGGTCTACATCGGCTCGTACCACGATAAAGACTACAAACAGAAGGCGGTCATCGCGGACGGCGACAGCGCGAGATGGCATCTTGCCTACCTTAACGGCGGTCAGCTCGACATTACCGGCGGTACGCTTGAGACCTCAAACCGTCTGCGTGCGGGAAATCAGACTTCTGCCATCATTAACTTCTCCGGCGGAAAATGGACCGCTACAGCCACCGACGGCGACGGCGGCATCATGCTCTCCGGCAAGACGAGCAAGACCGAATACAGCGAAATGAACATCAGCGGGACCGCCTACCTTGAAAACCACGGCGCCTTCGGCATCCACGGATACTCCCGCGGTACGATCAATCAGTCCGGCGGGACCATCTTCAACGCAAAAGGCACGATGGTACAGTTCGGCGAAGGTACGGAAGAAGCCGTCTACAACCTTTCCGGCGGAACGTTCTACAATATCGCGAAAACGAACGTCGGCACGAATAACACCTACACGGCCAACGCAGGAAACGGACGCATGAACGTCAGCGGAACCGGCGAACTCTACGGCGGCGACGAAATGCGTCTCGGGAAAGACGGTAAAGGCTACGGCGAGCTGAATATTTCAGGCGGTCTCGTTTCCGTGCCGGATATCGGGATCAACAACGGTGTCATCAACTTCACCGGCGGTACGCTCATCGCGCAGACGGTCCGAA
>JAFQUP010000159.1 GCA_017408405.1 Thermoguttaceae bacterium
GACCATGCCGCCGCCGCGATCGCTGCTGCCGGTATCCCGGTCTTCGCGTGGAAAGGCGAAACGGACGAAGAGTACGACTGGTGCGTTGAGCAGACCCTCATGTTCGATAATGACCAGCCTCTGAACATGATTCTGGACGACGGCGGCGACCTGACCGCGATGGTTCACGCTCCGAAATACGCGCATCTCGCTGCCGGCATCCGCGGCATCTCCGAAGAGACCACCACGGGCGTTCACCGTCTCTACCAGATGCACGAACGCGGCGAGCTGAAGATCCCGGCCATCAACGTGAACGACTCCGTCACGAAGAGCAAGTTCGACAACCTGTACGGCTGCCGCGAATCGCTTGCTGACGGCATCAAACGCGCGACCGACGTCATGATCGCCGGTAAAGTCGCGGTCGTCTGCGGTTACGGCGATGTCGGAAAAGGCTGCGCTCACTCCATGCGCTCCTACGGTGCCCGCACCATCGTGACGGAAATCGACCCGATCTGCGCGCTTCAGGCGGCGATGGAAGGTTTCCAGGTCATGACGATGGATGATGCGTGCAAGATTGGAAACATTTTCGTCACGACGACCGGATGCTGCGACATCATCACGGCTGAACACATGGCGCAGATGCCGAACGACGCTATCGTGTGCAACATCGGACACTTTGACTGCGAAATCCGCGTCGCGGACCTGAACGCTTACCCGGGCATCGTCAAGACGGAGATCAAACCGCTGGTCGACCGCTACACGTTCCCGGAAACCGGCCGTTCCATCCTTCTTCTGGCGGAAGGCCGTCTGGTGAACCTCGGCTGCGCAACGGGCCATCCCTCGTTCGTGATGTCCAACTCCTTCTCGAACCAGACGCTGGCGCAGATCGCCCTCTGGACCGAGCCGGAAAACTATCCGTTGGGCGTTCACGTGCTTCCGAAGAAACTGGACGAAGAAGTCGCCCGTCTTCACCTGGAACAGCTGGGCGTGAAGCTCACGAAACTGACCCAGGCACAGGCCGACTATCTCGGCGTCCCGGTAGAAGGTCCGTTCAAACCGGAATACTACCGCTACTAATGTGAGCCGGCGCGGGATCTCCGTGCGGTAAACTGTTTTCAGAAAAAACGGAATTTTGCCCGGTGCGTACTTTGTGCCGCGAAATTCCGTTTTGTTTTTGGACCGCGGTATTTAATTTTTTTCGATTTTTATTGGCTTGGAGAGGTTTTTGGTTAAAATCCGCCTAACGACTTGCCGATTTTAAGAAATTGAGTTTGAAAACGCGCGGGTTAAAGTCGGATAGTACCCTATTCGCGGAATAAATTTTATGGACAGTTTCCTTTTTGTGGCGTTCCCTTCAAGATTGCTGTTTCTGCTTTTGGCGGGCGGATTGGGAGTGGTCAGCCGATTTTTGCTTTCCGCGTGGCTGAATGAAAGCGCATGGTGCGGGAAACCATGGGGGATTCTGATCTGCAATTTGCTCGGCTGTTTCCTTTTTGGACTCCTGACCGCGTTTTTTACTCGTTGGACCTCACCGGAACTGAAACTTGTCATTCTGACCGGTTTCCTCGGAGCGTTTACGACTTTTTCCTCGTTTATGTTCGACACGGTCGAGCTACTCGAGCAGTCTCGATATGCCGCAGCTCTCCTGAATCTCCTGCTTCACAATGGACTGGGGATCGTGATGGTTATGGCAGGCCTGATGCTTGGAAAATGTTTCCCTTGAGTTGGGAACCGGCTTTTGGGACCGGTTGACATCTTCCAATTTGTTTTTGCCGGCTGATTCATTTTCAGCCTGTTTTCTTCAGAACAGAAGGATAATAGAAGATCATGCGAACCAACATAGTGCACGAAGGTGCTGGATTCCTTGAATACGAAATTCGGCAGATCGTTGAACATGCCAATCGGATGCGCGGCATGGGACAGAAGATCACGTGGGAAAATATTGGTGACCCCATCGCGATGCACGAGGAAGTCGCACCGTGGATCAAGGAAATCGTCCGTGACATCGTGAGTCAGAACGAATCGTGGGGATACTGTCAGACGCGCGGCGTTCAGGAGACTCGTGATTTTCTGGCGGATCAGGTCAACGCGCGTGAAGGCGGAGTCCAAATTACACCGGACGACATCATTTTCTTCAACGGCACCGCCGATGCCATCGATAAAGTCTACGAATTGACGCACCGAAACGCGCGCATCCTCCTTCCGGCACCAATTTACTCGACGCATTCCTCGAACGAGAGCAAACGCGGAGGGTACGATCCGCTTCATTTCCGGCTCGATCCGAAAAACAACTGGCTCCCGGACATGGAAGAGGTGCGCCGGATCGTGCACTACAATCCGTCGATCGCAGGGATCGGATTCGTAAATCCGGACAATCCGACGGGGATCGTCTACCCGCGGGAGATTTTGGAAGAGTTTGCCGAGATCGCACGGCAGTACGATCTTTTTCTGCTGGTGGACGAAATTTATTCGCATATCTGCTACAATGGGGCGAAACCGTTCCATCTCTCGCAGTACGCGCATGACGTCCCGGCGATTTCCATGCGTGGCATCAGCAAAGAGTACCCGTGGCCCGGTGCGCGCTGCGCGTGGATTGAGGTTCTGAACAAAAACAAAGACCCCAATTTCTCCGCGTTCATCGACAGTATCCTGGCATCCAAGATGCTGGAAGTCTGCGCGACGACTCTGCCGCAGATTTCCATTCCGCGAGTGTTCGGCTCGCCGAAATATCCGGAGCATCTCAGGACCCGTGCGGAGATCTTCGAGAAACGCGCGAATCAGGCGTACGACATTTTTAGTAAAGTCCCAGGGCTGGTCTGCCACCGTCCGCAGGGCGCGTTCTACATGAGCGTCGTTTTCGAGGATGGAGTTCTCCATCCGGGCCAGAAACTTCAGGCCGCCAACCCGCAGCTTCGGGAATATGTGGATAGTCTCTGCCAAAACGTGCCGGGCGACAAGCGATTCGTCTACAATTTGCTCGCGTCGAAAGGGATCTGCATCGTTCCGCTGACCGGTTTCGCGACGGATCTGTGCGGTTTCCGCGTCACGATGCTCAATACGGACGACGCCGTCCGCAACGCGCTCTTCCAGGAGATCGCTGATAGCGTGAAAGAGTTCCTCAACAGCTGAGTGAAGGTGGATGAGGGCGAAATCGTTTGCCGAACTCTTTACCCGCGTTCGCGATGAGAAAATTGCTTTGAAAGAATGGGTCATGGAATTTTCCATGACCTGTTCGAGATAATTTCTTTAAACGCTCTGCCCTGCTTTTTTTCTAACGATTTCGAAAATCTTTAATTATTTATGATTCTTAATTGAGGGGCATCGTGAGATTTTTTAATCTCTTCCATAACGTCAATTTTTGAAAGTGCCGTGCATGAGACGAGTTTCATGACGACAATCAGTGCCAGAAGGGACAGCGTGAAAAAAATCAGACCCCGCGGCGGGCGGGAACGCTCGGACGTTTCCCTGGAGCTGGACGCAAAATTTTCGTTTGGGAACGATTTTTCGTTTCGATTTCCTGTTTCCATTTTTTCTGATTCCTGAGGGGGTGAAAGAAGGTTTTTCTCTTGACATTTTTCGTCAAATCGTTTACTCTTCCTTTAGTATTCATTAGGGAAGATTTTGAGTGAATGAAAGAAACATCTGTCTTTTGCGGGATATGGTCATGCCAGACGAATCAATCCAGTATCCGAACGACAATTCATACGCGGCGGAAAAGGTGAAAACTTTTCCGCATGTTCCCGGTGTTTATCTCATGAAAGACGCTCATCAGCGCGTTATTTATGTTGGTAAAGCGAAAGATCTTCATAAAAGGGCTGGAAGTTACTTTCGGCAGGCCGCGGAAGAAGATCCAAGAACGAAATTTCTTGTGAAAGAAATTCGTGATATCGACTATATTCAGGCGTTGAGTGAAGTGGACGCGCTCTTGATGGAGGCTCGTTTGATTAAGGACATCCAGCCCCATTTCAATCGGGAACTGAAAGATGGAAAATCATTTCCTTATCTTCAGATCCGAACACATGAGCAGTTTCCGAGAGTGGAAGCGACGCGGGAGCCGCTTTCTTCCGGCGTTAAGCTTTACGGGCCGTTCGTTAGTCCTGTTCGTGGAGCGTTGGTCGTTCTTCAGAAAGTTTTCAAGTTTCGTACCTGCCAATACGACATTCGCGAAGATGACCCGAAACGCCGTTTTTTTCGCCCGTGTCTTTTGGCTTCCATTGGGCAATGCACGGCACCATGCTGCGGCCGAATTTCTCGTGAGGATTACCGAAGGAGTATTCACCGGCTTCAGCGTTTTCTTGAAGGTAAACGCGCGGAGTTAATCGAAGAAATGAAGGATGAAATGAGAACCGCCTCAAAAGAGCTTAATTTTGAGCAGGCCGCTGTCATTCGGGATCAGCTCGCTGCTCTTGAAAATCTCGATAAATGCGGTGATCTTGAGCGTAACGTTCAGCCGGAAGTTTTTCAAATGGATCCGAAACGCGGATTGGCGGGACTTCAAAAGATTTTGCGTTTACCGAAAATACCGCGAGTAATAGAGGGGGTGGACATTGCGCATCTTCATGGTGAAGCCACGGTTGCTTCTCTGGTTCAGTTCATTGACGGGTTGCCGTTCAAAGCCGGGTATAAAAGGTACCGAATTAAGTCGGTGAAGGGAATTAACGATTTCGCGTCCATCGGTGAGGTCGTTTATCGCCGGCTTAAACGTTTGAAGGAAGAAGGAGGGACTTTTCCGGATATTTTCCTGATTGATGGCGGGAAGGGGCAGCTTCATTACGCGGAAGAGGCTGCCGAAAAATTGAATGTTCAGGTTCAGTTTCTTTCTTTGGCGGAGAAAAACGAAGAGATTTTTCTGCCGGGAGAGTCAGAACCGCTGCGTCTATCGCGCCATGCCTGGAGTCTGCGATTATTGCAGTACGTACGTGATGAAGCGCACCGTTTCGCGCAGCATTACCATCACCTTTTGCGCAGCAGAAAATTGGAAGAGTGATCCTTAAGCAAATTCAGGAAAATGATTTATTGGAAAGAAACGGAAAAGCCCTGACATGAAAAAGACGTCAGAGCTTTTTTGATGAAAGTCATTGGAATCTTAAAATCCCATGACTTTCATCCAGGCGTAAACTCGGTCCATCCACGATCCAACGTGATCGCCAGAGGGTTTCATTCCGAAACCATGTCCGACTTTCGCGTAAATATGAAGTTCTGCCGGAATATTCATCGTGCGGAGTTTATGGTAGACCGCGACGGAACCCATGGCGGAAATTCCGTCAGAATCGCCGTGGATGAAACACATTGGCGGCGTTTGGGCATCAAAAGTGAAATCCGTTACCATCGGTGAATAATTTCCTTTTTCTTTATTACCGCCGTCTTTCCCATCCTCAAGAACATATGCGGGATAAACAGGAGCCGCGAAGTTTACGTGACATGAGATTTTGTCAAGTTCATCAATCGCTTCATACGCGGGAGTCTGGCTTGATGTCGCGGTCATGAGCGTTAAATGGCCTCCGGCAGAAAAACCCATGCAGCCGATTTTATCTGGAGAGATTCCGAATTTCCCGGCGTTAGCGCGAGCCAAACGTACCGCGCGCTGCGCGTCCTGCCAGGCTGCCCAATGTTTTTCATGCCCAGAGCGGCGCGGTACCCGGTAATGAATGACTGCCGCCGTCACGCCTTTTGAGTTGAGATATTCCGCGACTTTCGTGCCTTCATGTTCCGCGGCCAGAATTCCGTAACCGCCTCCTGGAAAAATGAGCATCAGGGAATCAGTGGTTTTTTTCGCGGGACGGTAAAGTCTGAGCGTGGGATTGGTTACGTCATGGATCCTGCGCAGGCCGTCTTTTTGCGGACGTTCCGCATCCGCGTCTTTTCGGGTCTCGCCAGGGGCTTTGTCTGGCCACAGTTCGTAAATTTCCTGTCCGTATGTCAACGAAGAGACGGTTAAAAAGAACAGGATACTGAAAATTGTGATTTGGAAGGACAAAAAACAGTACTTTTTCATGATATTTCCTTTTTAATTGGTGAGAAATTGAGGTTCATGGTTTCAAGAACCATTTTGGGTGAACCAACGCGGATACGGATAACTAAAAATTTAAGGACGGAGGTGATCTGAGATTACGTTCAGAGAGACCGCCGTATTTCATGAATGATTTTGTTCGGATGGGGCTGGATCTTCCAAATGCAGGGAATACCAAAGTGACGGGTCTTCCATAAAGGGAAATGGTGCTCCAGCGGTGAGTGTCTTCATCGGAATTTCACGATCAATCAGTGCCCAAGCGATTCCAAGATCCCGAAATTCATTTGGATCAAAACCGGTTAACGCTCCGGAAGAAAAGTAGACAAAAAACGAGTAACAGTTTCTCAAAACACGTGATTTCATTTTGATTGAATCATTCGGCACCTCGTTCGGCATCTGTTTTGAACGATTGATTGGGAACATGACTACGTACGGTTTTTCTCCTTCCGGGCCTTCGCCCTGCGGAAGACAGACAAAACGGTGACAGTACCGTGTTCCGCGATGCACATTGTGCACATTGCGCGTGTCCAGCCAAAGCTCAATTCGATCGCTCTCGTCCGGACGGTTCGGATTGCACCAAAGTTCCTTACTCTTGCCGGAGACGAAAAACTGAAACGCGATGCCATCCTCATTCCACGCTGTGCGGACACTGAATCTTTTGGAATTGTTTTTTTGGGTAAACGCGCTGGCGGGATTTCCACTTTGTTCAAGATTCTCAAAATCAGGAAGCTCAAAATTTGCCGGAAGCTCATGGAGATCCTCCAGCCCTTTTCGATATTGGCACGGCAACTCGACATGAAAAAGAAAACGGCTGGGAATTGAAAGTTTATGGAACATTTTCTATTTTCTCCTGTGAGTCGGAAAATACCGAAATCAGCTGTTTGGGGCAAAGTAAGAATTAAAAATCTATTTTACCTTAAATGTTGTCTTAAGTCAACATGAAAACCCAAAAAACGATCTGCCTGTGCGGAATGTGTTGGTTGTGGGGTTTTTGCGGCAGCAATTTGAGGCAGGTGTTGCGGAAAAGTATCGTTCAAAGGGGGGAGTGTTGCCTAAAATCAACAGGATTTTGGTGTTAAGGAAGACTTTTTACGCTAAAAGATTTTGATACAGAAAAATAAGTGATTTTGAAAATAGTTAAAATAACGAAGGTAGAGGATGTGATGATTTTAAGGGTATTGGCGAGGCTCGATAGTTTAAGAATTTCAAAAAAGTTAAATTTTTAAATAGTTTTTTTGAGATTTTCTTTTTTGTGACACGAGCTATGCGATGATAAAAATTGAAAATCTTTTTGAGCGTTTCCACAAGAATAAAAATTGATTCAAGAGGAAGCAGAATAAATTTCCGCATGGCGGCGGAAAACAGAATATTTAGGAAAGGAACCTGAAAATGAAATTTGAAACGGCACGAATCTGGAATGACGAAAATGGCGTATTGACCTTTGAATGGATCCTTCTTCTCACTGTTTTGGTGATTGGGATCGTTGGCGGATTGAGCGCTGTTCGTGACGCGTATATTGATGAACTTGGCGACTCCGCGGAAGCCATGGCGTCACTTGATCATTCGTACTTTATTAATGCGCCGCTTCAGGCCGCGATTTATGATGAACTGACTTTCCCGCACACTGGATTGAATGTGGTTGATAAAGGCTGGATCAGCGGGTCCGCGAATGCTTCTTTTGATGGTCAGTCGACTTGGACTTACTATCCGTCGCAATATCTTGACGAGCCGAGTGAAGTAACCCGTTTCCGTCCTGAAGGTGAAGAAGTTGAAGGCGGCGAGGGTGAGGGCGAAGGCGGGACCACTGGCGGCGTTACCGGCGGCGCTCTTGGCAAGAAACCCTCGCAGACAGTCGTGAGTAAATCCAGTGTTCCTGGTGAGTGATAGTTTAGAAAATCCTGATTTTCTATCTGCTCCCAACTTCCTCCTTGTCCGGAAGCTGGGAGTTTTTGGATTTTAATGTCTTTGTTTTTTGATTGATCAGGGAAGAAAGCGAAAGAAATGTCAAAAATCGTTTTGGCAATGTCCGGCGGAGTGGATAGCAGCGTTTGCGCGCACCTTCTTACTTCCGCGGGCCATGAGGTAATCGGCGTGTTCATGCGGCATGGAGTTCCGTCTCCTGTCCATTCCGCTGCTTCGGAAGAACCTGTCCGAAGAAAGCACGGCTGCTGCAGTGAGGAAGACGCACAGGACGCGCGGAAAGTCGCGGACTGTTTTGGTATTCCGCTTCACTTGATGGATTTTCATGATGAATTTCAGCAAATCGTAGATCATTTCGTTCGGGAATATTCGAGTTGCCGAACTCCAAATCCGTGCATTTTGTGCAACGCGAAAATTAAATTTGGGAAAATCTTTGATTTCGCGGATTCTATCGGAGCGGATTTTGTCGCGACTGGGCATTACGCGAGGATTCTTTCAACAGAAACTCCTTTTGGAAAATTTCCGCTTATTCGGCGCGCGCTGGATCCGGGAAAGGATCAGTCCTACGTTCTTCACCGCATACCGCGAGGAAAACTTTCACGGCTGATTTTTCCGCTTGGGGAATTTCAGAAGGAAGACATCCGAAAAATGGCGGAAGACGCTGGGATTCACGTGGCACGCAAGCGGGACAGCCAGGAAATATGTTTCGTTCCGGATGGAGATCACGCGAGATTTGTCAGGGAATTTATTCATCTGAAAACCGGAGAATACCCGAATACTCAAGGAAATTTCGTTACCCTCGACGGAAAAGATCTTGGTCCGCATGAAGGGCTTGAACGGTATACTATTGGACAGCGAAAAGGTTTGCGCCTGGCGTTTCGTGAACCGCATTTTGTCATTCGTCTTGAGCCGGATACCCACCGGGTAATTCTTGGGCTTCACGATGATTTGGCAAAAACTCAGTTTACGGTTTCGGATATGATTTGGCAGATTCCGGAACCCGTGGGGGCGATTGACTGCGAAGTCAAGATCCGATATCGTTCACCTTCCGTGCCGGCAAGGGTTACCCCTTTGGAGAATGGAGCCGCCCGCGTTGAGCTTCTTGAGCCTGTTTTCGGCATTGCGCCGGGTCAGGCCGCGGTTTGTTATTCTGGTGAAATTCTGCTTGGCGGCGGCTGGATTGATTAAAAAGAGCCAGTCTGCGGGAAATCACTTCAACGGGTAATCACTCATTCAAATTTTTTACCGGCAATTGCTTCTTTTATTCCGTTGGAAGAAAAAAACTGGAAATTAATGGGTAATTTCCAGTCTACGATGAATTTTTCAAATTGGAAGGGGGAATTGCCGGAATTTTTTATTTTGCCAGCTCTAAAGCTTTCTCCCGAATGGCGCAAAGATCCAGCTTGCCGGTTCCCAGCAGTGGAATGGCGTCGATTGGGAAGTAGGCATCGACGTTTGGAATCCATATCGGCGGATATTTTTGTTCGAGCAAAGCGGCATTCAGTTCTTCCGGCGTCATTGAAAGTTCCGTAAAGAGAACAACCAGTTTCTCTCCCTTCTTCTCATCCGGAACGGAGGTAACGCAGATTTTTGGTTCAGACTCCCCGTTATTTCCGAGGATCTGGTTGAGCACATCCTCCAATCCTTCGTGCGGGACCATTTCGCCTCCGATTTTCGCGAAACGGCTGAGCCGCCCCGAGATAAAGAGAAAATTATCCTCATCCTGCCGGACGAGATCCCCCGTGCAGTACCAGCCGTTTTGGAGAACTTCAGCCGTTTTTTCCGGTTCTCCAAAATATCCCGGCATAACGTTGATCCCGGAAATCCAGAGCATTCCAACTTCATTCGCGCGGCATGGTTCGCCCGTGTCAAGGTTTCGGATTTGAACAGACATTCCATAAAGCGGAAGTCCGATAGAGTCATCTTTCTGTTTTGGCGCCCAGTCTGTTACCATTCGGCTTTTGGGAATGTTTACGGCAATGACCGGTGCGGCTTCCGTCACGCCGGCACCTTGAACAGGCCGTACTCCAAAGCATTTTTCGTATTCTTCCATCAGGTCAGCCGGACAGCGTTCACCACCGGAAACGACGATGTCGACACTTGCCAGATCCTCACGTTTCATTCTCCTCGCGTACATTCGGAGGAAAGTCGGTGTCCCGACGAGAATTGACGGCGCGTATTGACGGCAAAGTTTCGCGATGGCCTGGCAGTCAAGCGGTGACGTGTGATAAAAACCTTTCAGACCGACAGAAAGTACGGACCACAAAATGCATGAATATCCAAAGGAATGGAAAAACGGAAGAACTCCCAAGGCACTGTCCTTGGAGGCAAGCTGAAGTGAAGAGCAAAACGCGTCTATGTTTCCCCCGACATTTTTGTGCGAGAGAATGACTCCTTTGGGGATGCCGGTTGAACCGGAGGTGAAGATGATCGTCATGGGATCATCCGGTTTCATTTTGTGAAGTCCCAATTGACGCGACAAAAGCCAGTACGGTACCAGAACTGTCTGCGTCAGCGCGCAGATTTTATCCCAGAGCGTCACGCTGGATTTAATGTCTTCGAGGAAAATCAGATCGCATTCCGGTTTGAATTTCGCGAAATTCTTATCTTTCATCACGCGCTGGCTCGTGACGATATGGCGAATTCCAACCTTGCGAATGCAGAGATTCATGATCTCATTGCTCAAAGTATAGTTAAGATTCACGGCCGTACGGCGATCCAGACCAAGCGCGCCGTTCGTGAGGAAACTGGGGACACACGGAGGAATCAGGATACCGACATTCTGTTCGTCTTTTCCTAAAATTTTACGAAGTCTTCTCCTGAAAATGAGCATTGCCAGGAGAGCCTTGCGGCGGGTAATCTCCATTGAAATGTCAGAAGCGACCAGTTCTTTTGGACGGAGTTTCTTCAGTTGCCGAAGCATTTGACGTATTGGGATCTGTTGGTGATTGAAATTATCGCTGGCAGATCCTGCTTTTGACTGACGCTCAGAGAAGAAGCGATGCTGAAGTTTCTGGACGGCATCCGGCAGCACGCGAATATCCTGGCGGCAGATGTCGGTGATTGGTTCACCAAAATAAACGGTCACGTTTCGTCGAAAATTAAAGGTCAGGATGCGTTCCCAAGAGAAACGTTCCGGCCATTTCCAGATGAATTTTCCGTATTTGTGGCTGAAAATACTTCCCCATAAACCGCCGATATAGACGGGAATGACCGGGATTTCTTCTTTTCCCCGCAACATATGTTCAATACCGGGTTTAAACGGCATCAGCGTTCCGTGCCGGGTAATGCCCCCCTCGACGAAAATACCGACGATCTCCCCTTCATCCAGAGCTTTCGAGGCTTCACGAATGGCCCGTACGGCTTCACGGCCGGGACCAAGCGGAATACCGCGGTAGGCGATGGAAAGTTTTCGGAGAAACCAGGGTTTTCCAAACGCGTGCCAAAAAATGATTCTCGGTTTTCTCCAAAGAGGGAACCTGAAGTACATTAATTGACCATCCAGGTACGAAACATGGTTTGAGGCCAGGACAAACGGTTTTCCTTTGGGGAGATTTTCCTGCCCTTCAAAGCGGATTCGGTAAAAAAGCCGAAAGAACAGATGAAAACAAAGAGCCGTCATCTGCGGAATGAAGAGTAAAAAAACGAGCGTAAAAACAGTCGCGAAAATCACGATTCCAATTAGGATATTCCAAATCATTTCAGCCTCCTTACTGCCCAAATACAGATAAATCCAACGATGACGGCGGAGATGCCGGAAATGAACCAGACTCCGCGGCTTTCCAAGGCATCAATGAGTGCTCCAAAGACCACTACTCCCAGTGTCATGGCGGAAAAACTAAGGAAGTTTGAGCCGCCGATGATTCGGCCTCTTTGGGATTCCTCTCCATTTTTTTGAAGGTATGCCATTAATGGGATGTCAAAAATTCCTGCGAATGTTCCCAGGCAGAAAAGAGCGATTAAAGCGTGATTGGAAGCAGTGGAGGGGATCATGCCCGTTCCGGTTGGTGTCAGGAAAAGGGCAAAGGCGCAGGCCGCCATTCCGAAAGCGGAAAAGATGATCGGATTCAGGGTCGTTTTTCCACGCATGATTTGCCCGACGAGCACACTGCCCACGGCAATTCCTAATGCGAGAATTCCAAGGAATATGGCAACAGCCCCTTGATTCTCCGTAATTTCCGGAACGACAAATTTATCGATATTGGTTTGAGCCAATGACGCCAAACCCCAATAGTACGCGCTAAACAGCGCGACGAGAAGAAGAGCTTTGTGGCGCCAAAGATACGTGAAGTCGGAAATACTTTGCCCAACCGGCAGTTTTTGGAACCATTTCAGCGGTTTGCATTCGTGAAGCGGCGGCATTCTCTGAATCATAAACGTCGAGAAATATCCCGTAACCGCGACACCGACCAGGATCAGGGCGGAGAGCCAGAGACGGTACTGCCCCGGCGCGTCCGGCATCAAAGTTGAGCCGGCGGCATCCGGAAGTGTCGTCCAAACGTAAAGATTATTACCAAGCAGTGTCCCGGCAAGGACCGCGACGATCGTACTCATGCCAATCAACCCGTTGGCGGAGGGAATGTTTTTTTCACCGACAATCTCCGGAATACTCGCGTATTTCGCGGGCGAGTAAAACGCACTCTGGGTTCCCATCAGAAAAAGAACGAGAAACAAAAGCCATGGATTGCCGATCCAGACAAAAAGCACTCCTAAAAGCATGATGAAGATTTCGGCGATTTTGCACCAGGCCATGACCTGCTTTTTGCAGAACCTGTCAGCGCAATATCCTCCATAGCCGGAAAAGAGGATAAAAGGAATCAGAAACATCAGACCGCCGATTGTCAGGGCAATGTTTGCCCCTGCGTCATAGTTTCCATAGTACGCCCCGAGACGGGCTTTTCCGATCGGTACCAAAAGCCAGCGGAAAATATTGTCATTGAAGGCTACCGTAAATTGAGTGATCATTAAACCGCAAAAACTGCGCGAGAACAATGGACGAGTTCGCGCAGATGCGTTTGGTGAGTTTTGGGAAAAATCTTTATTCATGGAATTTGCCGTTAAATATTAAAGGTAAGGAACCGAACTTTCACAAATTGAAAAGGCGAAGAGTTTCGGTTAATTAGTTATGGGGAGGCCGGTGTCGGGGAATCCCTTGGGCCATTATCTTGAAAAGAAATTTTCTATATTTGAAAATCTCGATTTTGGGACTTTTTAAGTATATCGGAAATTCGGAATTTTGAAAAGGCCCTAAAATAATATTTCGTAAAAGTTTCGTAAAAATTTGTCGAATTTTACCAAAATTTTTACAAAAAAATGCTTAATTTCCTCAAATGATAGATTTTCCGTAAATTAGCAAAGATCTGCCGGAGGCCTGAACGTTTTTTATTTCTCGATTTTCGGGAAATACTATTTCCTCAACAGCTACTAAAGGAGTGACCGGAAAACTTAAGTCCCTCATTCAAGAGGGACTTTTTTCTTCCTTTTCCGTATGTTTCTGTTTCTTTTATTCGTTTTCGTTTTGAGATTGGCCGAATTACTTGGCGACTTCCGCGATTTCGATCCGGCTCCAGTATCCTGCTTCCCAGGCCCAGCCGTTGGGGAAGTTTTCGAGTTCGAGCTGGATGGTATTTCCGGCGAACGGCGTCAAGTCGAAGTCGATGTCCTGCCACTGATCGCCCGCGATGGTCTTTTCGAGCTGGACTGATCCGTTTACGCGGATTTTCAGGACCCAGTCATGTCCGGGGTGGTTCGTGACGGTGAGACGCAGGAGCGTCTTTTTTCCCTCTTTCACCGCATACGAACGCGAAAGAAGGCACGGCGTATTCCGGTCCAGCGGGTGCGAGAGAAGCACGTTTTCCTTGCCGCGTTCCTTCTCCCGGAATCCCGGATCCATATCCGGCCCGCACTGCGAAATTTTCCAGCCGGGGAAGAATTTATCGACACCGACCTGCAAATTATTCAACCCATAGCTGCGGAAGAGGATCTTTTCCATCTCTTCGTCCGTGAATCGGCATTCCTGCGCCGGTTTCGGATCCCATGAAAGCTCAAGCGGCATCGGCAGAGCTTTCTGTTTCGGAATGACAAAATACTCAACTCCGTCAATGGTTTCCATTCGTCCGCCCGACTTCATGACAGACTGGCGCGCGAGTTTTTCGCAGACTTCGAGAAGTGCCGGGAAATCGTACTCCGTGTACGAGAATTTCGACACATGATCCAGTTTCTCGGAGAATCGTGCCGGGAGATTTTTGAAGCCGAGCTGCGTGAAGAGCGCCCCTGCCGCGCTTGACGGATTGCAGTCGGAATCGTACCCGGCCCGCATGGAGATCAGGATCGTCTGGTCAAGATCACCGTTTCCGTAAAGGAGACCGAGCAGGATGCACGCGCCGTTTATTTTCACGTCGATCGCACCGTTGCTCGCTTTCTGGTAGTTCGGGTCCTTTCGGTATTTTTCGAGGCATTTGTTCCACGCGGAAGTCCAGTCATTTGGGTCTTCTTTATGCCAGGCACGCAGATCCCGCACCATTTCCGCGTACTGTGAGTCGGCCGGAATTGCCGCAAGACCTGCGTCGATCATCGTGTTCAGGTCACCGGTGAAGAAGGCCTCCGCGTACATTGCGCCCATGAAAACGCCGCCGTAGATGCCGTCTCCGTAATTCATCAGACGTCCGAATTTCTCTCCGAGCGCAATGACCTGATTCGGCAGACCGGGCGAGATGAGGCCGGAATAGTCCGCTTCGATCTGGTAGTCAATGTCGTTCGGACACCGGTTGAATTTCGGGTGGCCGGAATCCGGCGGAGCGATGCCGCTGCGCAGATTGTTCCGTCCCGCTTTGTTCGCGCACCAGAGAGCATACTGACTATTCGCGAAATCGATCCCCGCCTGCCGAATGGAGCAGTCCAGACCGTACTCTTCCATCGTGCGGAGGAAGGTCATTTCGACGTAAAGGTCATCCTGTCCGAACGCGTGGTTGATCATCTCCGGCGTCCAGACCGGCACCTGATCCTCCGGAATGATCCGGTCCACAAATTTGAATTCCGTCGGCGCGCCCCAGCAGACTCCGGCGATCTGCCCGACCCAGCCGGCTTTCATTTTGTCGCGGTACTCCTCGACGGAGAGACGGCGAAATTCCGTCTCCTCCGCCGCGGTTTCTGCTACGTACGTTCCGAAAAGGCAGACGGCGCAAGACCAAAAGATTCCCCAGACGCTCAAACAGTTAAAGAGTCGCTTCATTTTTTTCTCCAATTTGCGTGTTGATGGCGGTTTAAGAGACTATCCGACATTATTTTCGGAAATTAAAATTTGGGAAGTATCTTAAATTAGGAAGGTTTATTTTGGAATTTCAAAAATTCCAAAGAAAGATGCTTATTCTTATTTTATCTTCTTTTCGATTTCATGAAAGGGGGAGGGAAATTTCGGTGGAAATTTTTCTGTCCCCTCTTGCGAAAAGGCGAAAAATCTGCTATATTTATGAAAGATATTTTGTCCTGTTTATTTCTTCTCAGAGAGAAGAGGCCATAAGATGCTCATATTGGGGATTGACCCGGGAATTAATGTCACGGGTTATGCCGTTATCGAAAAAAAGTGTCATTCAAATACGCTTAAACTTTGCGAAGGCGGCGTTATTCGCGGAAAGGGTCTTGGGACGTTGCCGACACGAATTCAGGAGATTTACCGTAATCTGGTCGAAATTATTGAGCAATGGCATCCAGCCGCAATGGCACTTGAGGAAGTCTATTCTCACTATGAACGTCCGAAAACCGCGATTATCATGGGACATGTGCGCGGTGTTATCTGTTTGGCGGCGGCGGAACATGAGATTCCCGTTTTTAGTTATTCCGCCACGACGGTCAAGAAAACACTTACTGGAAGCGGCAGGGCCTCCAAAGGTCAAATGCAGCGCGCGATTCAGCTGGAATTTCGGTTGCCGTCTGTTCCAGAGCCTCCGGATTTGGCGGACGCGCTGGCGATCGCGATGTGTCACGGTTTTCATGCTGAGGCGGTTGGGGAGTCCTGATTTTTTAATTGTTTAAATTGAAACAGGAGTTTGGAAAAGCTCCGCAAAGAGCCAGGTTCATTTATTTGGGATAGTATTCCCGCGAGGTATTAATTTCAGGTAATTAATCCATGAAAAAAATTGCGATTATCGGAGTCGGACTCATCGGTGCTTCATTAGGCAAGGCTCTTCTTAAAAATGGAATGGCGGAAATAGTTTCCGGTTTTGGCAGACGTCGAGCCAATCTTGAGACCGCGTTGGAAAATGAAAGCATTACCCATATCGCGGAAACGCTGGAGGAGGCTGTTCACGGCGCGGAGATAGTGGTGGTCTGCACTCCGGTAGAAACGATCGCGCGAACGATTCGTGAAGCACTGCCATTTGTGGAGCCGGGGACGGTTTTTACGGATGTCGGAAGTACGAAAGCGTCGATATTTGATGATTTTCATGGAATCTGTGAAGAATTTGGCTGCGTTTTTATTGGCGGTCATCCGATTGCCGGCAAGGAACGTTCCGGGGCAGCATCCGCGGACGCGGAACTTTACGTCGGCAAAACGGTTGTCCTGACGAATCGTTTCCCAGAGTCGGCATTTCAGAAAGTTAGTGAGATGTGGCGTTCTGCCGGGGCAAATGTCATTTTTATGCCGGCCTTGGAGCATGACGCGGTTTTGGCGCGAACGAGCCATTTGCCGCATCTTCTCGCGTGCGTTCTTTCAGCCGTTACGCCGCCAAAACTTTTTCCGTTTACCGGAACCGGATATGAATCAATGACGCGGCTCGCTTCGGGAAGTCCAGAGGTCTGGCGGGACATTTTTTCGGATAATCGGCCAAACCTGATTTCCGCTCTGGAGGATTATCTTGAGAAACTGGCAGAGCTTCGGAAGATCATTGAGTCAGGTGATGAAAGTGTTTTGGAGGGGTTTCTGGCAAACGCGAAGGCCAATCGAGATTTACTTCAAAGCGGTAAATCGGGGCAATCGTGAAACTTAATGCGAATACGGCGTGTTTCAATGAAACACACCGTATTTTTTGTTGAATTACGATCGAAATTTATTTCTTTTTGCCTTTTAGCGTACTTTTTGTTCCGTTAGGCATCTCGTATCCGTGAGTTCTTCCCTGAAGGAACGTCAGTTCTTTTTCGCAGTTTAAATTATTGAAGAGTACCATTTGGCCGGAAGGCGGGCAGACGTAATCTCCCAAGCCGGCAATGACAATGGTTTTTGCCTGAATTCTTTTTGCGTGATTGGCCGCGTCGAAGTATCCCAAACCTTCTGCCCAGCCAGGTCTCCAGCCGTTGAGACGGTTTTTCATGGAGTGGCCGGCCAGATCCAGGCACCATGGGATAAAAGCGCGGCACTCGGTTACGTCGGAGTCAAGCCCGGCAGCCGTCAGGCATTGAAGTCCACCCTGGCTTCCACCACTAACGATGAGGATTTCACCGTTCCATTCAGGCTGTGTCTTGATCCATTCCAGAGCGCGTACCAGACGAAGCATCATTCCGCAGAAATAGGAAGTTTCCGGTCTGGCGTTTTCTTCTTTGCTGAAACCGTATCCATTCAGTTCGGTTTTCCGCAGGTTCTCATAGTATTCATTCGGTTGGCCATTGGGTATCCCGTGAGCATTGATATTCAGCTCGAGTCCGTCGGAGAATCTTTTGTGGGCGGAGTTCACGCCATAGCCGTGAAAAGAAACGTGGGCGGGCATGGATTTTGGCGCAGCGTTTTTCGGACGGCAGAAATAGCCTGAAACCGGTTTGCCAATGCAGTCGATTTTAACGTCCCAGCAAAGGTGCGTTTCGCGTCCGCTTTCCACTTCGATCATCTCTGCCCGAATGGGGACTTCCGCAAGACGCGCTTTTTGTTTGGCCCAGAATTCATCAAAGTCGGCCGGTTCTTCGCAGCCGGTAATTTCATTGAGACGGACACCGGCGCCGCCATCAAATGACGGCATATTTTTTTCTCCGTTTTTCAGGATATTCCCGGATTCATCGTATCCTTGAACCATGACGTGAACAAATCCAGGTATTTCAATTTTAGTTTTAATCTCAAGAGGTTTTATGGCATCAGAAACAGCTTCACCGCTAAAGGTAATTCCATCATCGCCTCGCCGGGTCCATTTTAATCTTTTCCCGGAAACCGGTTTGTCGTCTTCGAGAAGCTGAACGGAAAAGGTCATTTCTTCGCCGGCCGCGTATTGAAGGGGATCTTTATCGGTGGTACCAAAAAAACGAAATTCACCGGCCAAAAGGCTTCCTGCCAAAAGAAATAGGGCGGAAAGCGAAAGCAGATATTTCTTAAACATGGTGACTCCTGAAAAAAAGGCTGGAAAATAAAAAGGCGGCGCGAAATTTCTGACGCAGCCTTAACCACTTTCTCAAGTATAGTTGAATTTTTCTTTTTTTCAAGAGCCTGGAGAAAAAATTTTTTTGCCGCTTGATGTTTTTGTCTTTCAAAGACTTTATTCAGAAGAAATTGGGAAACGGAGCCGCGTACCGCTGAAATTTATTTTGGGGGTTTTCAGTTACGCGTGAACATTTGATCCGCTTTTTTATTTTCCTTTCATCTGTTAAACTTCTCCCGGAAACCCGATACGAATCAGGAGAAAATCATATGAAACAATTTTTAAAACTTATTCTTGGGTCATTCTTTTGCGGAATTTTGTCCCCGGGAATACTCTTAGCCCAAAATCTTTATCCCGCTTCGCCCCAGTTGGGGATTCAAAGTGCCACTCTGGAAAATATTATGCTTCATCAAAATTTACGCGATACGGAGGGGCCATGCGTCGGAAGAAATTCATGGCTCATCGGGTATGGATTGGGAGGGTTTTCTTCCGGAGAGCAGAGCGGCAAAAACTCAAATTCAGAAACGCGGACCGAGTCGAATTTCGAGCAGTCACTAGGAGGATTTTTACTTGGAACAGATCTGAATTTTGGAGTGGATTCCCGAATTGGCGGATTCATGGCCTTTAATGCCTCGCGCCAGACGGCAGAGAGTGAAAAAACGAATATCCAAAACTATTTTTGGGGAATTTATGGCCGAAAAGACTGGGGAAAAAACTACTTTCTCGGAACGGCTGCCATTGGCCACGCGCATTTAAGGGAAACTTCTGATGCCGCCTCATTTTCTTCTCCAAAAACGGGTTCATCAAATGCTTGGAGAGCTTTTCTTTATGGAGAGTTCGGCACGGAATTTCGTTTCGGATCCCTCATTTTTCAGCCATTTTGGGGACTTCAATACTATTCCAGCTCCTTTGGCTCTTTTCAGGTTCCCGGAGAGGGGACGATTTCAGAAAACGCGAGTTTTCCCGCTCTGAAAACCAATTCGCTGCGTAATGTCATTGGATTGCGGACCGCGGAGACTTTTTGGGAGAGTGAAGAACTGATTTTGCGCGGGAACGTCACGGCTTTCTGGTTCCACGAGTTTCTTGACTATGGGGAATTGGGCGGAGGAACTTTTCTGAATATTTCAGAGACAATTCCGGAAATGACGGTTTCTCCCCAAAAATACGGACGTGATTGGGGAATTATCGCGCCAACCCTGGAGTTGAATTGGGGAAACTTCAAATTTTGGGGAGGATATGCCGCGATGTTTAATTCAAGGGAAACTCTTCACCTTGGGCAGGGTGGAGTTTCCTTTTGCTGGTAAGTATTTGAGAAAATACCCTTTCCATTTTCAAAAGGAGGAAAGCATTCCGAACGTTCGCGGAGCGTTTCAAAAATGGAGACCTTGCCGCCGTATGAGCCGAAAAGCGTCGGAGAAACGCCGTTCGGCTCCGCTTGGCAAATGCTACTTTCGCGGTCGGATCCTGCGAATCTTTTGATAAATATCGACATATTTCTGCGCGCTTTGAGTCCAGGAAATATCGAGCGTCATGCCGGTGTCCTGCATTTGACTCCAGAGTTCCGGGCGATTTCGGTAAACGTCAAGAGCCGAATCGATGCCCCAGGTAATGCCCTGAATATCCGCGTGACAGAATCGGATGCCGTTGGCAGTTTTATCCGCTTCCGTTTCTGGCGTAAGGTCCGTTACGGTATCGACCAGACCGCCGGTTGCGTGAACGACGGGGATCGTACCGTAGCGTAAGGAGTAAAGCTGAGTCAGGCCGCATGGTTCAAATCGGCTTGGCATGAGGAAAATGTCGCTGCCGGCAATAATTTGGTGCGCCAGTTCATTTGAGTAACGGATTGAGACCGCGACATTTTGCGAATAGCGTGAAGCCAGTTCGCGCAGGCGATTTTCAAGAATGGGATCACCGGAACCAAGAAGGACCCACTGAACGTCCTCGCCGGAGGCTGCTTTGCGGTAGATCAGCTCTACCGCGAGATCAAACCCTTTTTGCTCTGTTAGTCGTCCGACCAGTCCAATGACCGGTACGTCCGGGCGTTGCGGAAGATCCATTTGATTCTGAAGCGCGAGTTTGCTTTGGAGTTTGCCGATTCCGCGCGTTTCGACGCTGAAGTGGCCCTCAATAAATGGGTCTGTTTCAGGATTCCATTCGTCCGTATCGATACCATTCGTGATTCCCCAGAGGACATCGCGTCGGTTTCGGAGGACTGCTTCAAGACCGCAGCCGCCCGGGGAGGAGGTAATTTCCCGCGCGTAATTGGGACTGACCGTCGTGATGCCGTCGGAAAAAACGATTCCCGTTTTAAGAAGATTCAGGTGGTCATAACATTCCATTTGAAGCCAGTTAAAGTATTTCCAGTGAAGCCCGGTCAGGGACATCGCGGCAGCGGGAAATACTCCCTGATACGCGATATTATGGATCGTAAAAAGTGTGGAAATCTTTTCGTAACCCGGATAGTCGCGATAGTAAATCGACTGAAGCGCGGGGACCAGGCCGGTCTGCCAGTCGTTCAGATGGATTATGTCCGTTTTTAAATCCAGCAGACGAACGGCCTCAAGTACCGCGTAGGAGAAGAAAACAAAGCGTTCGCAATTGTCGCCGTAATCCTCATTATTGCTGTTGTACAGACCGTCGCGGTCAAAGTATGAGTCATGCTCTACGAGATAAACAGGAACTCCAATTTCAGGAATTACGCATTTCCGGTACGTTCCGCGAACTTCACGCCCGCCGATCCAGATGCGAAGTTCAACGCCGGTCGGTTCAGAGGGATATTTTTTGGTTGAGCGGTAGGCAGGGAGAATCAGCGTGACCTGATGACCAAGCTGCGCGAGTGCTTTCGGAAGTGCCCCGCAAACATCTGCCAGACCGCCGGTTTTCGCAAGCGGAGCTGCCTCACTGGACGCGATAAGAATATTCATTTTTACCTCCAAAAAAGGATTTTCGAGGAAATCCTCAAAACATGACATCTGCTAAAAAGTTTCAAAACTATTATATCATGAAAATGTCAAAAATCCAGTATTTATTCCCCATTTTCCCCAAAAAAACAGAAAATTTCCACTCGGAATATGTTTCGTGCCTTTCAGGAGTGCGGAACCCAAAAGAGAGAAGTGGGAAGGAACGAAGAAAGAAAAAAGGAAAGGTAATTCTGAAAAAACGACAGAATCCTGAAAAAAGCTGAAAAGAAACGCGGGTGGGAATTACCTGTCAGGAATGATTAATTGAGGTGGGCTGGTCTCATTCGCGCTGCCTGTCGATTACGCGGATTACTCTCGAAGAAACATTGGATCCCGCGGACTGTTTGCTTTCGGCAGAACCGCCGCTGCCGAAAGCGTAATGGATTTTCCGCGAAAAAGAAAAAGGCTTTTTAGTCAATCCGAGTGCCGGTCCAGGCCTGAACGACCGGTTCCACTGCCTCCGCCCAGAGATAGTATCCCGCCGTGTTTGGATGAAGCTGGTCGGGCATCAGATCCATTTTCAGCGTATCGTCTTCATTGAGGAAAATATGATTAATGTCCTTGAAGAAGATGAATTTGCCGTCCGCGAGTGCCGGAAGCTGGGCATTGATCGCGGCGATGCGCGTTCGGTACTGCTTGCCGGGGACGGGAGAGGTTTCCGGCTGTGAACGCGGGAAAACGGCCAAAAGAAGAATTTTGGATTCCGGGAACATTTCGCGAAGTTTCGAGAGAATCGTCTGAATACCGTTTACCGTATACTTCGCCGTCGTTTCGGGACCGCGGTCCATGTTATTGGTGCCGATCATGAGCATGATCATTTTTGGCGAAATCGTTTGGAGCATTGGATTCTCGAGACGTTTCATCGTCTGGTCCGTAATATCGCCGCTGACGCCGATATTGACCGTCGTTCGTTTGTCATTGGAGAAATATTTCCGATAGACTTCAAGACCTTTGCCCTGATTGTCCCAGAAATCCGTAATGGAATCGCCGACCATCAAAACATCGACCACTTTTTTTTCCTGGGCGGAAAGAGGGAACGTGAGGACGAAACACATTAAAATAACCGTGAGGCACAAAAGAGAGGGGTAATTTTTCATAAATGGTCTCCTGAATGGAATGAATGTGGATGGAAAAAGATGATTTATCTTTTAATTTAACACGAGGTTTTCATTTTGTCAAGGAAATCCCGGACACATGAAAGAAAAAAGACGAAAAAAAAGCCGTGAATGGAAAAATACGGAATTTTAGAAAAAATTTTTAAATTTACCATGCCCCCCCATTGACAAAATTCGGGAATGTGATAAGATGTCCTTATCATTAACGGGAGCGACTAGCTCAGTTGGTTAGAGCACCAGCTCGACAAGCTGGGGGTCACAAGTTCAAGTCTCGTGTCGCTCATTTAATGACTTCCCGATTGATTTTCTTTCGGGATAAAACGTTCAAGTTTGAGCGACTAGCTCAGTTGGTTAGAGCACCAGCTCGACAAGCTGGGGGTCACAAGTTCAAGTCTCGTGTCGCTCATTCTTTACGCCCTGCGAAGACCCCGCAGGGTTTTTTTATGTCTATTCGTTATTTTTCTGGATTTCTATTTCAATTCTGAAATTTTCCCAATAAAAAACCCCTCCGTGAAGAGGGGCGGAATTTTAGGCCTGCGTTGTCTTGTGCTTCCTCGTGCGGAGCGTAACCAGACCTGCCGTGCCGAGGAGCATCAACGCCCACGCGGACGGTTCCGGAACCTTGTTCGCGTCCTGATAAAAGGCCAGGCCGTTGAAACCGATGCGGTCACCGCCTCCTCCGGAGTTGAACCATTTGTACGAGTTATCCAAAAGCGTCATACTGACTTCGTCGAACGCGAACGCTTCGTCGAACATGAAGTTCGCGTATTCGTCCTGACCAAACGCCCGGTCCACGATGAACGTGTCGGCGAAGACCAGCATGTCGTCATCGTAGAATTCCATTGCAAACTCAGTCAGGCCGTTACCGCTCACTCCAGAACCGTAGCCCCAGATGAGGAAACCTTCGGCAAGAATATCTTCATCGGAGGCAAACGTGAGGATCGGATTGACATATTTTTCATCCGGGACGGCGAAGTAATCTCCATACACCTTGTTGTTGCTGTCTTTTCTGTCGATGGTGTACCACTGTCCGCTTCGGCTGTAGCCTCTGCCGCCGAGCAGATTGTTGATATTCGTGCCGGAGAGAGAGGTGTTGTTGATCGAAACACTGTCTGGACGGATGACATCCAATCCTTTTTGGGGCGTGTTGTAACTGGTCTGGAACGTGGGACCTTCCGTGTACTGGTGGTTGCCGAACGTAACTTCCGTCAGTCCGACGCGGTCACCGCCGGCGTAGTTGCCTTTGCCGAGATGTTTGAAGTTATCGGTGATCTCCATGACGACCTTCGCGGCCCCCTGTACTTCCGGGAAGGTGAAGAGCTGCGGATCCGTACTATCGTAACGGAGCATTTTAAAGGAGTACTTCGACTCGTCCTCGACCGCGATCTTGTTTCCGTCGGCATCGTAGAACGTGAGGTTGAAGTCCTTTCCGGAGTTGCCGGCGGAAATATGGTACGGAGTTACCGTGATGCTGGAGACATTCTGCGTTCCGTCAAAAGTGAATTCCAACTTCGGGATCGGATTCGAGCCGTTGTAGTAGTCCGAAGCAGCCTGAGCCGAACACCAGCCGGCAGAAGCACTTCCGTCGATAAGATTTCCGGCCGGGTGATCGCCAAGTGCCGTACCGCTGATCTGTGAGACAGAAGTCGGTTTGATCTCCGTTACGGTGTTCGTGCGGTTGAACTGGAGTTCCCCGATACCCACGCGGTCCCCGCCGCCGACGCCGGAACCGAAGAAGTTATCCGTCAGTTCCATCTTGACCCAGCGGGCCGTCACGGGGGCGTCAAGCGGAATATCGAGTTTGACGTTATTGCCTGTGGCCGAGGAAAGCGTCACCTGCTGCGTCGCGGCCGGTGTACCGGAGAAATTGGCACTGTCGTAGAACGAAAGCGTAAACGATTTGAGCGCGTTACCACCGCCGTAGTTCCACAGCGCGAGAGAATCCAGCGTCTGATTCGAGCTGAGGTCGAACAGAAGGATCGGGTTTGGCTGCACACGATTCTTGTCGAAATAGTCGTTGCCGTTCCCGCCGTTGGGGGCTGTCGTGACCCATGTATTGCCGGAAGTGCCGTCACTGGCGTGAAAATTGTTGTAAAAACTTTGCCCATTGGCAGTTTGCAGCACAATGACATTGTCCGCCGTGATGAGTTCAGCACTTGCCGGAACGGTAAAAGCTGCTGCCCCCAAAAGGAGCGGCAGGATGGAAAAAAAGTTTGATTTACGCATTGGATCCTCCCATTTATAAATAACTACGATCCTTATCTGATATTTTATTTCGAAAAGTTCATATGTCAAGAAATATCTTTCTAAAAAAGTAAAATTTTTAAAATAATTCTCTCAATCCGCCATTTTTCCGGTATATTTGTTGGAATTTTCCAGAAAGAAAAACTTAATGTTTTTTAACTAAAACTTTTTAGAGGAAATGTTTCTCTGGCCGATACCGTTATCGTGGCGCGGTCGCGCTTTTGTACTGGTTGAAAGTTTTTATGGATTTGATTTCCGCGAACGCGAGGGAAAGTGCCATGCAGAGAGAGAGAGAGAGAGA
>JAFQUP010000160.1 GCA_017408405.1 Thermoguttaceae bacterium
CTTCAAGGCCGGAACAGTCGCGGAAAACTTCTTCGGGCAGGACGGAAAGTCCCTCGGGAAGCGTGATGCTGCGCAGATGGACATTTCCGCAGAAGGCATACCGGGCGAGTTTCACGCAGTTGGGAGGGAGCGTAAAATTCGAGGTTTCCATGCCTGCCGGGAAGCAGAGGAGCGTTCGGCCTCCTTCCCCCAAAAGAAGACCGGAAGGTGCGGTAAAAAACGGATTCTGTTCCGAAACGCGGATATTTCGCAGACTCCGGCAGTCATCAAACGCGGGGACTCCAACGTGCCGGACCGCGGCGGGAAGGAAGACCGAACGGAGCGAGAAACATTCATGAAAAGCCGAGCCTCCGATGAATCGCAGACCGCGGGGAAGCGTGACGTTTTCCAGCGCGCCGCAGGACCAAAACGCATTTTCGCACAGAGCCTTAAGCCGGGAAGGAAGCCGAACCTCGCGGAGTGCCCCGCAGTAGCTGAACGCGGAGGGGGGCAGGACCTCAAGCCCGTCGGGAAGGACCGCTTTTTCCAGATCCCGGCATCCGTAAAAGACGGAACGTCCGAGGGAGTGGACGGTTTGGGGGAGCATGACCTCCCGGAGTCCCCGTACATTCGCGAACGCCTCCTCCGCAATCCGCACGACGGGCAGACCTTCCACGATTTCAGGAACCGCGGCACTGGAAACTCCCTCACCCCGAAACCGGACAAGCGTCATGCCGCCGGGTACTCTCTGAAACTCAAACAAAGCAGACACCAGCATAAAATTACCTTTCGGGAAACCTGTTTTGTGTTTATGGAAAGAACTTCTCATAATGTACCCGTCACGAAAATTTTGTCAAGAGGGAGGCACGAAGTTCAAAAAAAGGGAGCCCAGAACCTCCTGGAGTAACGGCATAAGGAGGGGAAATTTTTTCTGAAAAAGCGGAAAGACCTCTTGACTTTTATTTTGTGAAGATTAAAATACCAAAATATATTGACCTTGTTTTTGTGGGTTGTTGCAGACCTCTGTTGCGGGATGCGTTCGGCGTACTCCCTTTTTTATTTTAAATATAGCGGATTTTAAATGCGGAGGATCTTAATTACGGGAATGCGCATAACAACGCCGAGTTCTATTGATAGACGGGATAAAGATGAGCACGAGATTTAGTTCTCTTGTTTTACGGACTCATTACGCGTTTCATCAAGGAATATATTCAGGAGATCATCACATGAAAAAAATCATTGGCTGTGTCGTTTTATTCGCGGGACTTTTTGTTAGTCTGATGACAATTTCGGCTCAGAATGAAGGAGACTGGAAAACCGCGCTGGATCGGGGAGCCAGCTGTGCAAAGGATGGAAATATCCGAACGGCAACCTTCTATTTTCTCAACGCGCTCGGCAAAACTCCGGGAAATATGGAAGTCATCGAAGCCTACCGCAACCTTGTTCAGGGCGTGATCGATTCCTCGGCGGATGCAGAGGCGAAATATGCCTTTCTCATTGCGATGGAAGGATTTCTTCAGGAACAGATCGGTACCGTTCCGACGGACAAGGTCGAAACACTTGTGCTGTGGCTGGACGGGATCGCGGATCAGAAAGCTAAGCTGGAAAATGCGGAAACCGAAGCCGTTGAGGAAACCCCGGAACTGACGGAGGAGGAAGAACAGAAGCAGACTTTCAATGAACTGAAACGCGCCCTTGAGACACAGCAGGGATACGTTCGTCAATCCCTTGCCTTGTGCAAAGAAGAACCGAAATTTTTGGATATTGCGTCCTATCAGCTTCAGGAATGTGAACAGCTCATGCGTTCCCTCATCGCTATTCAGCCCATGCTTCCGAAAGAACGGAAGATCGAAACGGCCAAAGCCTACGCGGAGCTTCAAACTTTGAGCGAAACCGTACAGGATGCCAAATCTGCCATGATTTGGAACGAATACTGTGAAAAGGAATGGATACCTTTTATTGATAATTTAACGACTCCCCGGCAGTGGAATACGGAACCGACCGCGGATAAAAATGAGAAAGGGATCGCGGAACAAAGGATCATTCTGATCCAGAAGCAGATGAGTGAATTGCAGCAGCTCCTTCCCAAACTTTCAGGGAAATATCTCGGCGACATGAATGAGGAATACCCGGAAGATGTTCAGAATGCCGCGGTTTGCCTGAAAAAGATGCAGAATTGGCTGAAGGAAGCCTCTGAGATCCAGCGCGACAACTACAATAAGTGGGCAGTGAAAAAGATCCAGGAATGCAATGACCGCTGCTATGCCGCTACAGGGACGATCCGCAATGGAAAAGACGGCGCTCAAAGTATTGCCCAAAGCCTGATTGAAAATCTGGGACCGATTGATCAGATGCACTTGACCCCCATGATTTCCCGATGTTACCTGGAAGTGCTGAATAAATATCTTACAGACAACCAGCTTTACAAAATCAAAGACAGCGCTTCGTGGAATGACAGTTCTACAGTGGGATATACCTTGCTTAAAATGGATGAACAGGAAAAGGTCCAGCTTTCTCAGTTTTAAATTCCAGGAAACTTGCCATGAAAACAAAATCGCTTCTGTTTTTTTTAATGGTACTTTTCACGATTCCGGTATTTGCGGACATTAAGGAATCGCGGGAGAAAAAACCATTCATTCCCGCGAGCCGAAATACGGCTTACGCGGTCGCGTCGGGACTTGCCGTGTCGAATAATTCCGCATTTATCCCAACGTCAGCATTGGTTTCCATGACAGATTTTAACTCTGACAGCCAGCCGCCCAGCGCACTGAATATTTACAAAGGGGACCTTGCGGAAACCATGATGGACCGGGTCTTTACCAGCAAAACACTAAAGATGACCGGGAATTGGCAGACACTTTCCCCCGCGAATGTCGGTCGAAATGGTATCGACGGCCTGTATATCCGTATGGACCGCAGAGGGAATCCGAAAAGTCTCATGGTCGCGGACGCTAAAATGAACACCGCAAGGCTGGGACAGACCGCGGACGGTAAACAGATGAGCCAGAGCTGGATCAAACCGCGTTTGAAGCGGACCGCGGATGCTTATCTGAAATTGGGGGCTGATTTGGAGAACGCGAAACTGCGTCAGGTCAGCAGGCTGCCGAAAACGTTGGCCGGCAATGTGACGAGTGTGCCGATTGATGAAAGGTACTCCGCGATGATCTGGAAAACCGCGAAAGGCTATTTCTACCATATTCGCGGCGGTCAGCAGGCCGCTCCGGATACGATCCGCCGACAGGTACACATCGTGGGACAGTATCTTGACGGAGCGGCATCGGGGAAAGTTCCCTATCGTCAACGGCTTTTTACCTATCAGGCAGCAGAGGGAAAGCACGTTTTTTCCATCAAACAGCTGGATGCTGAGGGAAATGTGATCCGCGGAATGACTCAAAAGATCCAGGGGACTTTCAATGAACTTCCCAGGGAGTATCAACGGCTCATTCGCCATGCGGCAGTCCAGACGCTGGGGCAGCAGAAAAATATTTACGGTTTTCGGCGAAGTACGGAAGAAGTAAAGGCAATGGCACATAAATGCTGTCAGAATCCGGAATACTTTAACCGGATCTGCATAAAACCGCGCCTCACGCCGCTGGGTGTTCAAGGAATCGTAACGACTGCTGCCGTTACGGCTCTAATGCCTGCCGTGGATATTGCGCTGCAGTTCGCTATGACTGGAAGGGCCGATTGGCAGCGGGCCGGAACGCTCACTTTGCTGGGAGGTACTTCAACGGCAGTTGGAGTCGCCGCTTCCACTGGTCTACAAAAGCTCATCGGATGTTCCAGCGGTTTTAGCAATTTCATGGGCGGAAGCATTACCGGCGCGCTCTTTTCTATTGGAATGGCCGCGATGGGGTATTGTTCGCCGCAAGAAGCAGCCTTCAATACCGCAACCGCCATGACGGCTGCCGGGTTAACTGCCGCCACTCCTGTGGTCATGATGGCTATCGCAACAACATTTGGTACGACTGCTTCGGGAACCGCGATCTCCTCGCTTAGCGGAGCTGCCGCGGTCAATGCCGCGCTGGCCTGGTGGGGAGGCGGTTCGCTCGCTGCCGGCGGTGCCGGAATGGCTGGCGGCAGTGCGATGATAGCGGGAGTCGCTACTGGAGTCGGCGCTGCGGTCGTTGCGGTTATTGTGGCATATGAAGGCTGGAAGTATTTCGCTGACGTAAAACACCAGCACGAATTTCTTGGTCACAAAATGAAGATCCAAAGAGAAAGAATCGAAAGAAAAATCAGGCAAAAGACCATTATGCTCAATTCAGGAACGAATTAAATGCGGCAAAAACAGAGGGACCTTCAAAACACGAATTTTAGAAGGTCCCTCAATACTTTTGCGTAAAATACGCTGTTTTTTCTTACGCCATGGCTTCGCAGATCGCGTCGGCCATTTCCTGCGTTCCGACGGCGGTCGGATCGTTGCGGTCGGCTTTCATGTCGTACGTGACCGACTTGCCTTCCGCGATCACTTTCGCGACGGCGTTTTCCAGCTTGTCCGCAGCTTCTTTTTCGCCCAGATGA
>JAFQUP010000161.1 GCA_017408405.1 Thermoguttaceae bacterium
CTTTTCCGCGGCAACCTGGGCAAATCCGGCAAAAATGATGATCCGGTCGACGGCACCAAAGCTGCTCCGTTCATCATCCAGATCTCCCGCGGCGCTCGCGGTTACTCCGACAAGCGCATCCTCGAAGGTCTGATCCGCGCCTGCGACGAAACGTTCCCGGAAGCCATTTTCGCCGTTCACCTTGACCACGGCACGGAAGAAGTCTGCTACGACTGCATCGACAGCGGTTTCTATTCCTCCGTCATGATCGACGCTTCCCACGAAGAATTCGAAAAGAACATCGAGATCACCAAACGCGTCGTTGACCGCGCCCATGCCAAAGGCATCGTCGTGGAAGCTGAACTTGGTCAGCTCGGCGGCGTTGAAGAAGACGTCGTTGGTTCCGTGAAACTGACGGATCCGGCCGATGCCGTGAAATTCATCGAAGCGACCGGCTGCGACTCTCTGGCCGTCGCCATCGGCACCTCCCACGGTGCGTTCAAATTCTCCGGCAAACAGGGCCTGCATTTCGACGTCCTGAGCGAGATCCAGAAAGCCGTCAACAGCGTGAAGCCGAACTTCCCGCTCGTCATGCACGGTTCTTCCAGCGTTCCGCAGGAATGGGTCGCCCGCATCAACAACGCCGGCGGTAACCTCGCTGGTGCTTCTGGTGTGAATGAAGACGAATACTTCAAAGCCGCTCAGATGGGCGTCTGCAAGATCAACATCGACACCGACGGCCGTCTGGTCTGGTGCGCCACGCTGCGTGAAGAATTCCGCGATCATCCGGAAGTGTTCGATCTGCGTCCGTCCGGCCAGGTCTTCATGAAGAACTACGCCGACTACATCGTCCACAAGAACCAGAAGCTCGGTTCCGCCGGTACGCTGGCTGACGTCGCCGCCGCTCTCGGCAAATAAGAAATTTTTCAGCGGTCTTCGGACTGCCTGAACGCGCACGACCCCGGCTTTTTCAAGTCGGGGTCTTTTTTTGCGGCGAGTGTGCCTCGCGTGAATCTTAACACTTTCCGAAACCGCCCGCGCCTCCTGTCTCGCTGTGTTCGCTTCTTCCTAAAAAGACTTTTCTTTTAAAATCCGGGTCCATTTGCCGACCAATTTCAGGTAATGGTCGCTTGGCAGACCGTCGTGGTCGAGGAAACGGCTTTCGCCAACAGGCGGTGTCGGCGTGCATTTGAAGATGGCGGTCGCTTCATCCAGCTCGTCAAACATTGCCTGGTAGATCATCGACGCACCGGCATTCACGTGTTCGCGGTACTGTGTTTCGAGAAACTCACCGCCAAGGCGCGGGATCGCGTCGAATGGAGCGTACTGGCCGCGTCCTTTCTGGAGATTCTGCCAGGAAAAACCGGGGAAAACGACGGGGAGGTACTCGACTCCGTTTTCCGCGCACCATTTCATGTCCGGGACAGTTACGCGGCGGATGAAATTCCGCACGTCGTCTGGAGTGCCGAAGCGTCCGACGGTCCACGGGGACACGATATCCGCTTCACGGATGATGTTGTGGAGGAGCGGGTCGGAAACCGCGTCGTTTTTCAGTTCGCGCCAGTATGTCGGAACGCCGATCATGACGGTGAAACCGCCGTATTTTGGATCGTGTTTCAGGAACCGGATGAGTTCGAGCGTCTTTTCGAGCGAGTACCGGCGTCCGTCACTGAATCCGATCCCCCAGACCGCCACAACGGGCTTTCCGTTGTGGTGGAGATACGCGGCATCTTCTGGAGAACGGCCTAGATCCAGCGTGTCGATGATTCGTTTCCAGTCCGCGATGACTTCCGAATCGATCGTTCGGTCATTTTTTCCAGAGAGGTCGAACATTAGTGCCCAGCACCGTCCCGTCGCGTTTGCTGAGGCGCGGACGTTCTTCAGGACCGTGTCGAGCCGGGCGAGATGAGCGTGATTTTGGGGAGAGCAGCAGAAACGCTGGAGCAACACGCCGTCCAGACCGTAATCCCTCATCCACTCGAAGTGCCGCAGAACTGTCCGGGGATTCTGCGAGCTGAAAACGTACGCGGGAGAACCGTCTGCGAAACGGAACGGAGTTTCGTATTTCTCAGAGTCCTCCATCTCGCTCATGTCCGGCCAAATCTCGATCCCGGCGTATCCCGGCTCAAATTTTCCGGCATTCTGGTAGTGGATCCAATCCGCTCCGCTTCCGTCACCTTTGGCCGTAAACCAGCCCTGGTACCCGCAGAGGACTTTTCCGTGCATGGAATCACAGGAGACTTTTTCTTCCGCGAAAAGTACCGAAGAAAGGAAAAGATACGAGAAAAGAATTGCTGGAAGGCAGAGAAAATGAAAACATCTCGGAATGAACGTTTTTTTCATGATTTTGACTTTTGTTTGGAAAAAATATTTTGGTTTTTGTGAAATGGGATGGATTCAAATTCTCATTTTAATGAACGTTTCTGAAAAAGTCAAGAGGCTGTTTTCGTTTTGCCATAAAAAAAGGAAAAGGCAGAGAAACCTCCTGTCTTTTCCTTATGTTTCTAAACATCAGAAACCAAAGAAATTTAGAAACCGCGATCGGCCAAAATATCGTCGAAATCACGGAGATGATAATCGATTCCGACGTAATCGAGAAGACGGCACAGAGCGCGCTGTGCGACACCGACGCCGTCCGGCCCGCTATATCCGCCGAACTGACCGCCGCCTTTGACGTGCGGTTCAAGATCGACAAAGAATCCCGGGATTCCGCGTGCCTTGAGTTTCGTGTCGATTTCCGGAAGAGCTTTTTTCAGTTCACGGAAGATGGCCTCATGCCCGCCGTCGCCCAGGTCGCAGGGAACGAAATTCTTCAGCTGCTCTTCGTCGATCGGGTCCCCCTTTTTCACTGGTTTAGGATGGCGATAATCCTTCACGTGGAACCAGCCGAGTCCCGGCAGGCAGGAACGGAACTGGTCGAGGATCTCGCAGGAATCGAATCCCTGAACGACGAGGTTTCCAACGTCGAAAACGAGCGTCATGGATGGATGATTGATTTTCTGGTAAAGTTCAGCCATGAGCCAGCCGTTTCCGCCGACGAGATTCGGTTCCACTTCCAGCCCAAACGTCAGGTCGCTTCGATGGCACATCTCGGCGATTTGTGAAAGCTGATCGACGGCCTGATTCATGTAGTCGTGCGGGTCTTTGCCGAAGGGATGATAGAAAGAAAAACCGCGGATGAGCTTGCTTTCCAGCGCATGCGTGATTTCGCAGGCACGGTTGACTTCATCAAGATACTCATTGAAGGGGACGTAACGGTTTTTGGTGCCGTCTTCCTCATCGACGAGCTTGACTTTACCAATTGGTGAACCGATTGAGGAGACATTCAGACCGAAATCGTTCTGGATCTCGCGAATCGTCTGAATCTCGTCCATGGTTAGTGCCATCACGTTTTTCGTACCGTTTCCGACATCGATGAATCGGATACTGTAGTACTGAAGTCCAATGGCCGCGTACGCGGTGAACTGTTCCTTGATGGACTTTTCAAGCTGTTTGGAAACGCCTTCATCAGCGAAACCGGTCAAAATTACCTGAGGTTTGGTCATGGTTAATTTCCTTAAAAAACGTGGGATGGAAAAAATAAAACGAACGTAAAATATTTTGAGACCGTTAAGTGAAAGAGGGAATTTCATTCTCTCACGTTTGACTCATCGTCTTTTAGGGCGATTTTAAACAGGTCAGATTTCAAAATTAAATGTTTCCATGATGATTCTCCAAATACGGAAAGCGATTGTCTGCGGCTCCGCGTGGATTTTTGCCTGTCCGGTAAGCCCAACTTCCATTAAACCTTCCGAATTATCGAGAGGAACGTCCACTTTGTACGACGGGATTTGCGGTTTTTCGGTTCCATCCTGGTCCGTTACGGTAGAGACTTCACCTTTATTTTTGTTTGAGAGACGCGCGGAAACGGCTTTGATTTCTTCTGTCGCGACATCCGTGGTTTCTCCCGTAAAAGTCCTGAAAGGGCATTCATTCAGATTGACGTCAACTCTTTGTCCGCGTTTGATGAAGTCTTTCTGGGACTGCGTAACGACGAGGGTCGCTTTCATTTTTTCAGGGTCTCCAATGAGACAGAATGCGTCGCCTGTTTTCATGAAAGCGCCAAGATTCCGTTCCTGAAAAGGCGTTCCGTACCAGGAAGGGAGCAGACCGTCCCGTTCCATTTTTTTCGTGAGCGGAGCCGGAACCACGACTCCGCTTCGTGAAGCGCGGATGATAAGGCGCTCTTTGTCGTCCATTCTCTGCTGAAGATCCTTGACGGCCGCTTCAAGAGCTTTTTGGACAATTGGAATCTGCGCCTCCGCCGTTGGGTCCAGCTTGGCGAGTGCCGGCAGATTTGCCAATTGGGTTCGGAGTCGAGCAGCCTCGCGTTCCAGTTCCCGGATGCGAATATCAAGGTCCGGGTCTGCCAAAACCGCCAGAATTTGCCCTTTTTGAACGGCATCACCGGCGGAAACGTTCAGCTCCATGAGAGTTCCGGGTACCAGAACGTAAACGGTATCCCCCTGCGCGTACTGAATTTCAACAGGAGTGAAGATACGGAAAGGAAACTTTACGAACAGGATGACGGAAATGAGTCCGATGAACGCGGCCAATGAGAGGTAAAAACGTACTTTTTTCACTTTTTCCAGTCTCCCCGGAACATAAAAGAATTTCGCCACTTTATAGAGCGGCATGACGACCAGTCCGAACAGGGACATGAAAACGATAGTAAACCCGAGTACCTGAAGTCCGTACGGCTTGAAGACCTGAAGGAGAAACAGTGTGATGGAGAGAGTCACGACCCATCGATAGCACGCGGCAGCCACGGCGTAAAGCGCGAACATGAGCTGATTCCGCTGCGGAAGAAAGGGGTCATCCGGATATTCAAGCCCCAAAAACCATTCACCTGCTTTTCGGCTTAAGATACTTGTTGCTTTCTGACGCATGTTTGGAATTTCCATAATATCTGCCAGTACGTAGTAACCGTCGTAACGCAAAAGCGGATTTGCGTTAAAGATGATGGTACTGACAGAAGAAATGAACATGACATTCAGGCAGATATTATGCAGAAGTCCCGGATTTGAGTACCACCAGATGAAAGTGGCGAAAGCCGCGAGCCATACTTCGACAAAGATTCCGGCAAATCCGATCGCGGCACGGCGCCATTTACTCGGGAGCATCCATGAGTCGGACACATTGCAGTAAAGACATGGAGTCAGAACGAGAATCATGACGCCCATTTCATGACATTCGCCTCCAAAATGTTTGCAGGTGAGTCCGTGCCCAAATTCATGAATGACTTTTGTCATTCCGAGCACCACCGCGAGCCAGAGCCCATTTTCCGGGGTGAAAAATTGGTAAAATCCGGGAAGTTTCGAGTAAAAAGTATCGAAATGCGTCAAAACCAGCAGGAGGGCACTGATCATCATCACGAGTGAAAGAAACATCGTGAATGGATGGAAAAACCACGCGACAAAAGGATAAAGTGCGTTCAGAAGGCGTTCCGGGTCAAAACCCTTGAAGCGAATGCACAGGATATTGGTGAAAGCGCCAATGAGTTCCTGTCGACGGCGTTTGACCGCGCGTTCGTACAGTTGGTATCCCTGATCGTGAACGCCGGTGAGAATCAGACCGCTTCGGTGAAGGGTGCCGATGAACTGTGAAAGTTCCTCAAGCGTGATTTTCTGCGGAGGAAATTCCTTCTCAAATTTTTCCTTGATCTCGTCCAGGGACAGACGGCCGTCCAGCATATTTAAAATCGCGAACTCCTCTTCCTGAAAACGATAATATTTCAGGCCGATCGGGTCTTTGACGATCCAGTACGTTTTGCCAAGATAACGCTGTTTTTTCGCGCTGAGGTCCTGGCGTACGCGGATCGGTAAAGTGCGCGCGCTGCTGGAAACCAGACTGTCGGAAAGTGTCGCCATCGGAAATAGTAATCAGTTAAATAATTGATCAGTGAATAGTGAGTAAGGAACGATAGGGAAGTCAAAAATTTTTATCTTCCAATACTTTTAACTTCCGCGCGCATACCGGGCTGAAGGATCCAGTAGCCTTTCTGAATAGCTGTTTCAGATTGGTTTTTGAATGGCTGCCACGTGTTTTCAATGTCGACCCACACCTGGTACATATCGCCAATGTCGTGCGAGGGTTTGATGAAAGTGACCGTTCCCTGGACTTCACGTCCGATTGTCGGAATGAAAAGTTTTACCGGCTGACCAAAAACAGATTCCGGGGGAGTTTTGCTTTCAATTCGAAAACTGTATCGGATTGGATTCATTTGAACCAGATGAAGAATAGGATCTCCAGGTTTGAGCCATTCTCCCTCTTTACGGAAAATTTCCATGACGACTCCGTCATGAGGAGAGTGAATTTCAAAACGGGTTTGGTCGAGTTTGGCAGCATCAAGTTCTGCCATCGACACATTGTAGTTCTGCGCGGCGACTTTCAATTCCTGCTGCGCCTGCTCAATTTGAAGATTGGCCTGCGTTTTGGAAAGCACTAACCGATTATACTCGACATCCGGGACCGTATTGGGTACTTTGTGGTTGGCCTCATCCGCTTTTTTGATTTCAGCGTCCGCGACGGCATGAGCCGCTATGGCGTATCGAACGTTGACGTCATTTTTCATTTGGATTTCGGCAGATTCCTTTTTGGCCTCCGCGACGTTGACGGCCATGACTGCCTGGCGGTCGTCAAGCTGAACGAGGATTTCATCTTTTTTAATTTGAGCGAAATCCTGAACGTAAAGTTTCCGCATGACTCCTGCTTCTTCGGCAGGAACATCAACTTCGTAAATTGGGACAATCAAACCGTTTTCGACAGCGCGGGGAATGGAGTCCACGGTTACGGTTCCGGATGACGTGTTCTGTTCTGAAATGGAAAGGGAAGAGGAAGCTTCCAGCTTGTCCGTGAAGTTTTCAGAGCTTGAAAACGCAGAGAAATCGGAAGCGGGAGAAGAGGTTGGTGCTGCTGCCCCCTGAATTGGCGTATCGAGGCCAGGAATGGCCGAAAGAGGATCCGCGAGTGAGGAATCGTCGCCAGGCAGATCGCTTACTTTTTGAAATTTACGGCGTTTCGCGGGTGAAGCAGCTGGTGAAGAGGAAACGGCAGTCTGTTCGGGAGCCGATTTCAGTTCGGGAGAGTTTCCAAAATCCGCGGCGGTCTCCAATCCGGAAATATTACCTGAATTGGAAATGCTGTTTTGCGCGGAAGGAACGCTCGGATGCGCTGCGGTTACCGGTAATAAGTTACGAAGTGAATCGGAAGTGGAATTTGAGAGAATATCCGTATTCAGAGTGACTTGGTTTGCCGTACTCGTGGTGAAATTCTCGGAGTTTTTATTTTTGGGAATCTCAGGAGAAAAAGCGTTGGAATTTTCCAGAGGCGATTTGTCTGGCGTTGATTCGGCTGAAGTTTTTTCACCGGGATATTTAAGAGATTCAGGACCGAGGAGCCAGAGCCCGAGTACGGCGGTACCGGTAATAAGGATGAAGCTCGTCAGGATCAGGATCGTTCGTTTCATGGTTTACCCCAAATGACAGCAGGCAGTTTTGATTACTGTTTTCTGCCGTTTTAATGTTTGATGGAAGTTAATTAAACTTTTGAAGTTACTTTGGAAATGAAAAGGTATTGTCTGTCGTCAGACACCTTGAGAAAGGGTTGGTTCAGAACCATCGGAAAATGATTTTTTGCTGAATGAATGCGATCAGGTCGTAAAACCAGACGTATCCGATGGAACGTTCGCCGCAGTAAATTTTCCCGGTAACGCTCGCTCCCATATTTGGGTTGGGGACAAGCTCTTTGTCAAAGGCGACACGGACGAGAACGGTGTTTCCCATTTCATCGCGGACTTCGGCGGTTTTGTGGATTTCGACCACTTTTCCGGTTAGTTTCTGGTCCGGCTGCGAGGCGAGAATGAATGTGACGCGAAGTTCTCCGTCAGGAAACTGGTCAGCCAGTTTTTTCTGTGCTTCACGTACCAGCCCAATTCTTTTTTCCGGCATATAGAGTTCAATTTCCCAGTCGCCAGTCGGGTCCGCGACTTCCATGAGTACCTGCCCTCTCTGGACTGGTCGGTTTTCGAGTTTTTCCTTTACGTCAAAGGTGACGACAATACCCGGAATTTGACTTTTGACGACCAAATCCTGCTGCTTCTGCCGGAGTATGTGCATTTCCCTCCCCTGAAAGTCGAGAGCGACGTTCAATTCCTTGATTTCACCTTCCAAACGACTTTTTTCCATATTGTCGTTTGATTTTCGCAAAAGAGCGGTTTTGCTTGAAAGTTCCGATCTGGTTCGGACAATTTCTCCGTAAAGTTTTGTGATTTGAGCCTCAAGGTCAACGTTTCGCAGTGTCGCAAGCCGAGTTCCCGCTTCAACCGCCTGTCCGTGGGTGACGTCAACGGTGGAAATGTCGCCGTCAATTTGCGCGAAAACGTCCGCTTTGTTGATTGGGACGAGTCTTCCCTCTGACTCAACCTCAAATTTGTACGGGAAAATGAAAAGTCCGACTAACAGTGAAATGAGCAGAATGAGTACCAAAATGGTTTTGGGCAGCGTTCTTGCTTTCATGACCCATGACCAGCGTCCGATGGCGCGCCATAGCGGCATGAGGAACAAATTATTATGTTCGAGAGAATTTGCCAGAGCGACGCAGGCGTGCTTTTCGACGAGATCAACTCTCTGGCGGAGGGTCGATTGGAGGGCGCTGTTTTCGATCTGCTCAACGATTAAAGCGCCGATGGGCTTTTTTTTGTTGTCCATGCGCTTTTTAAAGTCTTCCTTGTCTTCCTCTCGAAGCGGTTCAATAAGCGGAATGACGACAACTGCCTTGCTGTGCGATTCGTCGACGTATTCATCAACGATCTTTTCGACCTGCGGGGCGAGATTGGTCGTGTCGCCGGAATACCAAAGCGGTTCTTCGACGGAGACGACGGAGGTTGAGAGCTTGTTCAGAAGACGAATCATGTTCGAGCGTTTGTCGAAAAGGTCCTGTCCGCTGACAGCTTCAACTTTGCATTTCGATCCGCGTCGAATCGCGACACTGACACGGTCGCACTCAATCAGCCGGCGGGCCTCATTCGCGATGGTGTACGCGGTTTGGTACGGATCCAGCGATTCGTGAATCGTTTTAACGAATTCTTCCACTCGATTCCAAAGGAGTTGACGGTCCGCGAGGCTTTTGAGCTGGCCAGTCCTGATGAACTCGACGGCCATGGTGCTCATCTGCCGGAGAAACCGCTGGTATCCACTTAGTGTATTTCCAGAGACCTCGGCACGCTGGAAGATTTCAACCAGTCCTACGGTTTCCACTTCAGTGATGAGAGGCTGAAGAAGGAGAATGCTTCCCGTAGGATTTCCGACGGTGCCGTTTTCTTCCTCGGAAGAGGAATTGGGAGCCGCGATCAGGCCTTCCGGGTGTTTCAGCGCTTTATAGAGAAGTCTGGAATGTTCCGTCATTTTCTCTTTTTCGACACTGGTCAGACCGGTTTCACGGAGATTAATTTGAGTTTGGAGCGCTAATGTCCCGGTTTCACCCATTTTCCAGACGACTCCGCCAAGGGCCGCGACGGCTTCCACGACACGCTGAAGGAATTGCGCGTAAAATTCCTCCGCCGGCATGTCGCTATGGGAAAGCTGCGTGATTTCGTTGACCAATTCCTTGATATGCTGTTTGGTCTTTTCGACCATGTCGGAGCTGAACGGCTGCTGTGCGGACATCGTTTTCCTGAATAATTTATAGGATGAATGAAAATAAAAGCAAAATCCAAACGTTTTTCAGATAAAGAGCATGTTTTGTGTCTGAAAACGAATGGTGAAAATTGGGTAATGTCTAACAGTGAAGAAAATATCGTGAATAAGGGACCAGCACTCAAATTTTGATTCATTCACGGTAAACATTCTGCCTAATTTATCATATTTTAACGAAAAAAACAAGATATAATTTGCTGACAAGGGAAAAAAAGCGAAAAAAAATGGAAAAAAGGAGAAAAAAGGAAGGCTGGAAGAAGAAAAAATCGAGGGGATTTGGAATGAGGAGGAAATTTCCCCAAAAGAGAGTTTCAAACGAGACACGGAAGCAGGAATCAAATAAAAATCCGGAAGAGGTGATTGATTCATCTCTCCGGGAAAATTCACCAGGGAAGAAGGTTTTTCATTTTTTGGAAATAGGACTCATTTTTTTCAGCGTTTTTCGAATTTTCATTTTGTTTGTTTTCAGTTTCTTTTTCTTTATCCATATTTCTTCCCTGTCCGGGAAATTTCGGAGGCGGAAGCTGCGGTAAAGTCGGCATTTGTCCCAAATGAGGAAGTTTTATTCCTTTTTTTGTCGGCAAAACCTCAACACCTGGAGAAGTTTTTGGGGATTCATCCAGAGAGTTGGAAACCACGGCAGGTAACGGTTCCGCGGATGCGAACGGTTCCGCGGCGGGCGGGCCATTTTGCGAAATGTGTTCTTTGAGGAATCGGGTCCAGTAACATTCGAGAGTACTGATGCACGGCGCGATGTTTCCGGAAGCTATTCTTGCTGGGAACTGTGAGAAAATTCCAGTCAGCTGTTCAATCTCTGAAGTGGAAAAATGTGTGTCGGAAAGCTGAATATTGTCGATCCAGACATTTCCTTTTCCGCAGAGTTCAAACCCGATGCTGACGCTGATCTCTTTTGCGAGAGGCAGGTCGTTGACGTGAATGTTTAATCGTCTCCATTCTTTTCCGATGCCGGCTTCAGGTGAGGAAAGGTCGGCTGTTCTGAAGAATTTTCCGCCTTTTGTTTTTCCCATGACAATCAGGCGCAGGGGAAGGTTAATTTCATCGGCGTCAGTTCTTAACCACGCGTAAATGGTCAGTCTCCCAGTCGGGTTTGCCTCAAAGGGAGCGCTCATGATTCGGACAGTGCCGCCGGTACTGGTTAAGCGCAGCGCGTTGTCTCCAAAAATCGGAGATTGTCTGTCGACATTAGCGGAAGCATTGGGTGAGTCAATGCCCGATTCGGGAGAAGAGGTACTTTCGGTTGCCTGGCCAGGGGTTTCTTCACCTGAAGTGGATGAGGAATTTTTTTGGATGTCGGAGGTAAAAGTCGTTCCAGTGAGGACTTTGTCGGTCTGGGCCGTTTGCGCGGTTGAAGGGTTCAGCGGTTCCGTATTTGGCAAACGCTGCGGATAGGTAATGTTCCAATCCGCGAGAGAAATGCCGTCGGAAGATAATTGTTCAAATCCGGGGTTTTTCAAGCCCAGATAAAACGCGGGATTTTTTAATCCGTTCAGGCAAATTTGAAGTTTTTGGAATTCGTGTTCGAAAACGTTTTTTGCTTCCTGAGGCACAGAGGCAATTGGGTCCAGGAGCATAACGGGAGCTCCTGGAAAGCGAATGGCTTCGATCTGGTATGGAGCTAAATGAACCTGCCAAAAGAGTCCTCTTGAATCGTATTCGAGGAGTTTCGGTGTTCCGTTTTCCAGAGAAATGACGCTTCGCGAGACGGCATTTGATTTTTGAGTCTGCTGGTCAATGGAGGGCTGAACGTAAACGCGGGCAGAAATCGGAAAAGGAGTCGTGTTAACGGCGTAAGCGTAGTTTAAGCCATTATGCGCGCAGCTTCGAAAAATTACGGACGTAGGAGTTTTGGTGTTCATCGCGGTGTTCATGGCGGAATTGAAGTGGATTGCGGGCAGCTGACTCAAAACGCAGAGAGTGCCTCGGAGAGCTTCTTCTTTTCCGAAAACGGGATTCCATCCTCCCTCAATAATGGTGAACGCGTCCAGCATGGCCAATGCCTCCGCGTATGGGCGGCGTGCTTCCGCGGTCGTTTGAGCGCAGGTTGAAGCCATCCACGTGAAAGCGGGTTTGAAAGGAGATGCTTTGTCGAATGCTTCTAGACGCAAAATGTCCGGTGCGTGATAGAAAACGGCAGCGGGTTCCTTTTGGTCCTGAAAAAGACGATAAGTTCCTGGAGTTTGTTTCCACTGAAGGTCCCCAGCCTGTTCCGTGAGTGGTTTATTGGTCAGGATTTTTTGTGGTCTTGAAACGATCAGGTTTGGTATTGATTTCAGTTGAACCATATCCAGCCCAAAATAAAGGAAAACGTCCTGTGCGGAGAGTATTCCGTTGAGTCTCGGCATTAATTCCGGATGTTCTTCCAAGGCGAAAAGATCCGTTCCATTCAGATAAAGCTTTGCGTTTGGAATATTACTCAAAAGCGCGGCGGCTCTTCGGTAAAAAAGAGTCATTCGCGACGCGCGCCAATTTAGCCATGCTCTCGCACCGGCACCGCCGGTGAGAAAACGTATCTGCTCCAGCCGATTGAGCGGCAATTCAATTCCGGTATCTTTAGTGAATTGAGCCACACTATCCGGATCCATTCCCCATCTGAGACTGGGCAGGATGAGAAAACTGTCAGAGTGAAGCTGAAGCGAAATTCCGCCAAAGGAAGGATGATGTCCGTATCGGCGGGCAACTTCCGCGATGCTGCTGAGGACAATTTCCTGAACAAAAGGATTGAGAATATCGTAGTAGGCGGCTCCATCTTTAAGCGAGTCTTTTTCCTTAATAAGAACTTTTCCGCGAGGACCAATCCAGCGCAGAGATCCGTTGGGAATTTGACGTCCAAGAAGCTCTGGAACTCCGGGAAAACGCTCGGCTGTTTCAAGAATGGAGATAGGCGAATCAAAGTCCATGGAAGGGATCAGGGTCAGTTCCTGTCTGTCGAACATTCTGAAAAGCATTTCCGCGATGTCTTTACGCACGGGATCCTGGGCGGTTGGAAAGTATGTTCCATTGTCGAAACGCGGCGTAGGGTTGAGAATTTTACTTGGGTAAATAGTGCTTCCGTCGGCGTAGACAGACAAAACGGCCGTATTGAATCCGACGTGATGGAGATATTCTACCAGACGTTTACCGCCTTCGTAAAAGGTAATCCAGTCAGAAACGCAAAGACCCGTTTGCGGATCATTCATTTCAGGGGAGGAGAAGGCTTGGGCGAACATCGGCTTTCCAATGAGGAGAGCAGTTTTCCTGAATTGGCTGTTTGAGTTTTTAGGTGAAACCGTTTGCGCGTTGGGAACATTCCACTGCGAATCTGGCGCGGTTTTTCGGACAGCGGGGAGTGAATTTCCGGCAGAGTAAAGACGTAGTTTTCCCACACACACGGAATTTTGCGCATGACGATTCACGAGCAGAAGGATTGGATTTCTGGTTTGAGGCCAAAACAGTATGTGGTGACGGTCAAGTCGAATCGGCTGATTTTTAGCGTCTCCATAAATAGGTGAAACATTGACCCCGGAGTCAATCCCCGGCGGTGAGATTCCCCCCGAGGCGTTTGGTTCCAGAATGCTTAAACTGAATGTCTGCTCGACATTCGCCAGATATTCAACTTCCAGCACATGGGGTGTTCCGGGATTTTCGATAATGAATGGGAAAGCCTCCCAGACAGGATTATTCCGCGGGTTAGGGCTTTGGGGGAGTTCAAGAAAAGAAAACTCTCCCATGTCGCGGACTATTCTCTGTGGGCATTGAAGTGAAATCGGATCCGGAAAAGAAGCGCGAAACTGCCGCAGCTGATTCCTGTCGAGACCTTCCCACCATTGGTTCTGAGCGGTATCGATTTCCTGTTGCAGCTGATATTCTGAATTGCCGGCGGTTGATGACTGCGCGGTATCCGCGAGAACGGCGAACTGAATTTTTCGTTCCGCGATGATTGGTCCATCTCCATTTCTGGCAGACGTCAGGACATCAGTAAAAGAAAGAGAGATTGGTTCAGCCGCGCGTTTCAGCGGACGATTTTTTCGCAAAATAAGGTGAATATCGTAAATGCCTTCATTTTCCGGAACCACAAACTGCACTTGAGCGGGAATTACTCCTTCAAGTGAAACGCCGCTGACTTTTCCCCGGTAGACTTCAAATGTTTCTCTGCCGCGGTAAACGATGAATTCCAGAATTCCTGTTTCGTTTCCTTTGTTCTGGTGTTCCCGATTGGCCGTACCGCTTTCATGTTTTGAGTAAAGGAAAGGCTGAACAGTACAGTGGAACATATCCTGCGGACTGAAAACGAGGGAGTCACGTTCCAGAAGAACTCTCAGTTCATCACCTGGTACCCGATTGACTGAACATTGAAAATTGCTTGACTCTGAAAGGGGGAACGTCTGGTTTTCGTAAATGAGATTCCGAAGCGGAATTTCAATACGTTTTACGGTCGAAAGGTTCGGCTGATCGCTGATTTGAACGTAAAGTTTTCCTTGCGGCTGATAAGGAACCGAAACGTCAAAACCGTTGAATTTTTTGGGGAGTTCCTGCTCAATGTGAATGGTGCCGTTTGCCAGCCACGCTCCGCCGGGACTTTCCGAGTCCATGGAGAGCGGAAGAAGATTTTCCATATTTCCGCAGTCACAGGCGATGAGACCGTAGGCAGGGCAATTTCCTCCGCCCCAGCGTAAACGAAGACGGAGCATCTCCCTTGCCTCCGCGTTCGCGCAGACATTCAGGCTGAGAAGAAACAGCTGAATCAGGAAAAGGACTTGTCTCATCGAATTTCTGATATTTTTACGAAAAAGGAACCAGATATTATTTCTTCATCAGGATTTATCTATGCGCGAACGCAAAATCCCCCCAGTATTTTGACTTAAATTGATTATAGAAAATTTTGTTTTTTTCGGCTATACCAAATTTAAATTTTTTTGCGAAATTTAATCTTCTTTATGGACGAGATTTGAAGAGCGGCAGAGATAATTCGGGAAATTTGATTTGTGAAAGGGAAAGTGTGTGTTCGGCTTTCCTGCCCTCTCTGAGTTTTGGGGACATGAAGTTACTCTTCCGCAAATCAAAATGAGTATGAGGTTCTCAGAAAATCGGTCATATCACGCGTTGAGTCAAGACGTCCTCAAGATAATATGAAAACATGAATTTCACGGTTTTGTCAAATTTTGTTTATGTCAAATTCGCGTTTTATGTTTCAAAAAATTTATTTTTGGAATAAATTTTCTAATGAGCTGATGTTTTTCAAGTGAAATTCCGATAATTCCAATAAAATGGATTTTGAAACACAACCGGAGGTTGATATGCGTAAAGTTTTGAGTACTTTAATGTTTTCCGTTTTAGGAATCGCCGTCGTATTGCTGACGTCGGTCGTAATTGCGCAGATTCCGTATACGACGACAAAAGCGAACGATTGCGGAGCCGGAGTCGGCGCGCCGCAGGGACGGGTTGGTTTACGGCGTATTGCTGATCCGGAGGGTGGCTGGCAAACCAAAGGATTTGTTCTGGATTCTTTTGGTCCCATGCCGCAGACGGCTTATGATCCGAATTTTGGCTGCTATCCGGGAAATGCTCGAACGATTCATCGATATCCGGCTTTCCATGGATATCATAGTTCGGCTCCGACCAATTACCGTCATTATGCGGAGTTCCCTTGGAATGCGGATATTGCTGAACCGCGTCCTTATCCGAATAACGCGAAACCCGCTGCTTCATATGGAGCAAATGTTGTGTTGCCGACGGAACCGTATGATGGGCAGACGATCATTTTGGAAGAAGTCACGGTGCCCAGTGTTGCCCCGACTCCAGCTCCCGCGCCTGCTGAATCTCAGTCTCAAAAGCCAGCCAATGAAATTAAAGGAAATCTGGCAGAGTGATGCGGGATAAATTCTAAAACGCAAAATTAAAGCCTCGTATTTGATATCGAGGCTTTTTTGGCATTTTATCTGATATTTCACGATCCGGATTTGGCTGTTTTCATCAAATTGAACTCTTATGGAAATGGGAGTTTCCAAAAGCTCAAATTTCCCAGATTCAATATGTATTTTTTCTTGCGGGAAAGTGGTTTTAAAGGAATTCTGGTAAATTTGAGTGACAAATAATTTGTGGAGCAGGGAATGTCCGTCTGAAATCCGGAGATTTCTTATTCCGCATTATGCTTCATGGGTCGTCATGACTTCGATAATTGTTTCGTAATCCCCAATGGGAGTGAATCTTCCGATAAAAGTTTCCGAGTTAAGGTTTTTTCCCAATACGGACCGATTGGCGGTATCTTTCATGGCTCGATAGATAAGCCATTGTTCATCGTCGATTTGGACTCGAAAACCGGATGCCAGATGAGGGGGAAGATTTTGGAGTTTTTCACCAACGGAGAGTCTCCTCCAGGTCAGAGCGGAGTGAGTTCTTTGAGGGTTCAAATCAATGAAGACAGGAGAGTAAAAAGCACTTTTTTCTAACTGCAGGGAGGTATGAATAAAGTGGTTTTCCGCTGAAAAACGATTCGGCGCGCTTAACTGTGTCCTCCATTCAGGAAACGCGAGAGGCAGAAACATGGCGTTACTGCCGTTTGGAGCGGTTGCGTGAAGTTCCAGTGAGGAGCAATCCTGGCGAAAGATCGTATTGGGCAGGCAGGGAAGTGTGGAGGTCCATCGAAGAGTTCCGTTTCGGATGTCTTGCCCATGGAAATTGTCTTTGGAAACCGCTTCTCCCAAGAGAAGAAAACGGTCCTTTTTGGCTAAAAGAAATTGCCTTTGAAGTGAAAAATCCTCAGACAGTTTCATTTCCAATTCAAGATATTCCGCTTCGTCCGTACTGTGACTGAAGAGAATTTTCCATTTGCCAAGCGGGGAAAGCGGTTTTTTATTCCAGTATCCCTCAAAGGACCACTTGCCGGAAATCAGCGGTCTCTTGCGGTTCACGATTTCAATCCTGGGGTAGTTGGTATCCCAGGAAATCGTTGCTCCTGTTCGGCTTTTCCAGCTTTTCTGCATGATTCTGATTCGTCCCCAGGGAGAGTGATTTGATGGATCCGGAAGATCTTTCTGGTGTTTATCTGAATCCTGCGCGATGAGATCAGGCAGGATAGAGACCGCAAGTTTTTTGTCGTCAAGGTCCGAATCGAATTTCAAAGCCGCGATGAAAAGTTCCGGGCACCAGAACGCGGTTTTTTCCTCCCGGCTGCTGAAAACCAGTGAACCATCCGGCCGGGTCAGGTAAATCAACATTCGGACCATCCACTCGAAATTTGAAAGGGAATCCGGGTTCCAGATGGAAGAGAATTTCGACAGAGAAACTCTGGCGGATTCTTTATTAAGTTTTTGCGTCGTTTGTGCTTTTTTCTCCTTGCCGCGGCATGGCTCTGGCTCTGAAATTCCCCAGTCAAGCCAGCGCATTCGCGTCCAGGAGGCCGCCAACATTCGAAAAATCGGGAGAAGTTCCGCTTTGGGAGTTCCTGCTCCATCCAGAAAATTATCGAGAGAATCTGAAAGAATCTTTTGGGCCTGACGCAAGAGTTTTTCCGCGCGATGTTCCCATTTGTTCCAATCTTCGGGAATAAAAATTTGTGGAAGATGACACTTGGCAAGGCAGATCTGGTACGCGATGGTTTGAGCAAGTTCACCCGCGAGAAGAAGATTGCCGAGTGGTTCGTCCTCCTGCGAAAGCGCGGCGGCATCTATGGCTAAAGATTCCAATTCATCCAGCTGTCGTGAAAATTCATCTTTTGTGAAAACTCCTTTTTCTGCCAGTTTAACCAGACTTCGGGCAATTGCCAGGATTGGGAATGCTCCGGCTGGAAGAGCGTTCCTGGTTTCGGCTTGTTTCTGGATATGCCGGATCATTTCTGCTGAAAGTAATTCGGGATAGTCATTCTTTTGTGCCTTGCCATTTGGAGAGCTTTCATGAAATGTCATCTGAAAAAGAGCGTAAATCAGATTTCGGGCAGAGGTCTCCCAATCTTTCATGCTTTCACCAAAAAAACTGCTGCTGAATGGAACACCCCACAGAACATGAGGAGTAATTCCTGAACGGGTTTGAAAAAGCTGATCCGGATGAAGATAAAGCATAAAAAACCTGAAGGCCTTACTTAATTGTCAAAAAATTTGTTAAAAAATGAATATTTCAGCAAAACTCTTCAATTTTTTGTGAGTTTTGGGTAGTTTGCTATTTCTTTTTCTGAAATTTAGTATATCATAAAAAATAGTTTGTGTTGAGTGCAATTCAGGAGATTCACTATGAAAAATCCAATTTTATCCCAAAAACCCTTTTTTCAGGGAGTTTGTGTTCTTCTTTTAGTTGTTTTGGGCGGAAGTGTGTTCGGTTGTCGGGAGCAGGGGAAAGCTGATTTCTCCCCGATGGCCGATTCATCCGAAATTTCAAAACCTTCTCAAGCAGATGAAGAACAGCCGTTACTGGATGGTCGTGACCAGACGGCGCCGTTTGGTGAAAATGAGTTTTCAGAAAAAGCTCCGACTTCTGAAGAAACCGGTTTTCCGCTCGATGGAATGGCCGTGGAGGTTCCATTGAAGCATGACGAAAATGGTGAAAAGAGTAAAAGCGTCGATGAAGAGGCGGAGGAAAGCGTTCCTGAATTTGGTGAAGGTGAGGATTTTAATGTCGCGACGCCTGAAAATTCTTCGATCAGTCAGGAGGAACTGGATAAATATATCGAGGACGACGAGTATATGTTTGAGCCGCTTAAACTCGAAGAGCCTTACTTTGAAAACAGTGCGGAACTGGTTCGCCTTCATCCTGATAAACCGGTTTGGATAGATAAAAATCGTGAGAATATTGTGCTTCAGGGGTGGATTTGCCAGACGAAAGTCATGCTGGAATTCTTTCTCTGCCAGGGAAGCGGTGGAATTCGTACTTTTCCATACGACGACGAAACTGGGAAACCGGCGAAAATGCTTATGTTTAATGGAACAAAATGTCATGAATCGGTCGCCTGTACTGAGGTCCCAGGCCATGTCATTCACGCGGCATTACTCGCTCTTGGAGCTGAACCGGGACAGCCCGTTCAGTTTCAGCCTGATTTTAAAGCTCCGACCGGAGAAGAGATTGAAGTGACTATCCGTTGGAAAAAAGAGGATGGTTCCATCGCGGAATATCGTGCTCAGGAGTTGATCCTCGATACGGAAGGGAAGAAGATGTCTGTTCCGTGGGTTTTCGCGGGAAGTCTTTTTTATGAAGATGGAGAAGGGGAAAAAAGATATGCCGCGGACATGGAGGGGGAATTCATTGCCGTCTCCAATTTTCCGAGTGTGATTCTCGATGTTCCGGCTGCCAGTACAAACGTGAATTCTGCGCTCACTTATGTCGCTAATGAAAAAATCCTTCCTGAACGCGGAACTCCCATAACGATCATTCTCTCAAGAATTAAGACTGAATTTTGATTGTGAAATAGACGTTCTCAATCAATTCTTCCGGTTCGCAAATTTTCTTCGTTTTTGGGGAAAACCTCAAACAGGAACCTTTTTAGCGGGTTCCCGTTTGAGGTTTCGATGATGAATCACATTCGGTGAATAAAGTTTTCTAAAAGTTTTAAACCGGCCCCTTGGCTTTTTTCTGGATGAAACTGCGTAGCGACGATGTTTTCACGAGTTATGGCGGAGCAGAATTCGTATCCGTAAAAAGTACGGGACGCGATATCCGCTTTTGCTTCTGAAACCAAATGGTAGGAATGAACAAAATAGAAAAAAGTTCCCGGAATAATTCCTTTCCAGAATGGATGATCCGGCTGCTCAACCGTAATTTGATTCCAGCCGATATGCGGAATGGATAGTTTTTCGCCTGCCATCGCAATCTGCTCCTTCGTGAAATTAAAACGAACGACTTCTCCCTTAAGAAGTCCCAAACCTTCAAATTCCCCATTTTCAAAACTGCGTTCAAACAGCATCTGCATTCCGAGGCAAATTCCCAGAAAAGGGGTTCCGCTTTTGATTTTCTCCAGCATTGCTTCTACCAGATTGCTGCGCCGAAGAAACGTAATGGCATTTTCAAAAGCCCCAACTCCCGGGAGTATGAGTTTGTCGGAAGCGAGAACTTCTTCCGGTTTCGTGATTAATCGACATTCCGCGTTTTGGCGTTCGACGGATTTTTGGACACTACTCAGATTTCCCATTCCATAATCGATGATACCAATCATTTTCAATGCCTCAAGAATTTTTTTTGCGCAGGTTGTTTCTACTCACTCGGTCCGTTGCTTGAACTTCCGCCTCAAGCTCACCTGCCAGAGCTTCTTCTGCCCGGCGTTCAAACTCTGCCTCAATGTCAAGAGGAATCGAAAACTCTTCACTGAACCAGCCATTCAAATCAGCCAGGCGGCACCGTCTTGAGCAAAACGGCATCGCTTCACTTTTTTCCGAATCAAAAATCCTTTGACACTTTGGACATTTAATGAGAGCCATGGCAAAAACCTGTGAAAAAAGAGCTGTGAATTTGAAAAATCAAAAAGGGATGAGACTGCCGAAATGGAAGTTTCATCCCTCAAGAAAGTTAAAAACCAAGCGGAAAACTATCTTCCGATAATTAAAACAGAAGCCTGTCCGTAATAGTTAAAGGCGATAACGGCAGCCGCTTTTTTGTCAGTCGGCAACGGAGCGCCCAACACCAGTTTGACCGGGCAGTCGGCCGCGGGTTTGGTGCTGTTGGCAATCGCGGGAATCATTCCTTTGTGGAGAGCCAAAACTGCCGTAACGACAGAAACCGCCGAGGAACCGGCAAAAGCGTAACCTGTCGCGCTATTGACGCAGGTTACCGGTACTTCACTTCCAACGACAGCGGCAATCGCTTCCGCTTCTTTTCGGTCATGATATTTCGACGCCAAACCTTCCGCCATGACAAACGCCAGATCTTCCGCCTTGATGCCGGCACGTTCCATCGCGATTTTCAAAGCATTCTCAATGCTCTTTCCGGAGAATTTTTCGACATTGATCTGGACATCTTCCTGCTGGGGAGCAAAATCCGTTCCTGAATTCCAGACAGCTTCCGAAGTTTCGCCATATCCCAAAATTTTTCCGTAAATCTCAACTCCGCGTTTTTCCGCGGACTCACGCGTTTCGAGAATCGCACAGCCGGCACATTCCCCAAGAATCAAACCGCCGCGTTCCTCGTCGAAAGGACGATACGCGAGTTTCGGGTCACTTGAATTTGAAATGGGGTACATATTGAAATGGGTTGTCGTCTGCGGCATTGAGGACGCGTTGCAGCCGCCAGTAAACATGAGATCCGCCGCACCGCGTTTCAGGACACGAACCGCTTCCGCGACCGCGCTGACTCCGCCAATATCCCCAACGACCAGCGTATTGCTTGGGCCGCGCAGGTCGTTCGCGACTCCAATGTGGCAGGCTGTCATATTCGGCAAATATTTCAGCATCCAAAGTGGATACATCGCGTCCATATTATTGCCGAAAAGCGAAGGATCGAACGAACCATCTTCTTTCATCGCTCCGGAATAAAGCGGAGTAATTTCTTCCACATCCGCCATAATCATCAACGCGCCAAAGACGATGCCTTGCCGTTCCGGATCGACAGGTTTTTCATTCAGTTGGGCATCCTCCCACGCATAATCGGAAGAGGCGACTCCCAATTGAATATCGCGAGCCATGACTTTGATACTTTTTCGGGGACGAATCCGTTTTTTGTCCAGTTCCTTGACCGCTCCGGTTAGAGACGTGGGAAGACCGGCTGACAGAAGATCCTCCTGCGTACAGTTATCGAAAGCCGAAAGTCCGCAGGCACCTTCCATCAAAGAATTCCAAAAAGCTTCAGTTCCCGAGCCGATCGAAGAAACGACGCCCAGTCCAGTAATTACGATTTCGGGTGATTTATCCATACGTCAATCCGTTTGGCTCAATGCAGTATATGTTAATAATCGCCCGCGGCATAGGCATACCACAGGAGAAAATAAATAATTTGTTAAATCTGATTATATACGACTTTTGAAATAATGCAAGCTCCCCCTGTTCTTCCTGGAAGAAGAAAAAGTTTCAGCTTCTGCATATTTTACAAAATTTCCGCTCAATTTCCGCTGATTATTAAATCGGCAAAATTCCTTCAAAAGGTTAATTTTATCTTCAAAAGGGAAAATTTGCCGCTAATAGCCATGATTTTAATGGTCTTCAGGGGAAACTTCATCGAAATCGTAAACGCGGTATGTTTTTTCGCAAATAGTACCGCCTTTTTCGAGACTTCCTCGCGAGTAGCTGTTGGACTCCAAAACCCAGGAGAATTCAGCTTTCTTTATTTTCCATTTTTCCGCGACCGGTATCAGTGATTGAAGCAGAAGGAGCGGAATTCCCATCATCTGGTATTCCGGCAGAACACTGGTACAGACCGCGCGAATATCGTGGAATTTACGTTTGGTTTTCAGGATTTCAAGAAATCCGAAGGGGAAAAGTCTGCCTTTGATTTTGCGGATCGCGGGATTAAAGTCCGGAATGCAAAGCATCGTACCAACGATTTTTCCGTCGACTTCCGCGCAGGCAACGAGATCCGGCACAAGAAGGGTTTTGAGGCCTTTGGCTTCTTCCTCAAGCTCCTTTTCTGACATGGGAACGTATCCCCATGTGTTGGAAAGAGAGCGGTTATAGATGGTGAGGTATTCCCGAATTTCCTCGTCAAATCGGGAAATGTCCATTTTACGGACTTTGACGCCAAAACGTTCTTTAATCTGCTCCGCAAATGACGTGTATTTATTAATGACGCCCGGAAGCATATCAATGTATCCGACATACGCGTAAAGATCCTGAGCCTTTTTGAAACCGTAATTTTCAATCAGTTCAGCATAGTATTTCGGATTATATGTCATCATGAACATTGGCGAAGAGTCAAAACCATCGATCAAAAGACCAAGTTCATGATTAATGGAAGGATTCATTGGCCCGCGAATATTTTGGATGCCGTTTTCACGCAGCCACGCGCGTGCGGTGTCAAACAGGGCATTCGCGGCTTCCTGGTCATTTTCACATTCAAAGAATCCGAAAAAACCGCGATTGTCCTGGTGAAGGTCCAGATGACCCTGGTTGATAATCGCGGCGATACGGCCAACGACTTTTCCATTTCTTCGCGCGAGAAAAGTCTGGACTCTGTTTCGGATATAAAAAGAATCTTTCTTAAAGCCAACAAGTCCTTTATGGGTGCAAAGGAGCGGTGGTATCCAATACGGATCTTTCGCGTAAATTTTCCATGGAAGCTGCAGAAACGCACGGCGATCCCAAAAACCGCGAACAGGCGTTACCTCTACCGAATTTGCCATAATCATCTCTCCTTTTTGAAAGATAAACTCTATGTATCTTTCCGATTATACCCTGTTTTGAGAAAATTAAAAGGCCTATCCCGGAATTTTATTTAAATTTTGCGTAAAAAACAGGTTATTTTTTTCTTTTTTTCAGGTAAATTCTGATTCAGACAGATCTTAGGTCCGCTGAATTTGAGTTTTGAGTATTGGTTCCGGTAAGTAACGGCAGCATTTGGATAATTTCAGGAATTAACCAATCTTCATTTTGCCCGTGGGTTTGCGGGTAAATCAGTACCAGCGGTCCAAGAGCGCTTTCAGCTGTTCGCCGGTTCGGAATTGAACGAAGTCATCACGAACGGTTTCATGCCGCGGGTGAAGTCTGGCGTATTTGATACAGAATTTTTTCATATTGAATACCGCTCTTTTTTCACCATAAAGTTCCGTGGAAAGCGCGAAATGTTCCTCAATTACCTCACGCTGCTCTTTGAGGTCCGGTGGAGCGGGAAGCGGGCGTCCTGCCGCTAATTCGCGCAGTTCACGAAAGATCCACGGATTTCCAATCGCGCCTCTGGCAATCGTTACTCCGTTGACACCGGTTGTTTCCATCATCCGTACGCAGTCCATCGGCGTGAAGAGGTCACCACTGCCAAGAATCGTACAGTCAGGAGCGTAATTTCGCAATTCGGTGAGAAAATCCCAGTTGCTTGAACCGGCGTAGCGCTGAAGAACGGTACGCGGATGAACGGTAAAAACAGAGATTCCCAGTTTACGGGCACCATCGAAGATTTGGAAAAATTTATCTCGGCTTTCCGTGGAATCATCCAGCCCACGGCGCATTTTGAGAGAAACCGGGATGTGGCTCGGAACCGTATCCCGTACGCTTCGGACGATAGCGAGCGCGTTTTCCGGCTGAGAGAGATGAAATCCGCCTCGGTGACGTCCAAGGATTTTTTTAACGGGACAGCCAAAATTAATATCAACCCAGTCAAATCCCCATTCGACAACTTTCAGAGCGGCAGCCGTGAAATCCTCGGGACCCACTCCCATGAGCTGCGCGCCGACAGGATGATCATCTTCGTCAACGCGCAGAAAACGCTTTGCTTTTTTTCCTTTGGCGTGAGTGACGGAGATGATGAATTCATCGAGCATGACTTCGCTGATTGTCGCGCTCGCGCCAAGATTGCGGACGATACGACGTTCCGCCCAGTCACTGATTCCGCTTAACGCTGCCTGAACGCAAGGGAAACCGATCCGAATGGATCCGATAGACAGGTCCGGAAAACTGAAATTTGGTGAAGGATTCCAGGGAATTTCGGAAAAGGGAGCATCGTAGTTCATGATCGTTTAGTTTTTTCGTTCCATGAATTCTTTGAGATGAATTCCTGTTTGACTTTCCGGGATTTGCGCGACATCTTCCGGCGTTCCAACCGTGACGATTTCTCCGCCATGAGCCCCGCCTTCCGGCCCCAGGTCAATAATCCAGTCCGCGGAGGCCATTACGTCCAGGTTATGCTCAATCACGAGGACGGAGTTTCCCCGGTTGACCAGGTCGTGAAGAACGTTCAGAAGACGTTCAATGTCAGCGAAATGAAGCCCGGTCGTTGGTTCGTCCAAAATGTAAAGGGTGTTTTCGTTTGAGGTTTTGGAGAGTTCGGCCGCGAGTTTGATTCGCTGAGCCTCACCGCCTGAAAGAGTTGTCGACGGCTGCCCCAATTCCAGGTAACCGAGTCCTACGGAGAGGAGACTGTCGAGGGGCCGGCGAATGGCTGGGACGTTTTCAAAGAATTCAGCCGCGTCTTCGATTTTCATTTGAAGGACATCCGCGATGGAATTTCCTTTGAATTTAACTTCAAGGGTTTGGCGGTTGAAACGTTTTCCTTCACATTCAGGACACTGAACGTAAAGATTGGGAAGAAAGTTCATCTCGATTTTCTGAACGCCTTGTCCCTGACAGTGTTCGCAGCGGCCGCCGCGGACATTGAAACTGAATCTTCCAATTTTGTATCCGCGCTGTTTCGCTTCACGAGTTTCCGCGAAAACCTTTCGTATCTCATCGAAAATTCCCAGATACGTAGCGGGATTACTTCTCGGCGTGCGTCCGATTGGTGCCTGGTTCACCATAATCACTTTTTCAATTCGGTTTGCTCCCTTAAGATTTCCGTATGGTCCCGGTTTCGCGGAGACACCGCCCAGTTTGCGGATGACGGCGGGAGCGAGGGTTTCGTTCACGAGAGAACTTTTTCCGGAACCGCTTACTCCCGTGACGCATACGAAACGGTTTAAGGGGAATTCTGCCGTCACGTGCTTCAGATTATTGGTCGTCACGTCTTCGATTGTCAGAAAACGCGTGCGCGTATTTATGGAACGGCGTTTTCCGCGCAGATGGTACTTCAGCTGCTCACGAAGATATTTTCCAGTTAAAGAACGCGGGTGATTGCAGATTGTTTCCGGGGTTCCTTCCGCTACGATATTTCCGCCGTGGATTCCCGCGCCGGGACCGACGTCGATGATCCAGTCTGACTGGCGCATGATCGCGTCGTCATGTTCGACGACCAAAACCGTATTGTCCATTCGCTGAAGCTGGCGAAGAGTTTCAATCAGGCGCTGATTATCTCTTGGGTGAAGGCCGATGGAGGGTTCATCCAGAACGTAACAGACACCGACCAGGCCGGAGCCGAGTCCCCCAGCGAGGCGCACGCGCTGAAGTTCTCCGCCGGAAAGAGTGTCGGCGGAACGGTCAAGCGTGAGGTATCCCAATCCGACGTGTTCAAGGAATTCCAGCCGCGGAATAATTTGGGAAATGAGAGGTTCCGCGATTGGGAGTTCGTCTTCTTCACGAAATTTCAGGTTTCGGAAAAATTTAAGGGTATCGACGATACTCAGGGCGGTGAGTTCCTGAATCGTGCGGGGACGCATGAAGTCTTTTCGAGTCAGGTCGCCGATTCGAACGTTCAGGGCCTCTTTGCGAAGTCGGGCACCATGGCAAACGGGGCAGGTGACCCTTCCGCGGCAGGAGTCAAGCGTCGCGCGGAAGGAGGCAGAGTTTCCATTTTGGTATTCATCGTTGAGAAGATCAAAGATTCCCTCGACTTTTTCACCAATCTGGGGGAGTTTTCTTGAAACGGAAGTACGCGCGGTCAAGTTGGAAAGACTGGAAAATGAAAGCGAGGAAGCATCCGGCGCGGCCATATTCGCGGAATAATCAATCATTGAATCATCGGAGAGATTCATGGTCGATTGGTTTTCAGGCAAATCCAGTACGGAGTTTGTTTCTTCCGGATCGTCGTCGGAATCTTCGTTACCAGGAGACGAGTTTTGGGAGGACGCTTTTGAGGATTTTGAGCGTTTGGGCGATTTGAGATTTTTGGCGGCTCTGAAAGCGGTCTGCTCGTCATCCTCATCGTTGAAGGAGAGGTCCGGCGCGACAGAGACAATGTCATCCCCTTTAACCTCGGAAGGTTTGAAGGTTCCTTTCATGGCTGCTTTTTCCTGAAGTTCAGGATCTTTTTCTTGTTCCGCCGACTGGATTTTCGACAGTGACGCGATCGCGATTCCTGAGGCATTTCGAAGCGCGGCAACGGTTGAAAGATACTCATTCAGATCGAAAAGGTCACTTCCAGAGCCGTAAAGGAGGAAGTCCATCTGAGTTTCGTTCAGCCGTTCCAGAGGAGTATTCCATCTGATTCCCAAAACGGCCAGGCAAGAGGAAAGTCTTGTTCTGAAACGCCGCAAGGTTTGTTCCGGAAGATTTTTCCAAATTCCGACAGCTCCCGAGGCCAGAGAAAGAGTCCGGTTTGAGATGACGAGTTCCGGATCGAATTTTTCGAGATACCCAAATCCTTCGCAGGTCGCGCAGATACCATATGGACTGTTGAAACTGAACATTCTGGGTTCCAGCGCGTCGAATTTGATATTGCAAATCGGGCAGGCGTTTTTTGTGCTGAAGATTCTGTCTTTCCAGACATTTCCCTGTGCGGCAGCCTGTTCGATCGTGGCAATGATCAGTCCGCTTCCGTGACGTAAAGCCAGATTCAGGCTTTCGGTTAGTCTTGACCGCGCGGCTTCGCGAATGACGATTCTGTCCACGACGGCTTCAATCGTGTGCGGCTGGCGAATATCCAGGGGCTGAATGTGGTCCAGTTCCATGATGGTTCCGTCCACGCGGGCACGCACGTAGCCGGCTTTGCGGATGAGTTCAAAGACATCCAGGCCGTTTCCCTTTCTTTTGCGTACGATGGGAGCCATGAGCATCATGCGCGTACCTTCAGGATAACTCATCAGAGTGTCCAGAATCTGTTCGGGCAGCTGCGGGCGAATCGGTCTTCCGCATTTTGGACAGACCGCCTTGCCAAGGCGCGCGAACAGGAGACGCAGATAATCGTAAATTTCAGTGACAGTCGCGACCGTACTTCTTGGATTATTGATTCCGGAATGCTGATCAATGGAAATCGTGGGCTGAAGCCCGTCAATTCTGTCAACGTCCGGACGTTCCATTTGATGGAAGAACTGTCTTGAATAAACAGAAAGGCTTTCAATGTACTGTCTTTGCCCTTCGGCGTAGAGGGTATCAAAGGCGAGAGAACTCTTTCCAGACCCGCTTGGACCAGTAATGACGACAAGACGGTTTCGCGGAATGTCTACATTAATATTTTTCAAATTATGGACCCGCGCACCCACGATGTTGATTCGTTTTTTTTGGTGCTGAACGCTTATCGCACTTGGATGTGGAGTCATCAGAAAACCTTTCCAAAAAAAAATCCAGTGGTCGTTTCACACCGGATTTTAAGTTAAAAACAGTCAAGTTTTCCGCTTGAAAACAAAAATTCCCAATACCGTCAAAATCAGACAGGCATAAATCGGAAAAATTAACCGCGCTGAAATCGGTCAAAAACGAAAAAGAGGAACCAGAAGAAATCGGAAACCATTCTTTTTTGCTATACCGACAGAATTAAAAGCAGGAAAAGGAGGGAAATCCTTCCCTGCGCGTAATTATTTGCGATGGCGGATTCTCGAACGCATTTTTCTCTTTTTACGACCAATCTTGCGACGACCTTTTCCAGAAACTTTTGTTCCCACGGTAAATCTCCTGTTAAATTTAAGTCCTGTTCATCCGATTCAACTGAAATGAACAATTCACTACGAATACCAATAAGAACATATTATAGCGGAAAATTTGGCTTTTCACAGGGGGGGAGGAATATTTTTTGGCAAATTTTCAAATTTTTCTTAAATTTTCAAGGGGGGTCTGTTTGACTTTTCAAGGAAATTGCCTATAATTAATGAAAAGAAAAGAATTTTCAGATTATGAAAAATTTTTTCTTTTGAGTCACTTTTTTTAATTTTTGTTTATTTTAACCGTGATATTTTGTTTGAAGAACCTTTTCGGAGAAAATTTCGAGTCATGACACAGCCGTCGCGTTCGCACGATTTTTTCAGTATTTTTTCAAATCAGCAGATTATTCGTGATTTTGGTCATTATTCCCTTTCGTTTCCATGCGATCCGCGTGATTTGCGGTCGTTGGCGCGTGGTTTTCAGTTACTTTTCTGGGCTGATTTTTTATTAGTGATTAGTATTCTGGTGACTGCGGGGTCCATTTTTCTGTTTTGGAATAATTCGGAGTCATTTCGGAGCCTGTGTCAAAATATGACTCCGGAATCTTACGCGGCTATTCAGGCCATGCCGTACGCGGAACAGCAGGTTTTTTTTCAGGAACATTTTTCACCTGAGGAAATTCCTCAAACGCTTTATTGGGGAGTTTGGGGGATAATGTGCGGATTGATTCTGAATATGGCGGGTTCAATTTTCTGTATGTTTTGCCCGGATCGTGTCGTTCCGAAAGCGTGGGTTTTTTCCGCGGTTTGGTTTGTTGCGTTTTTTTTATCCTTACTTTTTCCTGGGATGGCTCCGCTTTTTCTTTTGCTTGCCTGGCAATTTTGGCTTGGTTTCCTGTTTCGTCTTTCTCTGCTTTTGGGGCAAAATGAGGCAGTCGCGAGTTTGAAAAAAGTTCATCAGAGTGTTTTTTTCGCGATGATGGCTTTTCTTGGGATTTGGCTTTTACCGCAAATTTTGAAAGATCCCCAGGCCGCGGCTCTCGGCGTGAGCTGCGGTTGGATTGCCGTCGCGGGATCTTTTGTTTGGGGATTCTTATGCTACGCGAAGGTTCTGAAGTTTTTGCGTTTGAGTATCAGGCAAATGACCTGGTATTGGGAACATGGAAATGATGATTTAATGAAGGAGAGAACATCAGGAGTCTGATGCCGGTGTTTATTGAGGGGAGTTCGTGTTTTGGCAGGACTGAGGGCGATTGAGAAAAGACGCGGACAGCGTGAAAAGGGATGAAGAGCGGCGGTCATGAAAAACTTTTTTGAGCCATTTATTTTATTATTCAATTTTTAGGATATTGGGCCAATCCGAAGTTCTTTCCTATCCTGCCTGGGATTCAATTTCGCCGGAGTTTGATGGAAACAGTCGGATACCAAGGGATTCCAGTTCACCTTCGTCATTTACTTCCTCAAATTTGACGGAAATAGGTTTTGAGACGCCTGAATCCTGCATCGTGATTCCATAGATAGTATCGCCGATGGACATGGTTTTCTTTGAGTGGGAAATGATGATGAATTGAGTCTGTTCACGGAACTGTTCCAGAATTTCAGCCAGGCGCGTAGTGTTTGCCTCGTCCAAAGCAGCATCGACTTCATCCAGAATGCAGAATTGGCTTGGATGATTTTTGAATAAAGCGAAAAGTAACGCGACGCAGGTCATGGTTTTTTCGCCTCCGCTCATGAGAGACAGATTCAGCCGCTGTTTTCCCGGGGGCTGAGCGATGATCTCGATTCCGCCTTCCAGCGGATCCTCGCATTCCGTGAATTGAAGTTCCGCGTTTCCTCCGCCGAATAGATCCCGGAAGATATGGAAAAAGTATTCGCCGATCCGATCAAAAGTCTGCATGAAGATTTTTCGACAGTCGGCATTGATGCGTTCGATCGTTTTAGTCAGTTTGTCTTTCGCGGAGGTGAATTCCTGATATTTTTCCGCGAGTTTCTGGTATCTGGCCTGAATTTCATCGAGTTCGTTGAGAGCGTCCGGATTTATGTTTCCAAGATTTTGGATTTTACTCCTCAGTTTATTGATTTCAGCATGGAGAGAAGAATTCTCTTTTTCTTCTTCCTCCGTAAGAGATTCCATGTTTTTTAAAAATTTATCGGGTTGAATATTGTAGTCTTCACAGAGCCTTGCCACGACATTTTCCGCTTCATGCTCGAAAGTTCCCTTTTCGAGGAGGAGTTCGTGAATTTTTTCTTCAATACTCCGTAATTTTTTTCTCAGACGCGCGGCATTGCTTGAGATTTCAGTTCGTTCAAGATGAGAGGAATCTTTCTCCTTGCGAAGTTCAGTCATTTGCCGCGCGAAGCATTCCTGTTCCAGATAGTAATCGGCCAGTCGGGCGTTATTTCCAAGAGTGAGGCGTTCCGCTTCCTGAAAGAGCTGATTGTTTTGCTCCAGCTGAGACTGCAGTTCGCTGATGACTTTTCCACGTTCCGCCATGTCGCTGTCAAGTTGGCGCAAAGAGTCGGAAAGACTTCCCAAACGCTCTTCGCTTTTGGCAAGCTCAACTTTGTTTTCGGTAACCGTTCTGTTTTTTTCACTTCGAAAGGCGTCGCTTTGAGCGATTTGTGAATCGAGAGCTTCCATTCTTTTTTTGAGCAAATCAGCCTGATTTTCCAACTCATTTTTTTCACGATTTTTCTTATTTAGCTGATTTTCAAGCGTATCCAGACAAATTTGAATTTCAGTACCTTTTTCCGTGAATTCCAGAATTCGGTTTTCCTGCTGGATTTGGCGTTCCAGAGCGGCGTTAAGGCTCTGTTGATGTTCAATGAGTTTTTGCTCTGTTTCAGTAAGAGAATCTTCCAGGGAGTCCACTGTTCGCTGGCGGTTTTCCAGTTCCAGCTGGCTTTTTTGGACTTCATTGTCCGCGTCGGAAATCTCATTTGAAAGAATTGAGAGTTGAGATCCCAAAGTTCTCAGCTCACTGCGTCGTGAGATGAGATTGCTTGAGGCGTGATGCGGACCAATGCAGAGGATTCCATCAGAAGAATATCGTTCTCCCGCGAGAGTCACAAAATGAATTTTGGGAAGCTGAATTCCAGAAGCGGTACTCATCGCGCGGATTGGTGATTCCTCGGAATGAAGGTTTTCCGTGATGATATTTTTTGAGTTGTTTTTTTCCGCCGTGTCATGAGATTGCGAAAAGTCAATTGCCGGAAAAACCGGAAGCGGAAGTTCACCAGAATAAATTTGGCGCGACAGTTCGATCGCGGTATTCAGATTTTCCACGATCCAGGTCTCTCCCAAGAGATATTTGAAGAGGGGGAGATAAATATCCTGGCACTGAATAAACTGGTCCGCGCGTCCGAGAACACCAGAGAGGTTTTCCAGACCATTCGTAATTTGAACATGGGAAAATCGCGCGGCGAGAGCTTGAGCGTTTTTTCGCTGTCTGGCCGGGAGGAAATCTTCCATCCAAATGAAACCAACGCGTCCAGGAAATCCCTGAGAATTTCTTCGCAAAGCCTCGAGCAGTTTGGAATTTGGCTCCACGACGAGATATTGGGCGCGTTCCCCCAAAGCCACCTCGATTAAGGAGGCCGCGTCAACTTCGACTTGAATCAGGTCGGCAACGAGCCCGGAGATGTCTCGAAAAGGTCCATCCGCGTGTCTTCTCGCTTCGGTCAAAAGGTATCGCACTCCAGGGCTTAATCCTTCGTGCCGTTCCTGAAGCTCTTCCAGGGTTGAGATCCTTCCGAGCATGGCGGAATGCCTTCTGTGAAGTTCCATTAGGTGTTTCTTCGCCTCGTTCCACAGGCGCTCGGCCATATCCTGCTCACGTCGGGCTTCCTCGAGATCTTCTGAAAAACGATTTTTGAGAGCTTCCAGCTCTGTCAGCTGGCGTTTTGCTTCAGCCTGACGGCTTTGAAGCAGAGCGACATCTTCCTGAATAGATCGAATATGGGAAAGATTTTGCTCAAGCTGCTGAAAAGTCGTCTCTTTTTGGAGAGTCAGGGAACTGACCGCGTTTTCCATCGCGGAAATGTTTCGCATGACCTCAAAACTCTGCGCACTCAGTTTTTCTTTTTGTGTCCTGAGATTTCCCAGTTCATTAATTGCTTCTTCCAGGCAGGTTTTGGCCTTTTGAAGATTTTCAACGACTTGAGCGAACTGCTTTTGAGCAAGGTCCAGCTCTTCCTGCCGGTTTTCGCGGGATTCCCGGAGTATTCGCAGACGTCTGCGCATTTCCGTAATACGCAGTTGAGCGGAATTGATCTCTGCTTCCAGTTCGGTCATGCGTTTTGTTTGGAAAGTGACGACGGATTCAGAAACTCCAATTGAATGACGATTCGCGGCGATTCGTTCCGAAAGAGATTCGATTAAAGCGTCCACTTGGGAATTGGATTGCTCAAAATTTTGGATTAAGGCATCCGTTTCGTCCAATTTTTTTTGTGTTTCGGTCTGTTCCGAGTTCAGGTCAGAGATTTTTTTTTCGGCGTTCCCCATCTTTTTTTGGTAAACCGCGTAATCCATCGCGGCAGACTGGAAACGCAGTTTTTCCAGACGTTCCGTAAGAGAGCGAAACTGGACGGCTTTTTCCGCCTGAGATTTTACTTTGGAGTAATGCTTCTCTACCTCTTCAAGAAGATCGGAATGTCGCAGGAGGACCTGGTCAATGCGGCTGAGAGCGTTAAGAGCTTCCTGTCTTTTTGCCTTGAAACGGCTTACTCCGGCAGCTTCCTCAAAAAGAACACGTCTTTCACGTGGTGAGGATTGAAGCAGACTGTCAACCCGTCCCTGCTCGATAATACTGTACGCGTGAGTTCCAAGGCCAGTTCCCAGCAGTAGTTCGCGGATGTCTTTCAATTTGCAGGGTTGACGATTCAGGAAGTACTCACTTTCCGCGCTGCCTTCACCGCTTCGGAAAACACGGCGCGTTACGACGACTTCCGCCGCGTCAAAATTCAGACGCTTGTCCGTATTGTCAAATGTGAGCGAAACTTCAGCGGTATTCATCGCTTTGCGAGTGGTTGATCCGTTGAAGATGACGTCGCTTGAGTCTTTGCCGCGCAGTGATTTCATGCTTTTTTCGCCAAGAACCCACTTAATTGAATCCACCACGTTTGATTTCCCGGAGCCGTTTGGGCCCACAATCAGCGTTAAACCGTTCGAAAACTCGATTCGGTTTCGATCGGCAAAACTTTTGAATCCGCTGATTTCAAGGGTTTTTAACATGAGTTACTTTTGAACAAAAAAGTGATTTTGGGAAATAAACTTCGTTGGAGAAGAGAGTGAATTTTTCGTGAAAAAATTCGAAAATACGCGGTTAAAAATCCGAACTTCCTAAAAATTCCGGCAAATCCTCAAGACCGCCGGAATTCACAAAAAGTTGAGACGAAAAATCCTCTAAAAAGGCTAGCTCATGAATTTTTTTCAAAAGCTTCCGTTACGGAATCGTCCTTAGGATTTTCTCTTGCTTCCGCTTCCGCTTTTTTCTTTTCAGCGTACTTTCGGTTTCTTTCCTCTTCCTCTTTTTTTCTTTCATATGGATCTTTTCGTCCAGTTTGAGGCAGGGCATCAATTCTGAAGGAAGTATCCAGAGCGTTCTGCTCAATTGCCGCCTGAAGGACCTCTAGAATATCCGGATAGGTGGCTCCGACATCCGAAAGGGCGCGCACAACATCTTCCACACGGCAGGAAACCGTCCGTTTTTGGTCAGGGCGATTGGGTTCAAATCGCGCTACGATAACTTCACCTTCCGGTGTTGCTCGGACAATTACGTTATTCGCGGCTTCGATAGTCATGGGATACTTGAATGACTGATTTTCTCCGAAGAGGGCAATTTCCGCGCGATGACTTTTCGTAACGTGAAGCATTGGAGAACCCGTCGTCGGAATGACGCAAAGAGTAAAAGTTTTTTTTCCAAGCTGCTCGCCAACGACAAGCGGATCAGTAGGACGCATTACTTTCAACGCGCGGAAAGCTCCGTATCTTGTTTCGGCGGTTGGGGCACTCATTAACTTACGAAGTTCTTCGTAGGCATCAAGGTCATCCATGACGCAGAGAGCCAGAAGAGCATAGCCGCGGTTAACCCGGTCTTCAAGAGCAACTTTCCCAAGAATTGCTGCGCCGTCACTTACGTCAAGGTAAGCTAATGCCTGCGCGGAATGGAACTGGACCGTTTGGTCATCGGATTCAAGACCGAGTTTCAGCGTGTCAATCGCGTTTTTGCCGATTGCTTCCAGTTCAAGTGCCGCCCGTTTGGTTGTCGTGGGGTCCAGAAGACGTTTTTCGAGAAGCTTCATGCGTTCCAGACGCTGCGCTTCCGTTTCGAGAATCGGAAGGCATCTGACGACATCCAGGAAACGCGACAGATTTTCTTTGTACGTCGGAGGAATCTCAAAATAAATGAATTTGTCGTCTTTTGCCTTGGCGATTTTTTTGCTGGATGTTCCATCCACGATTTTGAATCTGGCGTTAATCGCGCGCTCGATTTTCATCGTCATGTACTTGTCCGGTTTTACGGAATCAGAATTGACTCTCAAACCAATCGGATTATTGAAAGTTGAGACTCCGCCGCTAAGAACCAGACCGCGGCGCTGAGTCATTTTGTCACGTTCTGTTCCCGTTTTGGGTTCAACCAGAATTGGGCCGGAGCAGTTGGCTTTTTTGAAATCTTCATGAAGTCCGTTTGAGTAAACCATCTCACGCATTGGAGCCGGCATTAAGTAACCGCCGCGCAAACTGGTTGTTTCGCTATCGGATGGAAGAGTTACTTCTACGTCAAAACGGTCTCCTTTTTGGACTCCAGGCGGAAGATAACCAGTTACGATGACCAGAGAAGTGGATGGGTCAGCCAATACTTTTGCCGGATGCGCGATATTGCGGCTGGCCATTTCACGTAAAAGCATCGTCCGCTGAACGGATTCAGGCGGATCACTTCCAGTTCCGGCAAGATTGGCTGCGAGACTTACGGACGAAATTTCGATATAGTCAGCTCCGACAGGCACAGTCGTGTCACCGATAAAAAATGCCTTTTGGTATTCCTTTCCGACTTTTTCTTCCGTTTTATTACCGCGTAAAATCTCTTTCATGCAGCCGGTAGAAAAAAGTACCAGACAGCAAAAAATCATCAGCCCGGTGAAAATTGGAGTTTCGTGTTTGAGTGAATGTCGTTTCATCATCAACCTGCGTTTAAGCGTGAATTTTCAGCAATATGAAAAAGAATAATCATTTTTCCGTAATGTGTCAAGATGATTTTAGCGGTTTTTTCTTCAACATGGAAAAGAATCAACATTTTTTCATGTTTGTTGGAAAAGCAGAACATTCTTCTGGACTTTTGGATTTTTATTGAAATTATGTTTAGAAATTGGATAATCGTTAGAACTTGCTTAATGTGAAAAAAATGCTCAAATTGTCTTTTTTCGCAATTGGTGGATTTTTTGAGAAGATGGGACGATTTAGTGGATTGGATAAACGTTTGTTTTTTTAAGAGGGTGTTCTGTGGATTCATATTTTTCCGATTCGGCACTGTCCAATCGACAGTTTGTTCGTGAACTGCATCGAATAGGGAGTTTGCCGGCTTTATTGAATCGTTTTTCAAAGAGTATTGGCTGGAAACTTTCTTATCATTGTGCGGATTCCGTTCCGAAAAGTCTCCAGAGAGGCATGAGTAATGAGCGGTCTGTCTCCGTCTTTCCCGGCCATGAAGAGGAACGGATTCCGATGCGGCTTTCTCCGGAATTTTTAGAAGAAATTGCCGAGGGAAATGAAATTTGGATTCCGATAGAAATCAAACGCGGTTTCTTGAAAATGAAACTTGAGGAGTTCATTCAGCGTGAAGTGCTTGAGTGCTCAAAGGAGCATTCGCGTAAGAAAGAAAACTCCCTTCCTTTTCCGATTTTGGAAATGTCGCGCCAAAAGCAAAATGACGTCGAGAGAGTTTCAAAAGATGATGAAAGTGAACTGATTCAGAATGTGCTGGAGCCGGTTCGATTGGAGTTTGAGAAGGAACTGGAGAAATCCATTTCAGGAAATCTTGAATTTTTAAATTATCCAATTGGTTTTCTTTGTTTGTCATGTTCAGATAACGAAAAACTTTCGTCCAATGATGAGCAAAGGAAAGTTCAATCGGGGGAAAGCCTGGTTGATAGAGATTTTTTGCTTTCAGAAGACAGTACGGGAAAAAGTCGTGATTCTTCCAGAATTTCTTTCCAGGAAGCGCGCAGTCTTGCGGTTGCTTTGGGAGATCTCATTTCCGAATTTCAGTTTATGCGTTTTCGAGTCTGGTTTTTGGAACTTGAGGGAACGCTGAATATTTTGCCAAAACCGGGTAAAGATTTTCGGGAGGAAGAAAGCCGCGAGAGTGATTACCCGGAGTATGATTCAGAGGAAGCCCGCCTTCACGAAGAGCGATATTTCCAGAAAAGGCATCATGAATCAGGTGCGAATGAGATCATTGAAAATCAAATTTTCCACGTAGCCGGAGACAGGCAGGAAGAAAATTTAAATACGGATTTTTTCCAAGAGGCTGAGACTCATTCCGGAACCTGCTGCGAAGGAAAAAGCGGGATTCAGGAAGATGGAAATGAATCCCATGAAAAGAATTTCCCAACTAATTCCGCTAAAAAGAGCGAAACGTTTGCTGAAAAGGATTTTTGGAAGAAACCATATTCGGAATCTGGACATCAGGAGAATTCAGAAAAAATCTTTTTAGGCGATAAAGCTCTAAAGAATAAAGATAAAATTTCCGGGAAATCTCTTTTGGAGCAGTTCGTTTCATCAAGATCGCCGGAGCGTAATCGTTTTGTTGGAGATTTTCGCAAGCTGCTGACTTATTCCTGTCTCGCGCTGGGGATGGATGCGGTTGGCATTTATTTGCCGAACTTTGAGAATCAGACATTTAAACTTCGGGCACATTACGGCTTGGCGATGGATCAGCTGATGAGTGAAATTCGGCATTTTGGCCGTGCTCAAACTGATTTGCGCGTTTATCATCAGAACGCGGTCATTACGATTGATGATTCCTGGCCGGAGGGAATGGGAGAGATACCGGAGGATTTTCCTTCCGCGGTCTGCATTCCGCTACGATCACGAAATTTCAGCTATGGGACGGTCTGGTTCTTTTCAAATAAAACGTTTATTCCTGAAAAAACGACACGGCTTGTCGAGCTATTTGGAGAATTATTCGCTTTAAATATTGAAAATGAACATTTTCAGCGGCAGGAATCCGGCACACTTGAGTATCGTCGGGAACTTAAGGCCGCTTCTAGATTTCAAACGCTCATGTCTCCGATTTATCTTGCCGGGAATTTTGAGATCGCGGGTTGGACAAAAGCCGGGCGTACTCTCCAGTGTCTTCGAATCGGAAACTCTTCATCGGACAGGCAGCTGGGAACACAAAATTCAGTTAGCGGCGATTTTTACGAATGGCTGACTCTTCCGGACGGTCAAACGCTTGTCGCGTTGGGAAGCGTTGGTACTCCTGGTTTGGCTGGAGCGATGCTCGCGGCCTCGGTGCGTTCCGCGCTGAGAAGTCATGCTTCCTATGGACATTCTGTTTCGGAGCTTTTAGCCAAAGTCAATCAAACGCTTTGGCTTCAGTTGGCGGCTGACGCGAGAATTTCACTTTTTTGCGCGGTCATTCGTCCGGAACCGCCTTATTTGGGAATTCATTTTGCCCAAACTGGAAATTTACGGGGATTGAAAATTGGGAATTCGGGAACATTTCAGGAAATTTCTCTCTCGCATCGAGAGACGAGCCGCAGTTTGGGAAGTACCTCGGATTTTCATTGCTTTGAAGACTGTGTTTATTTGAAGCCGTACGAATCTTTTGTCATTTTTAATGATGGTCTCTCGAATGGAAAGAGGGAATTGGCGGGAGACGGATCGTCTGAAGAAACATTCAGAAATTTCAAAAATTTCGGCATGGATTTGAGAAAAGTTAAACAGAAAATCAATCAGGAACTGGGGCGCCTGCTAAGTCAAAAAAGAAATTCTTCCGTTTGCCTGAAGGTTAGCCAGATCAGGAACTTTTTTATGAATCATTTGCCAATGGGGAGATATGATCAATCCGCAATGGCTCTTCAGTTCGTGGGAGAAGGGAAGAATGAGACGGTCTGTTGCGGAGAAACCCGAAAAAGCAGGAACTGAATCGGAAAGGAAGATAAAATGAATGTTCAGGATGTTTGCGTTTTTATGGAAAATTTTGCTCCGAAAGCACTTGCGGAATCCTGGGATAATACCGGATTTCTCGTTGGGGAAAAAACGCGGCGGTGTTCACGGATCATGACCTGCCTGACGATTACTCCGGAAACCGTTCAGGAAGCGGTCATGAAAAAGGCAGACATGATTATTGCCCATCATCCGATGCCGTTTCGGGCATTGAAAGAACTCACTTCGGAAACCACCGTCGGACGGCTGCTTCGTTCACTGATCAAAAATGATATTGCGCTTTATTGCCCGCACACGTCCTTTGATTCCGCGCCCCGGGGAATCAATCAGCAGCTGGCGGAGGGGTTGGGGCTTGAAGAAATCCAGCCTTTTGTCCCAAGCGCGGAATGCGGTGGAGGAACCGGAAGGATGGGAGTTTTCAAGGAAGAGCAGACTCTTTCTTCTTTTCTTGAAAAAGTTAAATCTCTATTGAATCTTCCGTACGTTCAGTATGTCGGAGATCCCGGGGCTGTCGTGCGAAAAGTTGGAATTGGCTGCGGGGCGGCTGGTGAGTTTCTTCAGTACGCGCTGCGTTTCAATTGCGATGTCTTCCTTACTGGTGAGACTAATTTTCATACTTGCCTTGAGGCGAAAGCACAGGGAATCGGACTCGTTTTGATGACGCATTTCGCAGGAGAAAAATATGCCTGCGACCGATTGGCGGATATTTTGCGTGATGAGTTATCCGGTTTGGAAAATGTGTGGGCTTCGGAAGACGAGGTTGAGCCGCTCGCGATTTTCTGAAAAAAGAGAAATTTTTTGAATTAAATTTAACTTGCCCCCCTTGACGGTTTTAGAATTTGTGGTAAACTATGAAACATAATTGATGAGGTGATTCACTTTTATCAATTTCAAACGCGGAAATGGCGGAATTGGTAGACGCGCCAGGTTGAGGGCCTGGTGAAAGCTGATTTCATGCAGGTTCAAGTCCTGTTTTCCGCATTCGACCCGTTCATGAAAATGAGCGGGTTTTTTATTGGATTTACGGTTGGGATTAATTAATGTGCAAAACCTGCATTGAGTTGATTATTCGGTATTTGCCAGGGACGCTTTGAGAACCTTTTTATGATGGAAAGACTTTGAGCTTGCGCGGGACTGGGACATTGAAAAAACTTTTCAAATTTTAACCTCAAATTTCGATGCCCCCCCTTGACGGTTTTAGAATTTGTGGTAAACTATGAAACATAATTGATGAGGTGATTCACTTTCATCAATACCAAACGCGGAAATGGCGGAATTGGTAGACGCGCCAGGTTGAGGGCCTGGTGAAAGCTGATTTCATGCAGGTTCAAGTCCTGTTTTCCGCATTCGACCCGTTCATGAAAATGAGCGGGTTTTTTTATTGAAATAAACTAAAAATCCCATGAAATATCTGATTTTCATGGGATCTGGCTATTCTGGAAAATGCTGCGGTGCGATTTTTATCGTTTAGCGTAGGGGATTGGGTCCGTGAATCCAGCCTCACGAAATCCCTGAAGACGCAGCTGGCACGCATCACATTCTCCGCAGCTGGTGCCGTCAGGTAATGGGTCGTAGCACGTGTGCGTAATGGAATAGTCAACTCCCAACTCCATTCCTTTTTGAATGATCTGCGCCTTGGAGAGGCGGAGCAGGGGAGCGTGAAAGCGGATTTGATTTCCTTCAATGCCTGCTTTCGTTGCCAGGTTGGCCATTTTTTCAAATGCCTCAAGAAATTCAGGACGGCAGTCCGGGTACCCACTGTAATCCACGTGATTAATGCCAAGAAAAATATCAAACGCGCGGATTGTCTCCGCGTAGGCTAAGGCAATGGAAAGAAGGACGGTATTTCGGGCCGGAACATAAGTATCTGGAATGTCCTCCTCGACATTTTCGATTGTTCTGCCATGCGGTACCGCGATGTTTTCATCCAAAAGAGCACTGCCGCCGAATCGGAAAAGCGGAAGCTCAATGAATTCGTGCCGTTTCAGCCCCAGTGCTTCTCCTACTCGGCGTGCCGCGTCGATTTCAAAAAGGTGACGTTGACCGTAATTGACGGTTAGTCCGTAGAGTTCATCAAAACCCTCTGATTTGGCGACGGCGGCAGTTGTGCTGGAATCCAGGCCGCCGGAGAGAAGGATCACTGCTTTCATGGCATCCTCTTTTTGGTTTTCTGAAAAGTTATGTTACCTGCCTCAATGATTTCAGCATGAAAAGAACAATGGGCCGCCTCAACGCGTCCCATTGCCTGATTTCAAAAATAAAGAGCGTAAACCAAAGACTGTTCAGAAATTTAAACAGTCAAAATTGGCTCCTGTCTCATCCTTTTCCGGATTCTTGACTGATTTCCGGATCGGGATTTAAGTAGATTTCCAAAAATCTAATTTCCTGAAAAAACGGGATTTTTGTTTTGGGTCCGTATTTTCCAAGTCTCGCGTTTTTTCAAAAACACGAAACTTCTGAACCTTTCAAAAACACAAAACACTCCGTTTTTTCACGAAATCGCGCTTTTGAAAGTCCCTTTCAATTAAAACTCGGCGTTTCCGGGGGTTCTCGGGAACGGAATGACATCGCGCACGTTCTGCATCGCGGTCACGTACATGATGATGCGCTCAAGGCCAAGGCCAAATCCGCTGTGCGGGACGGTGCCGAAACGCCGCAGGTCAAGATACCACCAGTAATCTTTCGGGTCCAGGCCCATTTCAACCATGCGTTTTTCCAGGACGTCCGGGCGGTATTCACGTTCACTGCCGCCGATGATTTCACCAACGCCAGGAACCAGAACATCCATCGCGCGAACCGTTTTTTCATCGTCATTCAGCCGCATATAAAACGCTTTAATTTCTTTCGGATAGTTGAAGACGATAACCGGTGCCTTGAAATACTCCTCCGTCAGGTAGCGTTCATGCTCGCTCTGAAGGTCAATTCCCCATTTAACCGGAAACTCAAATTTCTTCCCGGATTTTTCCAGAATCTCAATCGCCTCTGTGTACGAGCAGCGGTGGAAAGTGCTTGTCAGGAGATTATTCAGGCGTTCAAGCAGCTGATGCGTTTCATCGATTCGGTCATTGAAGAATTTCATGTCTTCTTCGCAGTCTTCCAAAACCGATTTGACGATGAATTTCAGGAACTTTTCAACCAGTTCCATGTTATCCTCAAGCAGATAAAAAGCCATCTCCGGCTCAATCATCCAAAATTCCGCAAGGTGACGCGGCGTATTGGAATTTTCCGCGCGGAAGGTCGGTCCGAAAGTATAGACCTTTCCAAAAGCGTGTGCGTAGTTTTCAACCGCGAGCTGGCCGGAAACCGTTAATGACGCTTTTTTGCCGAAGAAATCATTGGAATAATCCACTTTACCGTCTTTGGTTTTAGGAAGGTCTTCAAGATTCAGGGTCGTGACCTGGAACATTTCACCCGCTCCCTCGCAGTCACTGGAAGTAATCAGTGGAGTGTGAACGTAGGTGAAACCCTCATTCTGGAAAAACTGGTGAATCGCGTAACTGATTCGGTTACGCACTCGGAATACCGCGTTAAACGAATTTGTTCGCGGACGAAGGTGCGCGATTGTGCGGAGATATTCAAACGTGGCGCGCTTTTTCTGAATTGGGTAATCTTCCGCCGCGTATCCGTAAATCTCAATTTCCGCGGCCTGAACTTCCGTCGGCTGTTTATTGCCGGGGGACTGGACCACGGCTCCGCGTACCGCGATACTGCTTCCGGAGGTGAGTTTTTTTACGTCCGCGTAATTTGTCAGGGTGCTCGGCACTACGATCTGAATGTTGCCAAAACAGGAACCGTCATTCAATTCAATGAAACAGAATGATTTCTGGTCACGGCATGTTCGTACCCAACCCTGAAGAAAAACTTCCTTACCAATCGCTTCCGCCTTGCGGACGGACTTCACACTCATTTTTTCCGACATGATCTTCTCCAGACCGGATTTGACACCGGGTCTATTTCTGATTGAAGTATTGATTCCTGAATTTTTTCCGAAAAAACTTGTCCTTGATTATCGCGAGTAATACTCAGAAATCACCAACATACTGTCATTTATGGGAATCGCTGAACTTTGACTCCATTGTCTCTCGGACTGTCGTTTTGTCAGGAAAACATTTTCTCAATTTTAGTCCAAATCCAGGAAAACACAAGGTCCCGCCCCCATATTTTTAACAAATTTTTCATGGAACAAATAAAAATTTTAAATTTCCTCCCCCGAATATCCTGACGAATAATTTTTTTCGTCAGAAATTTTTTTCTTGGGAATCTTTCCTGAAAATGCCTGAAATTCCCAGATTGCCCGAGCCATTTTCCGGTCACACCTCGTAATTTTCATAAAAAAGAAAGAAAAAATTTAAATGTTTGAGAAATTAATCGATAAAATGTTACTTAAATCGCTTGACAGAAATTTTAAATCTGGTATACTTTATTTGATTGAATGTGTCGTGTGAAGGGCGACAGCAGGACATCGAAATGTTATCGTCAGGCAGGAAGACCACCCTGGAGAGCGCGGGCTTTGTGCCTTGTTTCATTTTAGCTATTGGAGTAAAAAATGCAGGAAACGATTGAAAAGACCCAGGAAATGATTGATCATGAAAACGCGATCAAACAGATCCTGGCCAACAACAACAACGACCCGAGCCGTCTGATTCCAATTCTTCAGCAGATTCAGGAGATGGATAAATATCTGTCGAAGGAAGCTATCGAACAGGTCGCGGTGGAACTTGACATTCCGGTCTCGCACATTTACGGCGTAGCCACTTTCTATGCCCACTTTTCCCTTAATCCGAAAGGCAAGCACATCATTCGTCTCTGCGACGGTACTGCCTGCCACGTTAAGAAATCGCACGGTATTCTCAATAAACTCTACAGCAAGCTGAATCTGAGCGACGAGAATCGCACGACCAAAGACCTTCTCTTCACGATTGAAATCGTGAGTTGCCTTGGTGCCTGCGGGTTGGCCCCGGTCATGGTTCTGGATGAGCATGTTCACGGTCAGTGCACTCCTGAAAAGGCGGAATCTCTGATTGATGAAGTCATCGCTAACGAAAGTGCCGCTAACTAAAGGAAAAGGAGCAAAACGAAATGAGTAATTTGATTCCGCTTGAACAGCTTGCTGAACAGTTTCAGACTTCTACGTCAAAAATCAAACGCCGTATCGTCATCTGCGGTGGTACCGGCTGTATCGCAAACGGCTCGATGCAGGTCCGCGATGCCCTGATCGAAGAACTGAAAAAAGTTGGTGAGGACGTTACGGTCGAAATCGCTGACGGCGATCTTGAGCATCCGTTTGAAGGCACGTACGTCTCCAAGTCCGGCTGCCAGGGCTTCTGCCAGATGGGCCCGCTCATGCGTATCGAACCGGAAGGAATTTTCTACACGAAAGTGAAGCCTGAAGACGCTGCCGACATCGTTCAGAAAACGCTCCAGAACGGCGAACTTCTCGAACGTCTTGCCTACGTTGATCCCGCGACGAAAAAGGCCTGCATGAAAGAAGACGAGATCGCCTTCTACACCGAGCAGTACCGTATCTGCCTGAAAGACTGCACGATCGAACCGGAAAACGTTCGCGAATACGTCGCGTGCGGCGGTTACGCTGGTGCCCGCAAAGCGATCACCACGATGACTCCGGCCGAGATCTGCGAAGAAGTCCTGAAATCCGGTCTCCGCGGCCGTGGCGGCGGAGGTTTCCCCACCGGTCTGAAATGGAAGTTCACTCTGAACTCCGCCAACAAAGACCCGAAACGCTACGTCATCTGCAACGGCGACGAAGGCGACCCGGGCGCGTTCATGGACCGTTCCGTCATGGAAGGCAACCCGCACTCCGTGCTCGAAGGCATGATGATCGCCGGTAAAGCGATTGGAGCCGACGAAGGTGTCGTTTACGTGCGTGCCGAATACCCGCTGGCCGTCGCCCGTATGCGGCGCGCGGTCGAAGACGCTGAAAAATTCGGTCTTCTCGGCGACAATCTTTTCGGAACCGACTTTTCCTTCCGCATTCGCATCATGGAAGGCGCCGGCGCGTTCGTCTGCGGTGAAGAAACCGCTCTGATGCGTTCAGTCGAAGGCAACCGCGGTATGCCGATGCCGAAGCCGCCGTTCCCGGCAGTTTCCGGTCTGTACGGCAAACCGACCGTGATCAACAACGTGGAAACGCTCGCTTCCGTTCCGTACATTCTTCGCGAAGGCGCTGAAAAATACGCTTCCGTCGGTACGGAAAAATCCCCGGGAACGAAAACTTTCGCCCTCACCGGTCACGTCGCGAACACGGGTCTGATCGAAGTTCCGTGCGGCACGACGCTGCGCCACATCGTTTACGACATCGGCGGCGGTACGATCGACAATGACGGCAAACTCACCGGCGAAGACTTCAAATCCGTTCAGATCGGCGGTCCGTCCGGCGGATGCCTCACTCCGGATATGCTCGACATGCCGCTTGATTTCGACTCTCTGCAGAAAGTCGGCGCGATCGTCGGTTCCGGCGGTCTGGTGGTCATGAACAATCAGACGTGCATGGTCAAAGTCGCCCGTTTCTTCATGCAGTTCACCCAGAACGAATCCTGCGGTAAATGCACGCCGTGCCGTGAAGGAACGAAACAGATCCTCTCGCTGCTCGACGACATCATCGAAGGCCGCGGCACGCTTGAAACGCTGGATCTCCTTGAAGAAACCGCAAAAGCTGTTCAGCTTGGTTCGCTGTGCGCACTGGGCAAAACGGCTCCGAACCCGGTTCTTTCCACCCTGCGCTACTTCCGCGACGAATATATTTCCCACGTCGTGAACAAGATCTGCCCGACCGGCGAATGCTCGGCATTGGCCCGTCCGGAAATCGATCCTGAAAAATGCAAAGGCTGCACCATGTGCGCGAAGAAATGCCCGGTCGGCGCGATTACCGGCACGGTCAAACAGCCGCACGTGATCGATGTTGACAAATGCATCAAGTGCGGCGCGTGCAAAGCTACGTGCAAATTCGGCGCGATCAAGGGTATCTGAGGTTGAAATACCGAAACGGTTTAAGATAAAAGGAGTAAAATCAATATGTCCGATGTGAAAAAATTGACCGTCAACGGTATTGAAATCGAATTCACTACCGAACGCAATATTCTCGAAGTCGCACGCAAAGCC
>JAFQUP010000162.1 GCA_017408405.1 Thermoguttaceae bacterium
CCGTTTATCTGCAAGTTCTTCCGTCGGCACATCCAGCTGAAGAAGACTCATGGAGCACTTCACGTCCACGCCGACCGGGCCGGGATAAATATGGTCCGGCGAGACCATGACGCAGCCGATCGGTGCTCCGAAACCGACGTGCGCGTCCGGATTCAGCACAACGTCCGTCACTCCGGGGCACATTCGCGCATTGACGGCCTGCTGAAGCGTCTTTTCCTCAAACGTTTCGCGAATTTTCTCATTTCCAACGACACGCACCGGCGTACGTCCCTCGACCGGCAAAATTCCCAAAGCCGGCCCTTTCGGTAAAATACTCTGATGATCCATAGTGCCTTTCCTTTCTTTTTCGCGTTTCATCAACTTAACGCACAGTACCCCTCCAATAATAATAAATTCAAAGCAAAAGTCAAGTAGACCAGAATCAAATTTTAACATTTTTTTGTGGAAAAAAATCCCTCTCCCCCTCAAAATCCTTGACAATGTGTTCTTCTTATGCTAAAATACCTTTTTGAGGTGACATTTGGTGGAAATAGGGTTCGGGAGAGCTGCCTTTCTTTTGATTAAAAACCGCTCTCTGTCAAGTGTCAGCAGGTTGAGAGAAAACGTCCTGGTTTGGAAATTACTAATGCTGAAATTATTGTTTTTTTTTATCTTATCTTTGTTTTTATTCGCGGAATTACCCGCAAACGCTGAAACGGTTCCGCTGCGGGTCACGCCGGCAAACTTTCAGGAAGTAAAGAAGGCGTTTCCCTCAGGAGAAAATAGCGTTATTCAGGCAGAAGGAGCGGTTTTGCCTGACTGGGAAAACCTGAAAGAAAGCGATTACCCCAAGATATGGAATCAACTGACAGACGATTTTCGGGCCAACTTCTCCATGAAACGCGGTTATCCGCTGGGAGAGCGTGAGCTTGCTTTACTCTTTGTCCCGGACAGCGTTTTGGCAAAAGGTGAATGGACGGAAGAATTTGAAACCAAAAGAAAAAAAATCCAAAAGGACATTGACCAGACTCTTCACGAACTTCATTACGAACGTTTTCTGGTTCCTTTACGAAATTGGTGCTCGGAACAGAAAATCTCTCTGGAATTTTTCGTTTTCGCGCCGGAAACATATCCTCTTCTTTTTGTCTTTGAAAATATGCTTCTAATACGCCGCACCGCTTGCCAGGACCACGAACTTTCGAAATTCCTGGCGGCTTCCGGGGCACGGCAATGCGGCGCAATACTTTACCGCTGCGAAAACGATTCCCTCCCCGCCGGTGAACTTCAGCGTCACTCCGTACTCCTTTTGCCTCGAAACGAGGTTTGCGGAACGCTGAGTGATTTTCCGGAAGCACAGGATGTTCTGACCGAATCGCAGCTTGTGTACGCATCCGTTATCCTGGAAGAAAATAATGTCATTCTCGGGTTGGGGCCAGTGCGCTGGAATGAATTGATTTTGTCAGACGAAACAGCTGAATATCAACAGGAAACACGAGATTTCATTCAAAGATTTCAGAAATTGGGCGGGAAAATTACCCAGCCTCCACCAAAAACAGGAAGGTAAATCGCTCAAAATCGGAAATTTCCGAAAAAAAACACGAAAAGTTCCCTAAGGCACTCGCCCCCCTCTTGCAATATTTTTGATTATTGCTAAAATAGAGATAAAAGTAGATTGTGCTTCCAGATTGTTTGAAATAATACCTTTGAGCTTTTGCTTGACCAAAGCCGTTGGGCTGCGGAATGAAAGGAGTCCTTTACGGCTAAGTCAAAATCAAAAAACTCGAAAAAGAAAAAACAGGATGTCGATCCGGACGTAAAAATCGTTTGCGAGAATCGCAAGGCACGTCACGATTACGAAATTCTGGATACTCTTGAGTGCGGTATCGTTCTCGTCGGAAGTGAAGTAAAAAGCCTTCGGGAAGGACGCTGCTCGCTCGCTGAATCATACGCGAAAACCAAAAACGATGAAATTTGGCTTATCGGCTGCGACATTCAGGAGTATCTCGAAGCGAATCGCTTAAATCATGAACCGAAGCGTCCACGCAAACTCCTGCTTCACCGTTCCGAAATACGCCGCTGCCTGACCAGAACCGCCGCGAAAGGGTTTACTCTCATCCCTCTGAAAGTTTATTTCAGAAAACATTACGCCAAAGTCCTGCTCGGAATATGTCAGGGAAAACAGGAGCATGACAAACGCAACGCCCTCCGGAAAGCGGATGCTGATCGGCGTATTAAACTGAATATGCTGCGTTACCAGCAGCGTTGACACCATGGCAAATTACCTCGTACGATATGGAACCATGCGGCTGCATGGCATTTTTTCCTGGAACAGTGGCCGTCGGCCCCTGAAAAGGGAAGATTATGTCGTAATTCGATCGGAACGTGGACTTGAAATCGCCCAGGTCTTATGCGAATTGGCTGACGGGGATTTGAAACAGTTCCCGGAAAATATCACTCGCGGCGCCATCGTGAGAATGATGACCAACGAAGACGCGAACGAGTTTAATCGCATCCATTTTCACGAAACGCAGGAATTTCATGTTTGCCTGGAGTGCATCACTCGCCTCGGCCTCCAGATGCACCTGGTCGATATTGAGCATATCTTCGGCGGCGAGCGGATCGTGATTTACTATCTGGCTGACGGGAGGGTCGATTTTCGTGAACTTGTTAAGGTTCTGGCTACGGAATTCCAGACCAGGATTGAGATGAGGCAGATTGGAGTGCGGGATGAAGCCAAACTTCTTGCGGATTACGGTGATTGCGGAAAGGAATGCTGCTGTAATACGTATTTAACGGAAATGCCGCCCGTCTCAATGAAGATGGCCAAATTACAGAAAGCCACCCTTGACCCATCAAAAATTTCCGGTCGTTGCGGACGGCTGAAATGCTGCCTTCGGTACGAGTTCCCAGTGTACGAGGAACTTCTTGAAAAGCTGCCTCCGATCGGTACGCGGGTACGACACGGCGGCGTGCCAGGTCGTGTCGTGGGATATGAGATCCTTGCCCAGCAGGTTTATGTCGAAACAGAGGATCGGCTTCACAAACTGGTCCCATTGATGGAACTTGAATTTTACGAGAAGAAAAATCAGCCCTCGAAAAAGAACAAGGGGTTCTCGCGAGATTCGCACGATTCCATGACCGAGCCAAACCGGTAAAATGAGAGCTAAACCGGAACAGATTCATGATTTAATGAATCTCCGACCAACCAGAAAAACAATTTTCTCCGGAATTTTGTTAAAATATCGTAAAAGATAGCATTCTTAACTAAAGCCGGGAACAGCCTGAGACCGATTTGACAGAAAATCAGCTTTTTCCGGCGCGTACGGTGTGTGCCGGCGATTATTGATTCGTTTCGTTTTGAGAAAACAAAATGCGATTTATCCTTATTGACCGAATTGTTGAATTGATTCCTGGTGAATCAATCGTGACTACGAAGAACCTGTCGATTGCGGAAGAGTATCTTAAGGATCATTTTCCGGGTTTTCCGGTAATGCCCGGCGTTTTGATGCTTGAAGCGATGACCCAATCCGCCGCGTGGCTTATTCGGATTACGGATAATTATTCGAATAGTGTGATTTCTCTTAAGGAAGCCCGCAATATCAAGTATAATCACTTTGTCCAGCCAGGAGAAACGCTGACGCTTAAAATCAAAATCGTCAGTCGCACCGAGGAAGAGACGAAGGTAAAAGCTGAGGGTTGGCTTGGAGATATTCAGGCACTTTCCGCGCGTCTCGTAATCAGCCACCATAACATTGGGCGCGATTACCCAGCTCTCGCCTGGAAAGACGAAGCACTCGTAAATGAGCTTAAAAGTATTTACGAATTAATCGCCCCGCAAGAATAGTGGATTCTTCGGGTAAATTTGCCGATAAAGGAATATACGTTATTATTTGTGTTTAGACTGTGAAGTCTTAGGCGTTTCGCTTTATGCTTTATGGTTGGTTTTTTAGAAAACGTCATTTGGAGAACTAATATGGCAATTTCAGCTGAAATTTTTGAAAAGGTTCAGGAAACTCTTTGCGAAGCTCTGAGTGTTGATGAAGATGAAGTCACGGAAGAAGCAACCCTTGTCGGTGACCTCGGTGCTGAATCCATTGACTTCCTTGATATTGTCTTCCGTCTTGAAAAAGCTTTCGATATTAAAGTCGAACGCGGCGAACTTTTCCCTGAAGACATTTTCACGAATGACCTTTACGCCCAGAATAACCGCCTGACCGCTGAAGGTCTTGCCGCTCTGCGTGAACGTCTTCCGTTCATCGATCTCACCGAGTTCGAAAAGAACCCTGTCGTTCAGGAATTCTCGAGCCGTATGACGGTCGCTGATATGTGCCGTTTTGTCGAGTTCAAAAAGTCCTGATTCTGGTTCGGACTGGAATACCGTCAGTTCCTGGCGGTATTCATAATTTATGGTTTTAATCGTAAAAGGTATTCGTAATGCGTTGGTATTGGATCGATCGATATACGGAATTTGTGCGCGGAACTCGTGCTACGGCAGTGAAGTGTATTTCGCTTTCCGAGCAGCATATGCATGATCACTACAAGTACTTTCCGATCATGCCGCATTCTCTGGTCGTTGAAGGTGTTGCGCAGACTGGCGGTCTGCTTATCAACGAATTCAATGAATGCCGAGAGAAAGTAGTGCTGGCCAAACTGGTCAAAGCTGTTTTTAATTTCGAAGCCATTCCCGGCGATGTGCTGACATATCGGGTCGAAGTGCAAAATATCTCGGATACCGGGGCTTCCATTACTGCGACGAGTCATGTTGGTGATAAACTTCACGGTGAATTTGAAATGATGTTTGCCTATTTACGAAGTGGAGTTTTTGCCGATAAAGAGCTATTCACGCTGGAGGACTATAAACATCTGCTTTTCAATTTCCATGTTTACGAAGTTGGGGTTGAAGCGGATGGTGTTACGCCAATCAGCCTCCCTGAATGCTTTAAGGATTGACCTGAACCAAGGCAATTCTGTTTTTATTTGTTTTTATTAGCCTCTTGAGAGAGTGTGCGGAGGGTTTCGTAATGAAACGACGTGTTGTGGTTACGGGGATTGGATGTGTTACCCCGTTAGGGTCGGATGTTGATGTGGTTTGGAAACGGCTTCTTGCTGGTGAATCAGCTGTCGACTATATCACCCGTTTTGATGCGTCGAGTTTTCCGACTAAAATCGCTGCTGAAGTCAGGAACTGGGACCTTTCTGAGGTCGGAGAAGATCCCAGACGATGGGCGAATCAGGGCCTTCATACCCAATTTGCTGTCGGAGCCGCGAAAAAAGCTGTCGCGGATTCGGGAATTATGGATCTTTCTTTTGATCCTCTCCGTTTTGGCGTTTATACCGGAAGTGGTGAGGGACAGCAGGATTTCAGTGCTACCGCCGCCATGATGATGGAGGGTATTCGTGCCGGTGAAATGAAAGGCAAGGAATTCGAAGTTTGCGAATTTATCCGGAAAGGGATGGAATTCTATAACGCGGAATCTGAGATTGAGCAAAGCCCGAATATGCCTGCTGCGCACCTGGCTGCTCTCTTTAACGCGCAAGGTCCGAACAGTAACTGCCTGACCGCGTGCGCCGCGAGTGTTCAGGCTGTTGGAGAGGCTACCGAAATCATTCGCCGCGGTGAGGCGGACTTCATGATTAGCGGTGGCACACACAGTATGATTCATCCAATGGGTGTTATGGGTTTCAATCTTCTGACCGCACTGAGCACCGACAATGATGACCCAAAAGCCGCAAGCCGTCCATTTGACGCAACTCGGCATGGTTTCGTCCTGGGTGAAGGTTCCGTCATGTGTGTTCTCGAAGAATACGAACACGCCAAAAAGCGCGGCGCGAAAATCTACGGTGAGATTGCCGGTTACGGTTCCACCGCGGACGCTTTCCGTATTACGGATACTCATCCAGAGGGAAGAGGTGCTATTTCCTGCATTAAGATGGCTTTGGAAGATGCTGGCGCCAATCCGGAAGATGTGGACTATATTAACGCGCACGGCACAAGTACCAAAGTAAATGACAAAGTGGAAACCTTAGCAATTAAAGAGGTTTTTGGTGAACGCGCGTACAAAATTCCGGTTTCCAGTACCAAGAGTATGATTGGGCATATGATTGCCGCGGCCGGTGCCAGTGAAATGGCTTATTGTCTTCTTGCCATGCGTGATGGGGTTGTGCCGCCGACAATTAATTACCACAACGTGGATCCGCTTTGCGATTTGGACTATGTTCCGAATGTTTGCCGCGAAGTAAAATGTGACTGCTGTTTGACGAACAGTTTTGGTTTTGGCGGTCAAAACGTTTCAATTCTGGTGAAAAAGGTCTAATTTTGGATCTTTTCGACAAATTTCAAAGCCGGCAGTTTTCCTGCCGGTTTTTTTATTTTTCTGTTTTTTCTCTTTCCAATAGTTAGACACCAAAGATCAGCAGCGTTTCAGTCAGAAGTAAGCTTTGCCGAGCCAGAGTCTATAGAGCCTGAAAGGCGGTAGAATATTCATCAAACATTAAATTTCAGCCAAAATCTGAAAATTTCTCCAGAAAAGAGGTTGCCCCCCCTTGTTTTTTGGAGTTTATTTTGCTATACTTAACCAGATTTTAGGGGACAACCTGTTCCTCAGCTCTTTATTGGCTCATTTATTCCATTACCAACGAGGTAAAATAATGGCAAAACGCGAAGACATCAAAAAGGTTTTGATCATTGGCTCTGGTCCGATCATCATTGGCCAGGCGTGCGAATTTGACTATTCCGGCACACAGGCGTGCAAAGCGCTTCGTTCTCTGGGATACGAAATCGTTCTGGTCAACTCCAATCCCGCGACGATCATGACAGACCCGGGAATGGCGGATGCGACGTACATTGAACCGCTCACCGTCGAATCTCTGGAACGCATCATCGCGAAAGAGCGTCCAGACGCTCTTCTCCCGAATCTTGGCGGGCAGTCGGGGCTGAATCTGGCCTCTTCACTTGCGGAAGCCGGGGTTTTGGAAAAGTATGATGTCCAGGTAATTGGAGTTCAGCTGGACGCGATTGAGCGCGGTGAAGACCGCCAGGCGTTCAAGGATACGATGGCCAAACTGGGAATTGAAACTCCGCGCAGTGAAATCGCGACGGATGTGGCGCAATGCGAGAAGATTGCGGAAAAACTTGGCTATCCGGTCGTCGTTCGTCCCGCGTATACGATGGGCGGAACCGGCGGCGGTATCGTCTATAATCAGGAGGAATTACGTACCATCGCCAATCGCGGTTTGGCCGCATCGCTCGTTCATCAGGTTCTGATTGAAGAATGCGTGATGGGCTGGGAAGAGTTGGAGCTGGAAGTTGTGCGAGATTCAAAGGGACAGATGATTACGGTCTGTTTCATTGAAAACATCGACCCGCTGGGAGTTCATACGGGCGATTCGTTCTGTTCCGCGCCGATGCTGACGATTTCCAAAGAGCTTCAGGAACGTCTTCAGGACTACGCTTACCGGATTGTCGAGGCGATTGAGGTGATTGGCGGCACGAACGTTCAGTTCGCGCATGACCCGGTGACGGATCGTGTCGTGGTCATTGAGATTAATCCGCGTACTTCCCGCAGTTCCGCGCTAGCCTCAAAGGCGACCGGTTTCCCGATTGCTTTGGTTTCGGCTCAGCTGGCTGCCGGAATGACACTTGATGAAATGCCGTACTGGCGCGATGGTTCTCTTGACAAGTATACCCCGTCGGGAGACTATATCGTGATTAAGTTCGCCCGCTGGGCATTTGAGAAGTTCCACGGCGTGGAGGACAAGCTGGGGACGCAGATGCGCGCGGTGGGTGAAGTAATGTCAATCGGCAAAAACTTCAAGGAAGCGATGCAGAAGGCGATTCGTTCGCTTGAAAAAGGCCGAATGGGGCTTGGCTTCGCAAAGGATTTCAACAAACTTCCGCTTGAAGAGCTGATGCGCCGCCTGAACTTCGCGAACAGCGAACGCTATTTCTTAATGTACGAAGCGATGCGTAAAGGCGCGACAATTGATGAGCTTCACGAAAAGACGAAAGTCAAGAAATACTTCCTGGAACAGATCAAAGAACTGGTCGATTTCGAGGAAGAGATGATTGCCGCCGGCGCAAATATGACGGATGAAATGCTGACCAAGGCGAAGATTGACGGTTTTGCCGACAAATATATTGCCCAAATCACCGGACAGAAAGAAGCGGACATCCGCCATCGCCGTCTGAAGTTGGGAGTGGTGGAGCGTTGGGACGCAGTTCCGGTCAGCGGCGTTGAGAATGCCAGCTACTACTACTCAAGCTACAGTATTCCGGAAGGCAAAGGGAACTGCCCCGTTTCTCCGAACAAAAAAGTCATGGTCCTTGGCGGCGGTCCGAACCGAATTGGACAGGGAATTGAGTTTGACTACTGCTGCGTTCACGCTTCTCTTGCCCTGCGTAAGGCTGGATATGAAACGATCATGGTCAACTGCAATCCGGAAACTGTTTCCACGGATTACGATACCTCGGACAAACTTTACTTTGAGCCTTTGACGGTGGAAGATGTTCTGAGCATTTACGAATATGAAAAGCCGGATGGAGTCGTATGTCAGTTTGGAGGTCAGACTCCGCTGAACATCGCGCAAGAACTTTCGGACGAGGGCGTGAATATTCTTGGTACGCAGCCGAATACGATCGCTCTGGCGGAGGACCGCGATCTGTTCCGCAACATGATGAAAAAGCTGGGAATTCCGCAGACAGAGTCTGGAATGGCCAGCACGATTGAGGAAGCGTTGGTCATCGCGAATCAGATTGGTTACCCGTTAATGGTACGCCCGTCGTTTGTTCTTGGCGGGCGCGCGATGGAAGTCGTTTATGATGAATCACATTTGCGCCGTTACGTCGCGGCAGCGGTGGACGTTTCCCCTGAGCGTCCGATCATGCTTGACCGATTCCTTGAGAACGCGATTGAGACGGAAGCGGATGCCATTTGTGATGGAACCGACGCGTTTGTGCCGGCAGTGATGGAACACATCGAGCTGGCGGGAATTCACTCTGGCGACTCTGCCTGTGTCATTCCTCCCAAAAGTATCCCGCCGAAGCACATTGACACAATCGTTGAGTACACGAAGAAAATCGCGATTGAAATGGGAGTCGTTGGTTTGATGAACATTCAGTACGCGATCGCGCGCGATACAGTCTATATTCTGGAAGCGAATCCGCGGGCCAGCCGCACGGTGCCGCTGGTCTCGAAGGTCTGCGCCACACAAATGGCTGCTCTGGCAACGCAGTGCATGCTGGGAAAATCGATCAAGGATCTGGATCTTCATCAGAAACACATTCCGCATTATGGCGTGAAGGAAGCGGTTTTCCCGTTCAATATGTTCCCGGAGGTGGACCCGATTCTTGGTCCGGAAATGCGTTCGACTGGGGAAGTACTCGGCATGTGCCATTCCTTTGGGCTTGCGTACTATAAGGCGCAGGAAGCGGCAAACGCTTGTCTGCCGCGCAAGGGAACGGTCTTGATTACGGTGAATGCCAATGACCGCCCAGCGGTTGGAAAAGCGGCCTCCATGTTCGCGAAACTTGGTTTCAAAATTCTGGCCACCGGCGGAACGTATGATTTTCTTCAGTCGCAGGATATTCCTTGCGAAAAGATCAAAAAGATTTTTGAAGGACGCCCGAATATCATGGACGCAATGAAGAATCACGAAATTCAGCTGGTCGTGAATACTCCGGCCGGGTCAACGAGTCAGCATGACGATTCGTACATTCGGAAAGACGCGATTCGTCTGAAGATTCCGTATTTGACGACGCTTGCAGCGGCCGAAGCCGCCGCTCAGGGAATCGAGGCGATCAATAATGACTCGATCGAGGTTCATTCTCTCCAGGAATTTCACGCGATGGTGAACTGATCATTTCGCGATAAATTCGAATAAATTTCAAGGCCTCGCGTTTTGCGGGGCTTTCTTTTTGATGTGAAGTAAAGCTCTCAGAAGATTGAAACGTGCGAAAGAGAAAAGAAAGTGAAATTCATTCAGAAGTGAGTCAGAAAATTGTCCGGAGCAGATTATTCTCTCACCGTCCCAACCCCCTTCTGAAGGAGAGGCTTGGGACGGCGAGATGAGCAGGCGGCGAAATGTGCGAGGATGACCTTCAAAATGAAGTTCCCGCTTGAGTTTTTCGATTCAGGAGGTAATTCCTCGAGTAAGAGTCATGAACGCTGTTTCCAGGTTAATTTCGTCTTCATGGATGGCCAGCAAACGAATTCCAGTGGAGATTAGCAGTTCAGGAATCTCGGAGTAATCCTCAATTCCGTCTTTCAGCTGAATGGAAAGCTGAAGTGGGGCGTTTACCTCTACCGCTTGGACAATTTCCAAGGTTTCGGTGATTTTCGCGGCGTTTTCAGCTGGATTTTTTTGAAATTCCTCCTTCGTCTGTTTTTCAGAAAACGTGAGGTGGATTCTTCCCGCTCTTCGGACCTGACGCAGCACTTCTTCCACATTCGCGTTGACCAGGAGCTTTCCGCGCTCAATGATTCCAATTTTATTGCAAACGTCGGCAAGTTCGGGCAAAATGTGGCTCGATACCATAATCGTTTTCCCCATTTTACTCAATTCTTTTAAAAGAGTCCTGATTTCGATTCGCGCTCGCGGATCCAGCCCACTCGCCGGCTCATCCAGCAGGAGAACCTGGGGATCATGAAGCAGGACGCGGGCCAGTCCAAGCCGCTGAGTCATTCCGCGGGATAAACTCGTAACCAAAGCGTTCCGTTTGTACCCGAGATCCACCAGCTCAAGCATTTCATCACACCTTTTTTTACGCTTTTCGCCGCGTATTCGGTACGCAGCCGCGAAAAATTCAAGGTATTCGATAACTTTCATATCTTCATAGACACCAAAAAAATCCGGCATATAGCCAATCACACGACGCAATTCCGCCGAATTCGTGTAGATGGAATATCCACAAACGGAGGCTTCTCCCCAACTCGGCTCCAAAAGCGTCGTGAGAATTTTCATCGTCGTGGTTTTTCCGGCTCCGTTCGGCCCAATGAACCCGAAAACATCCCGCTCGCCAAGCGAAATGTCCAATGAATCGATCGCTCTCAAATTTCCATAAACTTTCGTCAGGTCACGTGTCTGAATCATGAAATTCCTCTGAAATGAGTGAGGTTGGGTTGATTTTAGGTCAGTTAAATGAGGTTCGTGAATTGTGTAAATTTGAGTTAAAGAAACTTTCCAAAACTCAATTTCCAGCAAGAAGGAATAAAATTGACTTTTGCCCGCGTTACCAAAAGTTACGCGAGTTTTCAGACACGCTAAACTTCCGACGCCATTGAAAATTCAAAACTTTTATTTTTTCTCGCGGGAAAGCGATTTGAGAGGTTCCTTGAATGAATTCAGGTTTCAAAGGTGAATTGAGTTCGGAAAGAAAACATAAAAATTTTCGCTTTCCATACCTTTAGCCGTTTTTTCATTTTTCTTTTCTCAAAACCTTCGTTTATTTTTTCTCAAACTCTTTTTCAGTGAAATTTGGTTTGAGAGTTCAAATCTTTTGCCGCTGGTTAAATCTGGGGGTTGATGATGACTCGCAAAATTTGAGTATCCTGATCTCGAGGATCGTCCAGCGGAAGAAATTCTTTTTCCCCGTGTTTTTTGAGTGTAAAATTCGTAAAAAGTGTCGCCTTTCTACTATTTTTATTGTCTTTACCAACGTTTTCACTCGTGTTTTCTTTTGGAATCTGGCAAACTAAAACCGCGGTACGACAATTCAAAAGCGCGGAGACATCGAGAAAACGCTGGTACTGGTGATTCAGTCCGGCATACGCTTTTCCTCCTGCTTTTTCATAGAAAAGCATCGTTCGCATGACGTATGCGGCATTTTTTGAATCCGGCTGATACGGACGATTGACACGGCGAACACTGACACTTGATTTGAGTGAATGATCTTCGAGAAAATCCGCTTCAACCAAAAGGGCAGCAGCCGCGAAGTAGGGGGTCGTCTCGTCAATCAGAAAAGAGGCCCCCGGCTCAAGTCTCCCAATTTCATACGCCCAATTTCCACAGCACAAAAGGCAGTTTTCAAGCGGAATGTCCAGAGGATTCCTGATTTCTCCCAAAACCCGGGCATTTTCTAAAAGGCGCAACGAGGCGAATTGCGGCTGACTATTTTTGGAAAGTTTGAGCCAACGTTCCGCGCAGAAACTTTTTGTCGAACGCGCGAGAAAGGGGACGTCTTCCATTTTCCCGTTTTCCATCCGATAACTGGCTTTCCAGGAAGAAATGACATTCGACGCCTCCGTGATTTTGGAGTTCATTCCTCCAAGGTAATTTCCAGGAAGGCCAAACCAGGCAAGGCGGGTTTCAGACTCAGTTTCGCTTCTAGGACATGAGTCCGTCTCGGTACCGCTTTCACCATTGGCGTTTCCAGCCTTTTTAGCCTGTTTTTCAGGAATAAAAAGATCGAACTCCGCGGGAGCAAGACTTACGTCAAGTCGCGAGGCTTCCGGCGACCAAACGTTTCCCCAAAGGGCCTGCCTGAGTGTGCCGTTTTCTTGGATGAAGTCGGTTACCTGAATTTGGTTCAGTCTGGTCTCGCCGCCATTTCCGGCAAGTACTGAAAACAGGAAGCAGCAGAATGCGACAATCAGAAAGAAAGAAATCCATGAAGCCGCTTCACCGCCGCGCGGCAGTTTTCGGCAGAGAAACCAGCAACCAGGTCCAATCAGAGCAAGATAAAGAGCAAAAATAAGAATCAGAAGACCAAAAGAAGGGGGACGAATACCGTTGAAATTATCCAGCGCACTTCGGAGCTGTCCCGCCATATCGTCGAATCCGCGTTCCATCCCTCGCACGTGTTTTTCGGTAGAGACAGTACTTTTTTCTGGAAATTCAAGCAGAGAGGCAATGAAATTCCCCCTGCCTTCCCACGCGGCGAGAGCAGGATGAGTCAGGTCAAAAGACACCCAGTGAATCTGTCCCAATTCCATTCCGCGCCGCATAACCAGCGGAAGGTCAAACTGTTCCGCGCGAATCTGAATTTCAGGTTGAAGTTCCGTGAATTTAGCGACCTGAATACGGAATTTTTCGGACACCCCCAAAAGCGTGACAGGAATGGGAGATTTTGCGAAAACTTCCATTGCCGCGGTTTCACGGACCGGAATAACTTTTTCGAGTTTTCCTGGCTGAAAGGCACTCCAAAGCGGATCATTTGCCCAGAGTTCAGCACTTTTTCCAACACTCAAAACCAGATTGCCTCCGCGGCGCGTCCACGTCTCGAGCCGCTGAATGTCTTCTTTTTGCCACGAACGGAGCGTTTCTGAATCAAGCGAAAGAACCAAGAGATCGATCAGTTCCCAAGCCGCAAGGTTTTGGGGAAGTTCCCTGGCAGATGGAATACGAATCACGGCCGGTTTCAGATCTGAGGAACTGGGCATTTGCGCCACTCCAGCGGTAACCCCCGAATCTTCCGCCCCAACGACAAGAAAAACTCCTTTCGTTTCAGGAAGCACTCCCGAAACATTTCCTGAAATTTCAGAAAGAAGAGTGAATTCTTCGCTGAGGTCATTCGGTACGGAGCCGTCGAGAGGCGGTACTGTTCCGGAATTCTCTTTTTTCTGGTTCTTCTGGCCAATAGTATTTTTTTGGAAAATTTTCACCCGGTAATTGCCGTGAACAGTACCAAAACGTACGCAAAGCTCCGTTTCGCAGGGTAACGAGCAGTCAATCCTCTGTTCCGTCACAGCGGTCATTCCATCCGGATCCAAAATTTCCAGAACGATTTTTCCGGTGAATCTTTCTGCTGATTGCGAGTTGGCATTGGAAGAATTTTCGGTATTTCCAGCGGCATTGGCCAGACGAACACGGAAAGGGACCCACCTTCCGGGTTTCCAGACTCCAGAAAACGATTCTTTTCCTGCTTCTTCCCGCACGGAGAGCAAGCCCGCGGAAATCGTCACGTCGAGAGAAAGCTCTGATTTTGAGAGTTGATCAGAGGCTGAAGAAATTTTGAGATTCGACACGTCATGGGCGGAAGCGACCGAAAAAACGCTCCCAAGGACTAACGCGCAAAGGAAAAGAAACACCGAACCCCAAACGCCTTTTCCGAACCAACTCCCATTGAAAGCAGCATAGAGTTTTTCACGAGAAGTGAACGGCGTTTTCTCTGGATTCCAATTTTTCTTACTCTGAAAAAGCATTTTCATTCCCCTCACGGTCAAAGACCGGACTCAATGACATTTCTCCAAATCGCTCTGGCATTTCCAAAATTCGTCTCCCCTGAATCATTTCCACGATCAAGGCTTCTCTGAGTCTGGACAGACGCAGACAAACTGTCCGCATCCGGGACATCCGTCTCCGTATTTCGCGCGGACGGCTGCCGTCAGGTCAATTTCCTTCACGTTCGCAATCGTCGCCAGCCAAGCTAAGACGTCTGCGAACTCAAGTGCCAAATCTTCTTTCGTTCCTTCACGCAAAGCAGCCGCCAGCTCGCCCACTTCTTCCATCAGCCACAAAAAAGTCGCCTCAGCACCGCGCGCCGCGTCTTTTTCATAGTACATTTCGCGAATCAGCTGCTGAAAGTCATGGATAGAAACGACTTTTTCCGCGTGTTTTTTTTCTTCACTCATGATTTTCCCTATCTCCTGTTCTTAAATTTCCTGTTTATTACCTGGGGATGATCTCTGAATTTTTTTACGCGAGTTCGCGAAAGGTTCCTCTCTTCCGGAAGTTCGTCCCTCTTCCGCCCAAACGTTTTGCCGCTCCCGCCAATGAATCAGACACGGAGCGCAGAATCACTCGCCGCGTTCATTTCCGCGTTTCAGATACCGCATTCGCTCTAACTTTCATCATTCGCGTAATTTCAGGTCCTTTTAGTGAGATTTCGCGGGATTAAAGTTTCGGCTGGCCGCGGGAATCCCAATGCCCGAAACGTTTCCATTTACGGAACGATTAAAAGTTTCGGGGGAGACTCTTCGGAAAAATTCCGCTCTCTCTCGGATTCAGGTAATTTTGGACATGAAAACTCACTTCAATTCACGATATTTTTTCATTATACCAGATTTTCAGTCTGGTGTCAATGAACCCTGGAGTCAATATTTCAATATGCGAAAAGATAAATCTTTCACGAAGATAAATTTTACGGAGAGAAAGCCCAAATAAAGAAAAAGATAGTTTTGAACTGGAAAATGTTTAAAAAATTCCACTTAGTCAATATTTTCTAATTATTCCGGCCATTAAAACCGAAAAAGATTAACGGCCGAATTTAAAGAGACAGAACGAATGGCCATTTTGTTTTGCCATCCCTTACTTTTTTTGTCTCTAACGGTACGTTTCAGCTTCGCGCCAGATTTAATTTCGTTTCGGAGGCCCAGACCATGAAATTACTTTCCTTCATGAAACATCTCTTGGGAATTTTGTTTCCGTTTCTCGTTTGCTTGAGTATTTACGGGATTTTTATTGGGGGTACGGCAATGACCGGGAACGGCGAAAATCAGCCGCTCGAATCCGAGAAACCGGTCCAAGAGGCAGAAGAGCTGGATGCTCTTGCCTCAGCCTTTAATCAGGTTCGAATATTCAGTGACGCGGAGTTTCAGGAAGCGGTTTCGCTTTACGAAACAGGACTTCCCGGATTTTCTCCCCGAATCGGCTCCAGAGTATCGATACCATCCTCCTCTTCACGTGTTTCCGACTCCTATTCCCCCTCATCCGCGCGTTCCATACTCGTGGCGGACACCTCTGAAAAGAAGAATTCTTCCGATTCATCCGCGAAAAAAAGTGAATCGGAAACTTCTTCATCGAATTCTGGCAACGTGTCCCCGAAAAACGCGGACGCAAAAGCTGGAAATACTGATGCGAGCGTAAAAACCGCTCCAGAAACGCTTTCCTCGCCTCCGCCCGCCTGGAGCGGAACACGCGGTGACATTTGGCGTATCGACACGACATTTGCCTCTCGAACCAGTCCGGCTCTTTCCCAAATGCGTAAATTAAAGTTTTACCGATGGGAAGATTCCCAGTGGATGAAAGCTGCCGAGGAAGATTTTTTCGCGTCCACGTTTGAGGATCAGCCGCTCATTTTTTACGTTCACGGAAACAGAACTGAGCTGAATACCGCCGCGATGCAGGGGATCGCTACCCTCAAAAATCACGCGCGTCATTTCCCCGATTCCACTCCCGCCCGACTCGTAATTTGGAATTGGGACGCGGAAAAGATCGCGGTTCGTCCACGTGTTGATTTTCCCGCGAAGGCTAATTTCGCCGATTTTCAGGGTTTTTATCTTGCGGAAATCATTGAAAATCTGCCCGCGAAAAACCAGATCATTTTGGTTGGGCACAGTTTCGGAGCGAGAACCATCCTTTCCTCCCTCCATCTTCTTGCGGGGAAGACTTTCAGGAATCGAACCCTGGCCGCTCTTTTCCCAAATGAATCGGCTGTGTCGGAAGTTTCATGGAAAAAAGAAACGGTCCGAAAGGATGAAGAAAACGTCCAAACTCTGCCGAAAATTGACGTCCTTCTCGTCGCGTCAGCGATTTCATGCGATGTCCTTTCCAAAGGAGGAATGTTCTCCGGCGCGCTGGAAACCGTATCTTGCCTGAGAGTTACCCAAAATCCATCCGATCACGCTCTCAAGTATTACCCGGTCATGAAGGGGGCGCGAAATCGCCTTCCGGAGGCAATGGGAGCCATTGGCCCAGTACTTGGAAACGTTGCTCCGGAACTCCGCGAAAAAGTTCAGGTCATACCGCTTGATAATCCGACGCATCAGTATCTCGAATACATTTCGATGAGAAGCGTTCAGAACGCGCTGAAATTTTGATCCTGACCAGAAGCTTTCAGTGAATTTCCGGAAACTTCCGGGAGTTCGCTGAATGTTTTCTGTGAGTTTGGGAGAAATTTAACGGGAAATGTTCCTGAAAAATGGAAAAATTCTGAAAGTTAAGGAAAATTTTGGGCTTTCCGTCTTGAAATTCTTGAACAAGTGCGATATATTAAAAATAGAAACAGTATTTTATTGGATTTTGAGAAAGTTTTAGCGGTAAATAATTTTTTGTTATGAACGGACAAACGCCAGCTATCGGAATTGACTTGGGGACGACATTTTCTGCGATTGCCAAACTGGATCCTTCCGGGGCCGTGATGACTCTGGTGAATGCGGAGGGAGACCGTACGACACCCAGCGTCGCTCTTTTCGAAGGAGGCCAGGCGATCGTTGGAAAGGAAGCCCTGAAAGCCATTTCGACTGAAGCCAATTCAATCGCTCTCTGCGCGAAGCGCGATATGGGAAGCAAAGTTTTTCATCAGGCAATTGAGAACAAGCAGTATCCGCCGGAAGTGATTGAGGCTTTTATCCTCAACAAACTCCGAAACGACGCAGCCGCGCAGGTCGGGTACGTATCGAAAGTCGTCATTACCGTTCCCGCCTATTTTGATGAAGTGCGGCGAAAAGCAACGCAGGATGCCGGGTATATGGCGGGATTTGAAGTACTCGACATCATCAATGAACCAACTGCCGCTGCGTTGGCCTTCGGGTATCAGCACGGACTTCTCGGAAAAAATTCAGCTCCGGAAAACATCCTCGTTTACGATTTGGGCGGTGGCACGTTTGACGTAACGATCATGCGTGTTTGCGGAAGCGAGTTCACCACCCTCGCGACAGACGGCGACGTTCAGCTCGGCGGTTTTGACTGGGACAATCGTCTCGTGGATTTCATCGCGGATAAATTCGTATCCGAATTCTACGCGGACCCGCGTGAAGACATTTGCGCGAGGGGGAAACTCTGGCGCGAGTGCGAAGATGCCAAACGTACCCTTTCACTGCGACAGAAAGCCTCGATTACCTGTGATTACCAAGGGCTTTCCAAACGCTATGAAGTGACGCGTGACGAATTCATTCAAATGACGCAGGATTTGCTCGATCGAACCCGTTTCACCACGGTTCAAACGCTCAATGCCGCTGGGCTTCAGTGGAGCGACATCACGCGCGTACTTTTGGTTGGCGGATCAAGCAGAATGCCGATGGTCCGTGAAATGCTCCGCCAGGTCACTGGTCAGGAGCCGGATACCAGTGCCGCCGCGGATGAAGCGGTCGCGATGGGGGCCGCGATTCATGCCGGAAATATTTTGGCCCTTTCTGCGGGAAATCCTCCCTCTTTCCAAATTCGAAACGTTAACTCCCACTCCTTGGGTGTCATTGGAATGGATCCAGCCACCCGTTTGCCGCGGGTTGGAGTTCTGATTCCAAGAAACACAAAACTCCCCGCCAGAATTCGCAGAAAATTCAAAACCCAGAAAAACAATCAACGGAGCCTCCTCGTTCAGATTGTCGAAGGAGAGAGCAGCTCGCCGGATAATTGCACTTTTATCGGCTGCTGCAAAATCCCGAATTTCCCGCCGAATCTCCCTGCCGGAACGGAGGTTCACGTCATTTTCCAGTACTCACCTGACGGAAGATTGAAGGTGGAGGTTCAGATTCCCGAAGCGAATACGGAGATTTCGCAGGAATTCACGCGTGAGAACAATCTTTCCAAAACGCTTCTGGATGGCTGGAGACAGTACATTTCGAACGAACCGCCAACTGACTATCAGTAATTTTGCTTCTCGCGGCTGGCCTCGAAAATGAAGAGTCAAAAAGAAATATTACCTTTTTCGACTTTCCCCTTCTGTTTCACGGAGGGGGAAATTATTTGAGGGGAAGAATTCATTGAGACCTTAACCCCAATTTTGACTCCAATTCATTTTTCAGGCGCGCCGCCTATGGTCTGTTGAACGAAATTCGTTCCTGCGTTCCCTTACTTACCGTGGAATTCCAAATGTTTCCTCTTGAAGATACCATCACTGCCATTGCCTCTGCTCATTCACTGAATGGCTTGCGCGGGATCGTGCGTTTGAGTGGTCCAAATTCCCTTGCCGTTCTGGAGCGGATAGGAATTTCTTTTCCAGATTTTTACGCGAATACCGCCTCTGAGCTTCAGGAACAGAGGGGAAATCAACCTTTTCTTTTTGATTCTGAATTTTCATTGGGGGAAGGGGTTTCGGCTATTCCCGCGAGGATTCTTTGCTGGCCCGGCTCGCGCAGCTACACAGGGCAAAATGCCGCGGAAATTCACACTCTGGGAGTACTGCCTTTTCTCGAAAAACTCACTGAAGTACTTTGCCGGACGGGGATGGTGCGTCTCGCGCAGCCCGGAGAATTTACGCTGCGCGCGTTCCTTTCGGGACGACTGGACCTGACGCAGGCAGAGGCCGTTTTGGGAACGATAGACGCGCAGGATCCGAAACGGCTTGAGGCCGCGCTTCACCAACTGGCGGGAGGTCTGGCTCTTCCTCTTCAAAATTTGCGGGACGATCTGTTTGACCTTTTGGGACATCTTGAGGCCGGCTTTGATTTTGCGGATGAGGACATTGAATTCATTTCGGCGCAGGAACTGACTCTCCGTTTGGAAAATGCCTCCTCTGTCATTCGTGGAATCCTCGATAAAATGCGTTCCCGCGGTTCGTCTGAAACGTTACCGCGTCTGGTCCTTTACGGGCCGCCCAATATTGGAAAAAGCGCCCTTTTCAACGCGCTTCTCGGCAAAGAAGCGGCTTTGGTTTTTGATCATCCCGGCACAACTCGCGATTATCTCGCGGCCCCCTTGGAATTAAACGGAAATTCATGCCTTTTGGTTGACACCGCCGGCGATTTTTCCCAATTACCCCTGAATATTGAGCGAAAGGCTGCCCCCGCTTTACCAGATGATTCTTTTTCCGGGGATTCACTGAACCTGGATTTTCAGTCAGCCGACTCCTCTTCGGCAGATTTTCTTAATGAAACATCGCAGCAGCTCGCCCGATCACAAAAAGAACTGGCTGATTTTCCCCTTTTCTGCTTTGACACGCGAGAATTTATTCAAATCCGTCCAGAAATAGTAAAAGTTCTCCAGGAACGTCTGATTTCTGATTCGGATTCACTCATTCTTTTGACTCGTTCGGACCTGGTTTCCTCGGAATTGATTGAAACATTCATTTCCAGCCTTCCAACCGCCTTTTCCCGAAAAATTCAGATTACGAGCAGTTTTACCGGACGCGGTCTTTCAGCATTGCGTAATGTTTTGGGACAGCTGCTTTCCGAGCGGGCAGGTGATGAATCGGATGTCGTTTCCTCAACGCAGACTCGCTGCCGGGAATCACTTCTTCTCGCGCTTGAGTCACTTGAGCGTGCGCAGTTTTTCAGCGGCACGGAATTTCAAGAGCTGATTGCCGCGGAAGTTCGTGTCGCTTTGGACCAGATTGGCTTGATGGTCGGCGCAATCTATACGGAAGATTTGCTCGACTCGATTTTCAGCCGTTTTTGCGTCGGAAAATAAGAAGCAAGCAAGAAATTTGCGAAATTTACGCAAAACTTGGATAAAATACTAAACGAAAAGGCCCCGAAAGGAGAAAGGGAGAGGATGAGTCTCATTTCCATTCAGCTCAAAGAAGCGAATTTGCCGGACATTACCCGTAAATTGGTCGAGACATGCGCGGAATATCGAACGATTCAGCATTTGGGGCCTTGCCCGATGCCAACGCATGACGTGGTGGTAGAAATTTTGAATGACCTTGCCGAAGTACTTTATCCTGGATTTGGGACACGCAATAATCTTCATCTGGGAAATATCACGTATTTCATGGGGGAGATTCTGGACCGCGTTTTTGACAAACTGGCTGTCCAGATTACTCTTTCTCTCTGCCATACGAACGGCTGCTCGCCGGAAGATTGCGCGAATGGGTGCGATTTAAGCCAGCGCAGTGAAGTCGTTCGTGACGGTCAGGATAAAGCCATGGCGTTTCTCGCGCGCCTTCCTGAGATTCGTAAAGTTCTTGAGACAGACGTTGAGGCCACCTATGCCGGGGACCCGGCCTGCCGCTCATTCGCGGAAGCCATCTTTTGCTATCCCGGTTTGAAAGCAATTACGGTTTACCGAATAGCTCATGAGCTTCACCTGCTTGGAGTACCGCTTATTCCGCGTATGATGACAGAATGGGCCCACAGTCGGACAGGAATTGACATTCATCCGGGAGCTACGATTGGACCGCATTTTTTCATCGACCATGGTACTGGTGTCGTCATTGGGGAAACCTGCGAAATTGGCGAGTGGGTCAAACTCTATCAGGGGGTCACTTTGGGAGCGTTGAGTTTTCCAAAGGACGACTCCGGTCAGCTCGTCCGCGGTATGAAACGTCATCCAACCATTCAGGATCACGTCGTCATTTACGCGAACGCGACGGTATTAGGCGGGGAAACGGTCATTGGAGAAAATTCCGTCGTTGGTTCCAGCGTTTGGGTCATGAAGTCCGTTGAACCCAACACGACGGTATTAATGGAAAAGCCAAAACTGATCGTTCGATAAGTATCCTGCCATTGGTTTGAGAGAAATTTTCCTGTGCTTTCTCGCTTATGCAACGCTAATCCCAAACTGTTTCTTGCGAAACACCCCAAATTTCAAGGAATTTTCAAGAAATCCAGTAAAAAACACCAATTCAGAAGTGATCGAAAAATTTCACGAAAATTCTCTCCCCCTCCTTGACAAAATGGGGTTAAATGCGCTATACTGTGAAAATCACGGCTAGAGTCTTTTTCAGGCTTTTTCCTGTTTTCGTTTTCAGCAGGAATCCAATTCCGTGTTCCTTATTTCACGTTCCAATGGCCTCACGCACAGTTTGCGCACGGGATGATTTCGCGCATGACGGACGTTTTTTCCTGTCGACTTTCATCATGACCGAAAATTACGATAATATGCGTTTCGATCCTGATTTAAGGTCTGCCATTGATTCAATTCCATTTTGTGATCATTGATTTTTCAAAGTTTCGTTTTTTCAAAAAAAGGATTAAACCATGAAAAAACATTCCCTCCTAAAAATGTTCTGTTCTCTGGCCGGAGTCTCGGTCGTTTCGTTTCTGGCTGCGCTTCCAGTGTCCGCGATTGAATTTGAACGTGTCCCCGTGACGAGTGAATTCCTCGCCGAGGGTGCTTTTTACGCGGATTTTAATAAAGACGGCGTAACGGACATTACGTATGGTCCGTACGTTTTCTATGGTCCAGACTTTAAGAAAAAGGAAGCGTATCGCGAGGTAAAATCATTTCAGCCGGAGGGTTACTCGGACCAGTTTCTCTGCTTTACGGATGACCTGAATCAGGACGGTTGGGCGGACATTATTCAGGTTCCCTGGCCCGGCACGGATGGCTACTGGTGGCAGAATCCAGGCAAAGAGGGGGGAGAGTGGAAAAAATTCTTTATCTCAAAAGAGATTGGAAATGAATCTCAGGTTTACGTGGATATTGACGGTGACGGACGAAAAGACCTCGCGTTCAACCGAAATGGTTTCATGGGATTTGCTTCCTTTAACGCGAATGACGTGAGCGCGTGGAAATGGCACGCGGTTTCAGAAGAAGATGGTAAATATCAGCGCTACTTCCACGGCATCGGAGCTGGTGACGTGAATACGGATGGACAGGTAGACGTCATTGATTCAAAAGGCTGGTACGAAAATCCCGGCAAAGACGCACCGAATTTTGAAGGTGTCTGGACGTACCATAAATTTGAATTTGCGGATCGTGCTTCAACCATCTGCGTTTTCGATATTGACGGCGACGGTTTGAATGATGTCGTCTGTGCCTGGGACGCTCATCTTTACGGATTGGTCTGGTGGAAGGCCGTGAAAGCCGCGGACGGAACGATGACGTTTGAGAAGAACGAGATTCAGCCGATTGATCCAGCCAACGCGGAAGGAAAAGTGAGCTTTACCCAAATGCACGCAATTGATTACGCTGACATCAATGGCGATGGTCTGACGGATTTCGTGACAGGAAAACGCTGGTGGGCACATGGACCAAATGGGGATAAAGAAGCGAATTTTCCAGCGGTTCTTTACTGGTACGAATGTCGTCGTGAGAACGGAAAAACGTACTTTGTGCCTCATTTGATTGACGATAATTCCGGAGTCGGAACGCAGATCACGGTTGGCGATATTAACGGCGACGGTAAAATGGACGTGCTTTCCGGAAATAAAAAAGGATGCACCGTATTTCTTCAGAAATAGAGAGTATCTAGTGAGCAGGACACGAAGTAAATTTTAATTTACGAAATTACGAGGGGCAGTTTAGTTGAACTGCTCCTTTTTTTGTCTCAACTTGATTGCTTGAAAATCTAAAAGAAAATCAAGGCTTTCTGCAACACAAACCATTGAATGACTAAAACTTTAGTAAAAATATCCGGACAGATTCTTTAAAGAAGAAAAATATTATCTTAATTTAGTAAAAATCGCAAATTTGGTAAATTTCACAGTTGACAAATCAATTTTTTGTGCTAAAATAAAAATAGAAATAGAAATAGAAATACTTTGGGATTAAGCGTCGATTTTGTTTTTTTGTTTATTTTTTCGGATAGGTAAAAATTTATGTTAGTTTTATCACGTAAACCTGGTGAGCGCATCATGATTGGCGAAAATATCGCCATCACGGTCGTTCGCATTTCCCAGGGAACAGTAAGAATTGGCGTGGAAGCACCTCGTGATATGGCCGTAATCCGTGAGGAAGTTGCGTCCCGAGACCACGCGCTTCCAGAAAAAGAGGCTTTTGAGATTTTTCTTCCTGTTTCCGCGCTTGAAAGTCCCGCGAATCATATCTGATTAGGCTTTTTGCTAAAATGTTCCGTGAGTTAATTTCACGGTTGGTCTGATAAAATGAAGTGAGTTGGCATGGGACGGCTTGGCTGGACGCCATAAAGGAATTTCGTCTTTTGAATAAATTAAATTTTATCTTGATTAATTTTTGTCTATGCCGCGTCAAGTTTCCGTTTTAAACTAAACTCATTCGCCAACGGATTGAGATTCAGTAACAGGCGAACTGTCTTGAGTGGAATTTCCTGTTTTGAAATAAAAATTCCAGGATCTTTTAGGATTATCTAGTTCATTTTCCTGGGCATAAATTCTGTCCAGCTCAGCGATTTTTTCCGAATTCAGAATACTTTTTTTGGGAGTTTTAGGAGTTTTGGCCGGCGTGAAGTTTCCCCAGTGAATCCGTGAACCATTTCGAGTAACCAGGCAGAACTGAACTTTGCTTTCACTAACTTTTTCCAGGCAAAGATAGTAAAGACCAAATTTTTCCCATCGATCTCCAAGCTGATTGCGTAACAAAACGGCATCCCGGATAAATTTTTCCCGATCCCATGGAGTTCCGGGGATGAGGCTTGGCGGAAGAGGATAGCCATCGAAATCAGAGGGACAAATTAAATCGTCCGTTTCATGGAATTTTTCCGGAACCGTTCCGCAAAAAACGGGAAAGAACGCCACTTCATCCATGGAAATGGGAAAGTTTTTTTGCTCATTGGGAAGAATTCGGCAGTCACTGGAAACCGGAACATAAGAAAGCGCGCCTGTTTCCGGATGCTTGACGATTACCAAAAGCGCGGGAGTTCGGTAAACTACCTCAATTTCAAGAATCGTTGGATAAAATTTTCGAATTCCTTTTACTTCCTTGATCCAAAACATTTCTTTCAAGGCATTCTCAACGTCCTTAATCATCTCCTTATCGTAGATGGAGAGCTGCTTTCCCGACTGAACGAGACGTTTGAAAAGGTCTTCAGCAAGATCTTCACGAATCCAGAGAGGTTTTTGCGAAGTAAGAGTACCATCAGGAAGCCGCTGAACAAACCGGATTTTTGAGCCCGAAAGCTGATTTTCAGAAAATTTAGGCAGGGCGGAGCCAGTAACCTCTGGACCACGCCGATAAAATTCCCAGCCAAAAGGAGCCCAGAGAAGGAGCGTCAGCAGAAGAAAAAGAAACGCTATTCCCGCACACGTGGCAGTTCGTCCTCTGCCGGGAACAAACTCTCCGAGAAAATTACTAAGCATTTCCCCGTAGCTCATCTCATCGCAGCACGACTGATTCTCAGATTCAGTTTGAGCCGTATTTTCATATCTGATATTCTGCATAACATACTCCGGGAACGTGAAGAAATTTCAACGAGACAAAACGATTCTGGTTAAAAAAACGCACACCAGGAACAAAATCCGATTGGAAACCGCCGTCCCAAGGTTCACGTCACTAAAATGTTCACGTACCCAAGAATTTCGCGTAAAACAGCTTTTGCTCAAATTTGAAACAAAAATAAAATGAACTCGCCAAATTCTTACTCGGAGTTAAATCATGAAGCGCAAATTACCAAATTTCCAGCTCCAGCTCAAGGCGGATACCCGCATGTTCGTGAACCTGCTCCTGAATAAGTCGGATGAGACGAAGTACGTCATTCGGCGTGCAGTCGGGTTCCGTCACGATGTAGTTCGCGTGCCTTTCGCAGACGGAAGCGCCGCCAACCCGCGTTCCCAGCATTCCGACATGCTCAACCAATTCGCTGGCACTCATTCCCGATTCAGTAGAGTTTCTGAAGATACGTCCGGAACCTTGGTGTCCCATCGGCTGCGAAGCTTTACGAATGATCCAGCGTTTCTGCATTCGCTGCGTCAGTTCAAGGGGATTCTCTTCTCGGAATTCAAACTCCGCTTCCAAAACGATACTGTCCGCCAAACTGCTCTGATGGTAGCCAAAAATCATGTCCGCTTTATCCACGACACTGACAGTTCCGTCAAGAGACGCTATTTTGGCACATTTCAGAAATTGTCCGATGTCCGTACTGTCCGTGCCGATATTTCCATGAAGAGCACCGCCGACGGTCCCGGGAATTCCAATGAGATCCTCGATTCCTCCCAGTCCTGCCCGGACAGCGGCAATAACCAGACGGCTGAGCGGAACGTTACCGCTAACGCGTACGCAGTTTTCATTAACTTCCAAAAGAGATGGCAGTGCTTCACCAACGCTGATGACCAGGCCTGAAACACCTTCGTTCCTCACGAGCACATTTGAACCCGATCCAAGAATACGGACCGGAATGTTTTCCAGCGAAGCGTATTTCAATAAATCCAAAAAGGTTTCCCAAGACTGCGGTTCAGCAAAATACTCCGCGTTACCGCCCAGCTGAAACCACGTGTGCATCGCGAGAGGTTCCTGCGTTTGAATGATGCCCGGAAATTTGGTAAGTAATTTTGAACTCATGAAAAGGCTCCAGTGAAAACGAAAAACGTCAGAAAACGACAAACGTCCTCTTCGTGTGAAATTCAGGAATCAACGAATGGATTCCCAAACCAGTCTACTCTATTTTATCGCATTTTTATCTCAATGTCAAGTATCTCAAAAACATTCCGCCAAAATTTTGCCAACTTTCAGAAAAGAATATGGCAAAATTTTCCGGCGACACGGTAAAATTTTCACTGTCCCCAAACGTTTTGCGGAAAATTGCCGTTCCCAAACACTCCGATAAAAGAAAAATCGAGATAAAAACATATTTTTTTCCGGAAGTTTTTTCCATCTCTTGACAGAAGAAATTACGTCTGCTAAAATCAAAGACGGAGATTTTTACACACCAAAAAGTTTTCACGAATCAGTCTCGTTTTTCTTTCGTCTTCCGCGTTCACGAAGACGAATTTTATTTTAATGATTGTTGGCGGTGGCGGTGAAAGCGCCTACCGAATTGGTTCCCAGTACTATTCCCGGAAAAGATCAAGGGACCTCCCGTTCACGAAGGGTGAAGATGGCTGGCTCGAATTTTGTGCTGCACGACGTGCCGTTTGAGCGAAATCGTCCAGGATTCGAACGTTCAGGATGAAAAAACTCAGTGTCTTGTCAGCTATAGCGTGGACGGTTCCTATGAACCCCAAAACCACGGGGTCACATTTGAAAAGCAGTTTGAAAATCCGACGGATTCCTCGGCTTCCGCCTCGGCACTTAATATGGGCTCCAAAACGAAAAACGGGCGGATTAATTATGACGCGGACGATAATCGTCTTGAAACAACCGCGGAATTTGCGTTTCATGGTTTTGCCGCCGGAGCAATTACGAATGAGAGCCGTCTCACGTTTCGCCCCTCCACGCCATCGCACGCTGACATCGCCGCGCATAATGAATCATGGAGAAGGAATGGATCTCTGGCGGGAAATGGTGAAAAAGGAAGTTCTTTCAGATTCCCATTAGAAAAGGAAAAGGTGAAGGTCCGGATTGTCGATACTTTGGAAATGGACACACGAATTCGCCAGTGCCATTTTTTGTGAAGGGACAAAGAGCGGAAAATTCGCGAAACGAGTCCGAGACCCGAACGACTTCTTCGGAAAATATGGGGATTCAAAGGCGAGATCATCGACAATACGGACGTTTCGCCCGTGGCACGTGAACTATTTAGGGATGGAAAATAGTCTTGGAGATTCATTAAATAATTGGAATGAAATTTGAAGAGGAAACCAGTACGAAGAGGTTTCCTCTTTTTTCTGAAAATTCACAGCGGAGAGAGTAATGAAAAATAGTATTTCCAACTTCAAAAAACAGAATGAAAGAAGGGAATCCCGAACCCGTTCCATGATGGGGAATTCGAAACTTCCGAAGTATGCCGGGGATTGGGGAGATGAAGTCCCAAAACAAAAATCCGCGGCGGAGCTTTCTGATTGGGCGTATTTTTGGAAACGATGGGATCACACGATCATTTTCTGGGGAGGACTCTTCTTACTTTTTTGTCTTTGGCTGGGCCTTTGGAGGTACTGTGGAAGCCTCGTCGGAATGGAACATTTTTTCCGAAACGGATTAAGCCGGGACGGAGATTTCGCGGTGAAAAAAGTGCCAAGAGGGGAATTCGGAGGACAGAAACTCGTTTTAAAAAATGACGGAATTGAATATGTTTTTCGGTGGTGCCCGCGAGGAAATTTCAGAATGGGATCTCCTGAAAGTGAAAAAGGAAGAAAGGATGAAGAAACTCCGCATCGGGTAACTTTTTCAAGTGGTTTCTGGATTTTGGAAACGGAAATCACGGAGGAAATGTGGGACTCGGTCATGAGAGGGGAAAATTTATCTGAAAAGAAGAGCAAACTACCCGTTTGGGACGTGTCCTGGAGCGACGCGGACGCGTTTTGCGAAAAATTGGGGAGAATGCTGGAATTCAGAGTCAAACTTCCAACGGAAGCGCAGTGGGAATATGCCTGCCGGGCGGAAAACTCGCGCCCTTTTTGCGGAGGTGAACCAGACCGTGTCGCGTGGCACGCGGGGAATTCCGGAGGAAAGGTTCATCCCGTCAAAAAAAAGCGGGGGAATCTCTGGTTCATTTACGATATGCACGGAAATGCCGCGGAGTGGTGCCGCGACCGATACGAAGTGGACTATTACGTAAATTCTCCTGAAAAGGATCCTTTGGGACCAAGACAAGGGCGAACCCGAGTCGTGCGCGGAGGAAGTTTCATGGCAGAAATTCCCGAATGTCGGGCGGCTGCCAGAGAGTCTCAACTGCGCGTCAGAAAAGCGGGTTTTCGAATTGTTCTGGAGTTCGTTCCGAAAAAAAAGAAAAAAGAATGAATTTAACCGGCGTTTTCCTGCTCAAGAAGCCATTCATCCAGTAAACTTCTCGCGATACTTCCCGGAGGCGGAATCTGGGGAAGAGCGGAGGCAGTGAACCAGCGCACGTCATCAAGTTCCACACCATCTGCGCGAGCTTCCCCTGATGAGTATTCCGCGCGAAAGCCGAACATGAGTGAATTGGGAAACGGCCAGGATTGGCTTTTACGATACTTAAGATCTTTAATCTCAACTCCGGTTTCTTCACGCAACTCACGCCGGACGGCATCTTCGAGACATTCGCCTGCCTCCACGAAACCGGCAACCAAACCAAACATTCCGTCAGTAAACTGGCGATTATGCGCCAGAAGGACTTCGTGACCGCGAGTCACCAGGACAATGACTGCCGGAGAAATCTGGGGAAAGTAAAGATTACCGCAAGTAAGACACTGGAGTGCCGGTTCTTTGGAAGAAACGGCAGTCTGAGAACCACATTTACCGCAAAAACGATGATTCTTCCTCCAGGAAAGTAAAATACGTCCGCGGCAAAGAGCCGCACTGAAATCCGGAGGAAAAGTCGCGAGTACGTGCCGGGATTGAACAGGAAAAAAACCATCAGGAAGACTCGGGGCGAAGTCAAAGTGGACACCGACGCACGAACGGCCGTCAAGCTCTCCAAGATAAAGCAGTGAAATATCTGAAAATCGGGACAGGAAATCTCTCAGTTCACCAAGTTCCGGAAAGACTTCCCTGCCCTGCGAGGAGTGCTTCAAAAAAGTTTCCTTCCCGAAAACCGCAAAGAGAAATGAATCAGGCGCCGCGTCAGAGAGACTCAGGGTTCGAAGTGTTGGAGACGGAATGAATGTCATGATCGTGCAATTAAAAAACAAAAGAATGGGAAAAGAAAACGATTCCTCTCCGCAGGAGCGCGCGAAAAAGCTATTTTTTTTCGGAAACAGAAGATTTCACCTTCATTTTTTCTGTTTCCTCGCAAAGATACTGAATTGCGTTTCCGATCATTCTGCGAAAACGAATGTCCTGAAAATCGTCCCAATGTCCCAGCGCGGAATAAAAAACGAGCCCTCCCCATTCATTTTTTCGGAGCCAAGTCAACGGTTCCCGTCGGCACATTACGCTGCCAACCTGAAACAGCTCGGCATCTTCAGCAATCGGAAGAGTAAAATAAAGCGAGCCGTTCGAATGATAAGCTGCCGTATCAACATCTTTAAAAATCGGGTGATTTTTCGCGGCCTGAAGCGTCGTCACCCGCGTTCCCTGATCGTTCGGTCCGTGATTATGGTAGTTTCCCCCAAGAACCTCCGCGTCAAATTCACGCCATTCAGAAAAACCCTCTGCCGGTTTTTTCTTGCCGTCAAAAGACAGCGCGAACGCGTGACTCGAAGTGCGAAACGCCATTAACGGCCGCCCGGATTGGAGATACTCCTTAAAAAGTTCCAGCTGCTCCGTTTTCGGAGAGATTCGGCGAACGTAAAGAAGCGCGATGTCGGCATTTTTCAACTGATCGATATTTTCAAAATCCCCGCCTCCATGTCCATGGATAATAACCGTTCGGATCCCGTAATTCTCTTCGAGCCATGGGGCAAGTTCAGGAAAAAGCGTGTCCGCGCGATAGTGACTATCACTAACGATAATCGCTGCCAGTGGAGTCGAGGAAGCCGGAACGGCCTGAGAGTTTGGCTCCGCGGAAACCTCTGCCGCGAAAATTGCGGAAAGAAAAACAGATTCCGCCATGAAAAAAGACGCAGCGGCCAAGAGGAAAATCGAAAATGCTTTTTTCATGGCTTTTACCTTCCTTTGGAAAATTAATGAATTTTACGACTAACGAAAAAGACGATGGAAATATTGATTTTTCCGCCAAAAAACAAAACTAAAAATTCCTATGTTTAAGGCTGCCTGTTTCAATAAAGAATTCTCAAAACACTCAATTTCTCCCATTTAAAAGAACTTCTCAAAACGCGATTTCCAGAAAAACAGTTTTAAAAGTCCCCTTTAATTATTTTCGGGATTTTTACGGCCAGGAATCATATTTTCTTGAAATCGTGCTAAAAAAATAAAGAAAAAGGCCGCGGCGGGTACTGGAAACATTCCTTTTTTTGAGTATAATGAGATAAAGTATTTTAATTATCCAAACGCCAGCGGAAAAAAGAATTCACGAACATCACGAAGAGGATTCAGGATGACGAAGATTTCAGCCGATAAGAAAGAAAAAAAAGACTTAACTTTTGAGGAATCGTTTGAACGGCTTCAATATGTCGTGAACACTCTGGAGAGCGGACAGGCATCGCTGGACAATTCGCTTAAACTTTACGAAGAGGGAATTTCTCTGATTCGGAAATGTCATGAGCACTTGGCTGGGGCAAGGAGAAAAATTGAATTGATCACCGGCATTAACGCGAATGGAGAACCGATTACGGAACCACTCAAAGAAGAAGAAAGATCTCTCGAAGAACGTTCGGAAACGAAAGGCCGTTAAAGAACGTTTTTTCTTCAGATAAAATCGAAACCGCAAGAAAGTATGGGAAAATGTCAGAGTTTTTGAAATACTCGGATCCTCTTGAACTTTGGATCTCGACACTTGGCGTGTACGTCAACAGGGAATTGGAAAAAGTCTGCGAAAATTTAAAAAACGAAGTTCCTCAAAGACTGCTTGATTCGATTCGCTACAGTTTGCTAGCCCCAGGGAAGCGCGTTCGGCCCATTCTGGTTTATCTTGGCGGAAGTGCGGTCCATGGGGGCAGTTTGACGCTCGAACTACTCCAAAAATTAACTCCGGCGGCTCTGGCGGTGGAAATGATTCACGCATATTCGCTGATTCATGACGACCTTCCAGCCATGGATGATGATGATTTCCGACGCGGTCGTCCGACAAATCATCGTCATTTTGACGAAGCGACCGCGATTTTGGCGGGGGACGCTCTTCAGACCTTGGCCTTTGAGACCTTGGAGAAAATCGGAGAAGATTTTGCGGAAAATACCGTTTCCTGCTTTCGCATACTTTCACGCGCAGCGGGAGCTTCCGGGATGGTCGGTGGTCAAATGGACGATATGTTCTTTACGCGTGACGCCAAACGACCGGTTCTTCCTATTACTCTTTACGGCTGTTTTCCAGGAATCGATAATGAATTTTGTCAGCGGAAGCTTCAAAAGTTTGGAAATTCTTCCTGGACTTCTGAACTTCGTGCTCTCGAGTCAATGCAGGACAGAAAAACCGGTGCGCTGATTGCTGCCGCTGTCATGCTCGGGAGTGTTTTGGCCGGTGCGTCGGAAGAACAGATTTTTTCTTTGGGACTTTACGGTCAGTATCTTGGTTTAATGTTTCAGATTACTGATGATCTGCTTGACGTCACCAGCAGCGCGGAAACCATGGGAAAGGCCGTTGGGAAAGATGACGGCAAAGGAAAAGTTACCTGGGTGAATCATTTGGGAATTCAGGATTCTCAAAAATACGTGGAACGTTTAAATCAGCTAGCGCGTGAAGAAGTGGCTAATCCGCTATTTACGCAGCCCGTTCCGCTGCTGGCTCTGCTGGATTACGTCGCGCACAGAACACATTAAGAAAAAAGAAAAATTCCGGTACGCAACGTTTTTACGCGAATTACTTGGGAAAATTACGTTCTTTTCATGAAAATTCATGAACCAAAATTCAAGTTGTCCCGGTTGATAATTTGAATTTCTTTGGGAATTTCCTGAAATGCGATTCGCTCGAAAAATTCCGTAAATCCGAATAGATTAACGACGATACCGGAATTCCGGAATTCCAAAAAGAACTTGAGACAGCTGGAATAAAGAAACGCAAGCGGCGTTCCTCGCTTGAAATCGCGTAAAATCTTCTTCCCACTCCAGCTTTCGCTCTATTTTTCAGCTATTTCAGCTTGAGCATTGAGGGGGCCGCCTGAACCTTTTCTTCATCCGGATACCCAATTGACTGCGCGTAAAGCACCATCTGCTTTTCACCGAGCTTGAAAAGTTTCGCGAGTGCTTTATGGTCGATACTTCCGCGAAAAACAGAAGCAAGACCAGCCGCGGCGGCAAAAAGGTAAACATTCTGCCCAATAAATCCGCAGTCAACACGAGCGTACGATTCCTGCGTTTCCGGTGAGCAATTACTTCGGTTCAAATCCGCGACATAAACGAAAGTAACAGGAACTTCTTTCGCGTAATTCTGATTCCCGGCAAGATTCTGAAAATTTCCCTCTGCGCAGCGCAAAAGCGAATTTTCTGCCGGCTGGTAACAGTAAACACCGTTCGGAAGAATGACAAAAATGAAAATCTCTTGGGAATTCAGTGCCGTTGGAGCGGTTCGACGTCCATCCGGACGATTGATTCCAGCCGCGGCCCAAAGAAGATTTGAGAGCGTCTGAAGGTCAGGCATCTCCCTCTTGAATACTCGTGTCGTTTTTCGTTTGGCCAGAGCTTCAAAAAAAGGCATTCCTCCTTCTGTTTGCGGAGTAAGGAGCTGAATTTTTTCTCCTTCCTGAACGGGAATGGACGTTTTTCTCTCTTCTTCCGCGCAATGTGAAGCGGAAACCTGGGACACACCAAGCCCGCAGGCAATGACGGAACCCGCGGCGACAAAATCTCGACGATTTATGGATCTGTTCATAGCGACTCCTAAACTCAGAAATTAAATCATGGGAAATAGAAAAAACGGGTCTTCTTTCCGCTTAATCTTCAATACGAATTTTTTCAGCGACAGCAAAATTTTCAGCAACTGGCTGCTGATGAAACGCAGTCAAAAGTTCCGCGGCAAGTCCAACGATCAAACTCGTTCCGCCGAGAATCATTCCGACCAGAGAAAGGCAGAATACGCCAATCCCGAAGTAAAAAAGAAGCTGTGCCCAAAAAGCTGGCCCCGTCTGGGAGAAAAAGGTCCACCAGCATTTGTGCGCCGCGATGCCTACCCCCGAAAGAACGAAAAGGATAAAACTGAAAAAAGCAATGAACGTGCCGTAAACTCCCAGAAGATGCTGAGGCCGCTGACCATAAACAGTCGCGAACCAGACAGAGAAAAGATCCATGAAACCTTTCATGAAACGACTGAATCCGTATTTAGAGTATCCGAATTCACGTTTACGGTGTTGAACGACTATTTCACTCACGCGCCAGCCGCGGGAACCTGCCAGAACAGGAAGAAAACGGTGACGTTCTCCAAAAATCGGAAGTTCATGCGCGACGGCGGAACGGTAACACTTCATTCCGCAATTATGATCGTGAAGATGAACTCCAGTCAGTTTACTCACCATTTTATTAAAAATGCGTGAGGGAAAAACTTTGTGCCAGGGATCATGGCGAATCTTTTTCCAGCCGCTAACCAAATCAAATCCTTCATCAAGTTTCGCGAGAAAATTCGGAATTTCAGCCGGGTCGTCCTGAAGATCCGCATCCATCGTCATGATGAAATCACCTGAAGCCTGACGAAAACCTGCCTCAAGCCCCGCCGCCTTTCCGAAATTTCGACGAAAGCGAATTGCTTTTACTTCCGGATGAGTTTCGGCCAGACTGGAAATGACTTCCCATGAACGGTCTCGAGATCCATCATCAACGAAAATGATTTCTTTTTCATATTGATTTTCCACGCAGACCTTCTGAATTTGCTCCATCAGGACCGGTAAACTTTCTTCTTCATTGAAAACGGGTATGACGATGGAAAGAAACATGAAATTCTCCTTAATTTCGAGTTTTATTCAATAAAATTTAAGGTTTGGATTAAATTTCGGAAAGCTCTATTAATCTCTTCTCCTCATTCTCCGCGCGAGACAGCTCGGCTCAATCAGGATTTTCATTTTAGGTACGTTATCTGCTTTCACCCTGCCCTTCACCTTCAGTTTCCGGGACTGCTCTGCTTTCGAGACTCATCGAGTCATTTACTTTCACGCCGCTCTCATCATCTGCGGTCAGAGATATTTCCGGACCGGGCAAACCAAAGTAAACAAAACTGGCGCAAATCATTTCCGCAGCGATCCACAGGATACGCAGAACACACGCTGAAACCAAAGCCGCTCCCTCTGGAACGTTCGTAAATTCCTTAAGCAGAGGAGCCAAGAGCATGAGAATGATCATCTCGCGAACTCCCATTCCGCCGGGAGCGACGACAAAGACGAATCCTGCCGTCATCGAAGCAGTAATTGCCAGAAGCGAGACTGGATAAGTACCGAGGAAAGGAAGTTCAAGACCTATTCCAAGAAGAACGCACCAGAGACTCAGGCCAAGAAGGAGCCAGTAACTGACCATGAGCGGAACACCAAAAAGGAAAGTCCTCCATGAAAGCTGATCCACTTTACGCACTTCTTCACTGAACTTTTTCACGCCGATGATTTTGACTCCCAATTTAAAGATTGGCGGCATGATCGGAAGGCCCACCATCGCGAAAAGAATCAGGCTCCCCCAAAGAAAACGGGAATCCTCCAGCTGGGTTGCCCAGAAAAGGATGAGTCCCGCCACGACAAGCGCACCGACGGCCATCTGCATCAACCCCTCAAGGAAAATACTCAGGACGCAAACGGTCGTGTCCACGTTTGGGCCTTTCAACAGTCCGGAACGAATGAGTACTACGAAGATTTTTCCCGGAACATACTTTCCTAAATGGCCAACCAGATGAGCGCGGACAGTGGATCGCCATGTCGGTTTCTGCCCAAGATGACGCAGCGCGCAGTACCAGTAAGAGGCAGGAAAAGGGAGTGAAAACGCATAGAAAAAACCGCCGGCAGCAAGCCAAAACCAATTCAATTGAAGGACATATTCTGCCGACTGGATTTGATCCCAAGCCTTACCGAGTTTTCCCCAAATCAGCCAAAGAATGGCAAATGCTAAAAGGTACTGAAAGTAGCGAAACCATTTTTTGATTGATTTTTTGCGCGGAACTGGATTTTGCGAGGTCATGATCTCTCCATGAAACAGAGCGAAGATAATGCTGAATTACCCCCAATATTTTCTGGAATTCAGACACGAATTAAGCCGCTGGGCATTCAACATTTGCTCCATGACTTTCGATAGTTTAGCATATCTGAAAATCCAACGAACATAATAAATTTTACATAAAATTTTTCTCAAGTAAAGGCCCCCCAAGTCTTTTTCACTCAATTTTTGTTTTTTTATGGAAAAATTTTCTTTTTTTCCGCCAGAATCGTTGCGCAAGGACAAAATCTAAAGTAAAATGTGAAAAATTAAAATCGTTTTTTGTTTTTTAGTTTTTTCGTAATGGCAGTTTCACAAAAAAGGAGTTAAGATGAATCGACGAGAAATGCTTGCCGCGACTGCGGCGTTTGGTGCCGGAATGGTTTTGGCGGATGTCTCAAAAGCGGCAGATGCTCTTTCCGGCCAGGATCCTGAATTGAAAAAATGGCTTCTCAAAGAATGCCAGATGGAATTCAATCACGTCGGGATTCCAACAGACCAGGATCTTGAATGGGATACCTATCTTGAAGCAATTAAGGTTCACATCATGGAATACGAAAACGATCCGTTCGGTATTGAATGGATGAAATTTGAAGAAGGCGCCCCGTTCCCTGAATGCATTTGCCGACGTCCGCACGTGGCATTTAAAATCGCCAATTTTGACGAAGTCATCAAACGTTTCAAACTGATCGTTCCCGTCAGCCAGCCTCGTCCTTGGATGAAAACGTGCTTCATCGAACACAAAGGAATTGGGATCGAATTCATCAGTAAATAAAATCAGAAAAGCACAGAGAAAAAGAATCAGGAGTACGGCAAATATAGTCCTTAAACACTGAATGACATTTGGCTGCTTCTCATGATTCCTCAAGATTTACTGACATGCGCGTATTTTCGAAACGTTTATTTTCTGAATGAAAAAAATCTTTAGAAAATCCCTCCGCCGAACAAAAATATCCAACGGAGGGATTTTTTTGACACCATTTTCAGGTAAAATAAACACTCCGCCGAAAAATATCCGACGGAGAGAAATCACTGAATCTATTTCAGAGCCAATTAACCTCAGATGGCTTCGTAACCGTTCTGGTAGGTCGGTTTGACGAGAGATTCCAGACGAGCTTTGTCTTCCGGATTATTGGTGATCTTCATGTTCTTGGCATCCCATTCCACTTTCGGACCCATGACTTCCGGTTTGGAAGCACCCCAAACGGCCAGGTTGCCGAGGAGGATGGTCTCGGTGAGCGGACCGGCATAGTTCGGGAAGTTGGACCAGCAGCGTTCCGGTTTGCCGTCTTTGATCGCACTGACGAATTCACCAAAGTGACCGCCATACGGACCAGCGTATTTGTCTTCAGCCTTAAGCTGGGCTTTGGCTTCTTCGAGATATTTAGCTTCAACTTCTTTGGAGATCGTGCCAAGCAGATCGCGATCCTGACCGTAGTCATTCATGGAGAAGAACTTGCCCTTTTCACCGATGAGAAGGAGACCGGAACCTGACGGCTGCTTGCCTTCGAGAATAGCCGGGTCCGGACGCTGACCGCCGTCCATCCAGGTGAATTTGAATCCAGGACGCCAATCGTTGGCCGGGAATTCGAACGTGATCTTGGACCATTTCGGCAGTGAATCGTAATTGTGTCCGGAAGTAATAGCCTGAACCCAAGTCGGGTCTTTAATGTCGAGAGCGGCAAAGGCCACGTTTACGGTATGGCAGGCCATGTCGCCAAGAGCACCGGAACCAAAGTCCCACCAGCCGCGCCACGCAAACGGATCATAAGCACCCTGAACAAACGGACGCATCGGAGCGGTACCAATCCATTTTTCCCAGTTGAGGTAAGCCGGAACTGGAGCTTCCTGACCACGTTCGCCGCCCTGCGGCCAAACCGGACGGTTGGACCAGACGACAACTTCTTTTACGTCGCCCAGAAGTCCATTGCGGATCATGCGGGAGCTTTCGCGCAGACCGTCACCAGCGGAACCCTGGTTACCCATCTGAGTCACGACGCCTTTTTCTTTGGCGATCTCACCAAGACGGCGAGCTTCATAAATTGTGCGGGTCAGAGGCTTCTGCGTGAAGCAGTGCTTGCCAAGTTTCATACCGGCAGCAGCGATAATCGCGTGCATATGGTCCGTCGTGCTGACAGTAATAGCGTCAATTTTGTCGCCCATTTTGTCGAACATTTCACGATAATCTTCAAAACCGACGGCATCCTTAAAGCGTTTTCCGCCTTTGAGCTGGTTACGGTTCGTGTCACAGTACGCGACAACCTGACCAAAACGGTTCGCGTCATTCGAGTCGCTGGAACCTTTGCCGCCGATACCAACGCAGCCGAACGTCACTTTTTCGTTCGGAGACTCATTAGCCATCAGGTCGCTCAGAACCAGAGTGGAAGCACCAGCCACAGCGGTGGCACGAAGGAAATTACGGCGATTTGTCTTCAACATTACTTGAAACTCCTTGTTAAACTTGAAACTCTACGCTTAAAGGTAGGAAAATTTTTGTCCCGAGATCTTTCAGGCGGGAGGCGTGACGATCTCGAGGGCAAAGGATAATGAAAACTGGTGGGGAATGCGCAGCATACCCATTTGCTTTACTACCAGCATACACTTAATCGAAAAAAAAAGCAAGGCCCCCAACCGGAATATTTTTCTTTTTTTCTCATTTTTTTCAAAAAAATCCATCTTTAAGAGAAAATTATCCCTTCTTCGGTACTTTTATCCCATTTGAACAAATTTTTACTTAATCTTACGTCGTTTGAGGAGTTTTTCACCTTTCAAAGATTTTGACAGTTTTTTCGTATTTGCGTCTGCTCATCCTCCGAGAAAATCGAGGCAATCTCCTGAAACTGCTCCACGATGGAAGTCTCAAACAGAAGGTAATCGTCACTTGAGAGTGTGAACGGGACTTTGGAGTCAAAAATTGCCCGAACGCGTTCCTGAATTTCTTCCTCGCGAAACAGGCAAAGAATTCGGTTGGATGCTGGGGCAAGATTCAATACCGTTTTTCGATCCGCCAGGAAAGCAAGAGTTTCTTTGGATTCTCCAGCCCGAATCCCGTGCTGAATTTCATCTAAATTCAGAATTTCCGCAGTGTGTCGAATCACTTCTGGACTTCCTGTTTCCCCAACATGAGCTTTGAGTTTAAGTCCGGCAGCTCGCGCAATCTGAAAAATCTCCCGGAAATTTTCAGGCAGCGCGGCATCTTCCACATCGTAAAGATCAACCCCGCCCAAAAGTTCACCCAGTTCAGGAAAACGCTCCGCGGTTTTCAGGAAAGTCTGAAAACATTCCGCCTGAAATTCGACTGACTGGGAACGCACGAACCCTAAATCCAGCTTCAACTCCAAATCGGGAGCAGTTTGCGCGTGAACCTCCGCAATTTCCCGAAGAAGACGTTCCGTCCCCAAACGGCTGAAATCGACGTTTAAACTTGCTTCCAGACGAGAAACCCCATCAGCGTTTGCCTGCTCAAGAGCTGCCTGAACAGAGAGTTTTCTCCAATCATGAAATTTTACCGCGGGAAGAAAACATTCCCGAATCCAGGCATTCACGCGACCGATCGCCTCTTCCGATGCCGGTTTCACCAACGGAATTTTCCAATACCGAAAATCCGGAAACTCTGTTTCAAAAAGTTCCTCCATCCGTCTGCGGGCACCACCCAGAAAAAGGTGCGCGTGATGCTCGTGCCAGCCTGTCAAAAATCGTTTTTTTTCAGGTTCTGATTCCATATTTTAGTGTTTTGGCAAGAATTACCCCTCCGCAGCGAGAATCCGGAGAGAACTTTAGTGAAGATTTCCGGGACATCAATCTTCTCACCGCGAGCCATTAATGAAATTCTCACTGCCGGTTTTCACGTCCAACGATTCCATTCAGCTCAATGTTCTCATCCGGTTTGGCGCTTCCAGCGAGTTTCGGATTAGTCGGCTTTTCCCAATTCGCGAGAGCGGTTGGCAGCGGCCATGACAGCCTCAAACATCGCGGCGCGAACACCGCATTTTTCGAGCTGGCGCATTCCCGCAATCGTCGTTCCGGCAGGAGAAGTAACCCGATCTTTCAGGACCGCTGGATGCTCTCTGGTTTCAAGAACCATATCAGCGGCTCCGCGGACGGTTTGAGCGGCAAGTGTCGTGGCGACATCACGCGGCAGCCCCATCATGACACCGGCATCCGAAAGTGCTTCAATCACGAGATAAACGTACGCGGGACCGGACCCGGAAAGTCCCGTGACGGCATCCATCACGTGCTCACCGACGTGGAAACATCGTCCAACGCTTTTCAGAAGAGCACAGGTGATTTCAAAATCTTCCTGCGTAACGGTTTCAGACTGACAGAAAGCGATGGCTCCCTGCCCCACCAGACACGGCGTATTCGGCATCACGCGAACAAGGCGAATGTCTTCTCCAAGTCCTGCTTGAAGTTTGGCAAGCGTAATTCCGGCACAAATGGAAATAATCAGGTGGTCCTGAGTGACGTGATCCGCGATTTCTTCCAGAACGTCCGGCAGAACCTGCGGCTTGACGGAGAGAATGACCACATCGCACTCTTTCATCACGTCGATATTATCGTCCGTGACATCGATACCGGTAGCAGCGTGAAATTTCTCACGGCTTGCCTCAAACGCGTCGGAGGCAAGAAGGTTTTCCTGAGAAAGGCCTGCTTTCATGAGGAAACCTTTGGCTAATGCCGCCGCCATTTGACCGGCACCGATGAAACCGATTTTTTTCGTAATTTCCATGATTTTTCTCCTCTGTTTGTCAATAAGTTCGTTTTTCAAATCAATTATACGAAATTTTTAGCGAAATGGAAGGACCTGCCCAATGAAAAAGAGAAATTTCAGAAAATTTGTTTTTTTCGCCCTTTTTCGCTGGAGCTTTCATTGACTTTAAATAAATTTCAAAGTATAATCGGTGATTATCCAATTTTCATTCTGTCAGGAGAAAAAAATGAAACATTCCCCCATTGCCTTCCTTTTTCTGCTCTTTTCCGCGTTCATGAGCTTGACTTTCGCGGAAGCGCAAGTTGCTGAGAACACCGTCCTTCGCGGTTCGTACTCCAATTCGCAATACGTTTTTGAAAGTACCGGCAAAGGCCGCGTCGCTTTTTTAGGCGGGTCCATTACCGAAATGGACGGCTATCGGCCAATGATTTGCGAATATCTTCAGAAGAAGTTTCCCAAAACAGAATTTGATTTTGTCGCTGCCGGAATCAGTTCCACCTGTTCGGACACCGGAGCGTTTCGTCTTGAGTCCCACGTTCTTTCGCGTGGTCCAATTGATCTTTTCTTTTTGGAATTCGCAGTCAATGACGACCAGGACGGATTCTTTTCCGTGGAACATTCAATTCGCGGATTTGAGGGGATCGTGCGCCATATTCGCCAAGCCTGCCCGAACGTGGATATCGTCATTACTTTTTTCGTAAATGAGAATCTGATGCGGAAATATCGCGAGGGAAATGTCGCGGACAGCATCAAGGCTCATTCGCTCGTCGCGGAAAAGTATGACATTTCGGTCATTAATCTCGCCAAAGAAATTCAGGAACAAATTGACGCGAAAAAAATCACTTGGAGAGAATTTGGCGGAGTTCATCCCGCGCCGCGCGGCAATCGGATATGCGCCGACATGATTGAATCTATTCTGAATGAAGCGTGGAAGACACCGGCGAACTCTCTCAAGCCTCACCCAATGCCCAAGCAGATCGATCTTCATTCTTACGTTAATGGAAAATTTCGCGGTTTTGACGACATTGAAAAGAACGGTTTCACGCTTGGAATTCCGAACTGGAAAATGATCCCCGGCAGTTTTCGAAAGACCTTTGCCAACCAGCCTTTTCTTTGCGGCACGAAACCAGGAGATTCCTGCTCATTTGAATTTGAGGGGACCGCCATTGGCCTTTTCGTTTTGGCCGGTCCAGATTCCGGAGACGCGGAATTCTCCATTGACGGCGGAGATTTTCAGAAAGTCCGAATTCGCCATCCCTACTCCAGTGGACTCCACTATCCGCGCACAGTCGTCCTCGCGGACGGACTTAAGCCGGGCAAGCACTCTATCACCATCCGCGTACCGGAGGCACTCACCGAAAACGCTAAAGGCAACGCGCTGCGTATTCTTCAGGTAACCATAAACTGTGAATGATGAAAGGAAAATCATGTCCAGAATAACTCGACGAAATTTCGTTAAACTTACTCTAGCCTCAGGCGTTTTGACGGCTGCGGTTCCCGCTCCTGCTCTGGTTGCCGGAACCAATCTGAACGAGAAGATTGCCATGGGCGGTATCGGCATCGGCTGGCGCGGCGGTGACCATCTTAACGCCTTCAACGGAATGTCAGACGTTTCACTTTGCGCGTTTGCCGATCCGGATGACGCGCGTCTCGCGACGGCGAAATCCCGAATTAAAGACGCCGCTTGCTATCGGGATATGCGTCGAATTTTCGATGATAAATCAATCGACGCGGTTTATGTTGCGACGTGCAATCACTGGCATTGCCTCGCCAGCATTTGGGCCATGCAGGCCGGAAAGCACGTTTACGTTGAGAAACCGCTCTCTCATTCCCAATGGGAAGGCGATCAGGTCGTTAAAGCGGCTCGAAAAAATGGAATGATCTGCCAGGTCGGAACTCAGCAGCGAAGCGATCCGATGCAGGACGAGATCAAAAAATTCCTTCACGAGGAAAAAGCTCTTGGCGAGATTAAATCGTGCGCAGTCAATCGTTACGGACGCCGTCTTCCAATTGGCAAACGTTCCACGCCGCTGCCGATTCCGGAAGGAATTGATTACGATTTGTGGCTTGGTCCCGCGCAGGATGAGCCGCTTTTCCGTGAAAAGTTTCACTACGATTGGCACTGGGACTGGAATACGGGTTCCGGCGAGATGGGGAACTGGGGCGTTCACGTTCTGGACGACGCCATCAATAATGTGCTGCTGGATAAAGTGCCGTACCCGAAACGAATTATGGGCGGCGGCGCGAGAGTGACGTACCAGGATGCCGGAGAAACGCCGAATGTTCATTTTGTCTGGTTCGATACCGGCTCCATTCCCATGGTCATTGGTCTTTCAAACATTACTGCGGGGCCAAACACAAAATCAGCCGGCAAACACACGGGACCGGGCAGCGGATACTGTGTTTACTGTGAGGGTGGAATGTTCTGGGGTGAACGCGGACGGGGAAAAGCCCTCACCTACGACGGAAAAGTCATTCGCGAGTTTAAAGGCAATTCCGGCAGCGGGCACCAGCGCAATTTCATCGAAGCGGTTCGCGCCCATGACCGTTCAATCCAGAATGGCGAGGTGAAGCTGGCGAATGAAGTCGTCGCGTGGTGCAATTTCTCGAACATCGCGTTCCGTGTCGGGAAACCGTATCAGCAGAAAAACGCCGATATTCTGAATGGAAAAACGGATGGCCGCTGGGAAGAACTTCTCGCCAATACGCGCGAGCTTCTGGACGCCAACGGCCTCACGATGGAAAATTCGGAAGTGGTTTTGAGCGATGTTCTGACCTACGATGAAAAAATCGGAAAATTCACTGGCGACTCCGCGGAAGCTGCCAACGCGCTTTTGAAACGTGAATATCGCGAGGGATTCGTCGTGCCCGAAATCTGAATTGGATAATTCATTAAGAAACGGGAGCTTCGGGGAGATGGTTCTGCCGAGGCTCCCGTTTTGTGTTTACGGAGAGACATTTTTCACTCTTGGCCCATTTTTTCGTTTAGACTTCAAGGAATTCCCCAAAACTTCATTTTCAGAAAATTGAATATTTTGATTTTCGACCGTATTACCTGAAAACCCAACTCTTGTCGAAGACGCGAAGTTCATCGAGTTTTCAAAAATCCGGGACACTTTCGGCTTTTCCCGGAAAAGCACGTCTTCGAGGGCCTTTATTTTTTTTCATTTATTCTTTTGACGAGGTGAAGCAGGGTCAGCAGGGAAAGGACCATTCCCAGGACAAGCCCAACGCAAAGGCAAAGAATACCGGTTTCAAGTTTCTGGTCAAGCCACCAGCCGGCCAGAACGGGGAGGACGAATTGAAGTCCGACATTTGAGATTTCCGCCGCACGCGAAAAACCAATGGCCCAGGCCGCGCGAATATCGCGTTCATCCTCTGTCCGATCTTTTTTGAAGGGAAAATTTTCTTCAGGCATTTAAGCAACCTCCAATCAAAGTAAAAAATAAGCCGAAAAACGCGCGTAAACGTGAATTTCGGCTGGATGTTACGTGCCTCAAAATGGAAGCGGCTCCGCTCTGAGACAGTATTGAACGGGGAACCGTTCCGTAATGTTACCGTTCCATAATGTTCCCCGAATCATGAAATTTATTCCGCGGCAGAATCCATTTCAAGTGTTTTACTCTGGAGACCAACGGAAGCGAGAATAAAGTAAAGAACGAAACCAACCACGAACGCGAGCAGCGGCGGGCACGGCATCGTGACCTGCGGCAGCGAGGGGCAGAGCCACTGGAAGAACGGATAGGCCCCTACGAAGAAACCGAAGAACCAGGAAATCCACCCGGCCGGGTTGAATCCGGCACGCGGACCGTTCCATTTGCAGCCAGAGAGGAAGTAATCCGCCGCGATGGCACCGCAGATCGGACCGAAGGACGCGCCAATCGTACCGAAGACCACGACACAGTCGCCGGCAACCTGCGTCAGGATCAGGATAACTGCCGCGAGCGTTCCGAGACCGCAGGAAATGAACGGATTCACTTTCGGCAGCGTCGTTTTGAAGCTGTTCGCGGCGATCATGGAGGAGAAGCACGCGGCCGGGAATGCCGCGACCGCGAGCAGGAAGTTGAAAACGTTCCCCATTTTGGGACCCATGATGGCGTTCATCAGAGAGGTTGTCTCTTTCACCGGCACATCGTAGCCAACGAGACCGGAACCGTAAGCGCCAGCGTAAATCAGCAGTGCCATCGCGCCGGAGAAAACCGTCGCGGCGAAAACGCCGATCAAACCGCCCCACTGAACGTCTTTGGAGTGACGGCTCGCGGTTCCCATATCGCATCCGGCAGCACCAGCGGTCGCAAAGAAGCCAAGAACGTAAATCCCCATCAGATTGAAGACAGCAAGCGTGGTAAGGGGCGCGGCCGGAGCAGCCGGGGCTTCCACCGCGGCGGCTTCCGAGACAGCTTCCGGAGCGGTTTCTGCGACCGCGTTTTCAGCAGCTGCTTCCGCGGCGGGTTCCGCAACCGCAGTTTCCACGACGACGGCTTCCGCGGCGGGTTCAGCCGGTGCGGGTTCAGCGACAGTAGTTTCCGCAGGTGCGGCTTCGTCCGCAGTCGCTTCGGACGCGATCGGGGCGGGTTCAGCCGGAGCTTCGACGGCAGCCGGTTCCGCGGTCGCGGCAGCACCGATCTTGGACGCATCAAAATCACCAAGTCCGCCGGCAGTTTTCGCGAACATGACGATCAGGACAGTCAGCGGAATGAGTGGGAAGAAGGTCGCGATCTTGGCCACGTACTTGATCCCCTTCAAACCGACGAACGCCGCCACAACGGCCCAGCCGATTGAGATGCCGAAGAACATCGCGGGATAATTCTTGACGACCTGTTCCGCG
>JAFQUP010000163.1 GCA_017408405.1 Thermoguttaceae bacterium
GCGGCGCAGGAAGTGACGTACCTGATGGCGAAAGTTCAGATCGTTAATGAGTTGGCAGTTTTCAATGTGGATCCGCATATATTCGAGAAGACGCTTCACGATTTCTTCGCTCCGGCTCGTTTTTCCATTGACGTTTGGGGGTCGGACGGTTTACGCCATACGGTCCGCGAGTGGTTCGACCTTTCGCTGGGAGTGATTAATGAAGGCATTTTTCGGATCCTGAACGGGTCACTTGAGGAATTTCGGTATGATCGGGAAAAAGCCGCATTGGTTTTGGAGCGTAAGACGGTTAAAAATCGGGCTGATGACTGACGTAAATCTTCTTTTGTGGTGTTTTTCGACAAAATTGGGATAAAATAATTTTCTTTAAGAGGGGAGTGCTTGATTTTTGGAAATTTCGGGGTAAAATACGGATTAGTTTTTTTAATTCGTTTTTCCCCGAATCTGAAAGGTTAAAATGCTTCAGCTTGCGCTCGATATTGGAAATACGCGGTGCAAAATAAGCGATGGAGAAGTCTGTCGGTCCGTTTCCCATCAGTGCTCCGGCTGGGTGGAAGAATTAGCGGCTGTGGTTGAGTCTTTTCGGGGAACGGATTCACCCTGCGCCTGGTGGCTGGCGAGTGTGAACCGGCCTGTTTTGCGGCGTGTGACGGAATGGCTTGAGAGCGACCGGCCGCGAGATTTACTTCATATTTTGAATTTCCGGAATATTCCGATTCAGATCGATGTGGAATTTCCCGAAAGAGTGGGGGTTGACCGTCTTCTCGCGGCGGTGACGGCGAATGAGATTCGTGATCCGTTTCGTCCGGCGGTGGTGGTTGATTTGGGGACCGCGGCCAAGGTGGATTTGGTGGATGAAAAAGGAGTATTTCGCGGAGGAGCCATCGCGCCTGGGCTGAGGATGAGTGCCTTGGCCATGGAACAGCAGACAGATGCTCTGCCGGAGGTGGACATTATGGAGATGCTTAATTCCATGACGGCCGAGGAAATTTCGTCTGTTGGACGCAATACGCAGGAAGCGATTCGGGCAGGACTTTTTTGGGGGACAGTTGGGACCATTCGCGAATTGACGGCGCAGACCACTTCGGGGTTAGCGATTCCTCCAGAGGTTTATCTGACGGGGGGTGGAGCGCGAATAATTCGCGACGCTCTTGGAGAAGGTTTTTTCTATGTTGATGAAATGGTGATGAAAGGAATCCGAACGACTATTCGGCACACAATATGAACATTTCCGTTACTCTTACCGATCAGGCACTTTCGCAGCGGGAGTTTGAGGAGCTGACCGGTTCTTTTTCTCAGCTTCACCCTGGATTTTATCCGCAGTGGCCGGTGGTGGTTCAAAGGGGAATGAGGCAGAAAATTTTCATTCTTCGTGCCATGAGAAAAGATTCGGAAACTGCCAGCGGTACTCTGGTGGGTTTTCTTCCGCTGGTTTGGATGCGGAGCGTGCTTTTCGGGAGTCATTTGATTTCAGTTCCGTACGTGAATGTTGGCGGCAGCGTGATTCCGGAATGCCCGGAACGGGATGAGATTGAGTCGGTACTGACAGATGAGGCGGTTCGATTGGCGGATTCTCTTGGCGTAAAGTATCTGGAGTTACGCAATATTCATGAGATGAGACACCCGAAACTTGCCTTCGAGCGGCGTGGAAAAGTGCTGATGGAACGAAAACTTCCCGAAACCGCGTCTGAACTTTGGAAAGCACTTGGTCCAAAGGTTCGGAATCAGGTCAGAAAGGGTGAAAAATCCGGGCTGCGTGCGGAATGGGGCGGAAAAGAGTTTTTAGATGATTTTTACGCTGTATTCGCGGAAACGATGCGAAATGTTGGAACACCCGTTTACTCTCGCAAGCTTTTTGAGGAAATCTTTGAGCAATTTCAGGAACGTGTGGAAATTTGTCTGGTAAAAACGCCTGAAAACAGTCTGGCTTCCGCCGCGCTGCTGATTCATGGACGGGGAATTACGGAGGTTCCCAGTGCCGGGACACTGTGCTGGGCCAATGCTGCCTGCGCTAATATGTTCCTTTACTGGAATCTTCTCCAGCACAGTATTGAAGTTCGAAAATCCAGAATTTTTGATTTTGGACGAAGCACGATCGGCAGCGGAACGTGGCACTTCAAGAAGCAGTGGGGAGCCGAGGAAGTGCCGGTCGTTTGGAAGTATTATGTTCGTGAGGGAACTATGGACGACGTTCGTCCGGATAACGCGTCCTACGGGCTTGCCATTCGCGTTTGGAAGCGTCTTCCGGTCTGGTTCACGAAACTCATTGGACCATGGATTGTGCGCGGGATTCCTTAAAGATTCGCAGTTGGTGCGTTAAGATTTTGGAAAGTATGAAACCGTATTCGCTGTTTTTGAGCGGAAAGAGGTAGTGGAAAATTTTTATCTCAAACGATCATTCTTTTTTTACTCAAAATTCGATAAAAAGAATCAATGGATGATTCTTTTACTTTTTACCTGGAAATTTATTTATGAATTTTAAATTGGAGAGATTTGAGAGACTGATTTTGATTAAAAATATCTGCGAAAAGCCATTTTAAACTTACTTTTACGAATTGAAGAAGGTCTTTGAGTAAGAAATGTTCGAGGAAGATAACCCTCCTTTTCCAAAGGAAAGATCACTCAATTCTGAAACCCGCGTGAATCCATTTCACGTAGAGTTTCCGCGAAGAACGGTGAGAGGGGCTGGCTCTGGGGTTTTCGTGAGCCTACCGCGGAATTAATTCCACTTGAAGGAGCAGCCGCGCCAGGATTTGTCGTTTCGCGAACCGGGGAAGGCTACGCCGGATTTTAAAATCCTCCTCGTCGCGTAACACCTTGACAACATATTTCTTCCGTGCTATAATAGCGTTTACTGTTGGGGTAACTTTTGCCCGAAAATGAGGTTTTTAGAGCTTGTCCCCAATCATTTTCCAACCATCATTTCCCCCAAAAAACAAGGAGAAATTTTATGCTGGATCGCCGAAACTTTCTGAAAACGACCGCTTTGCTCGGTGCCGGAGCTGGTTTCGTTCCCTACTTCGCTTCCAATCCCGTTCAGGCCTGGGCGGATCCGAACAATCGGCTGCGCATGGCGTGCATCGGCGTCGGAAGCATGGGGCGGCTGGATATGCGGTTCTTCAATGACCTGGTCGACATCGTTGCGGTCTGCGACGTGGATGAAGACTACGGACTCGCCTCCGTTCTGAAATGCGGTTTCGGCCGAAAAAAAGGAGATGAAGTCATCGTCCCGGACACGTAC
>JAFQUP010000164.1 GCA_017408405.1 Thermoguttaceae bacterium
GAGATCCGTGTCTCCGCTGGCAATACGCATTTTAAAAGCGAGAATGGTATCCTGTTCACTGCCGACAGAAAAACACTTGTTCAGGTCCCGGAAGGCAAGGGCCTCACCGAATATACGATTCCCGACAGCGTAACGACCATTGGAGAGGGAGCGTTCGGCTCCTGCACGAGCCTCACCTCCGTGACGATCCCCGAAAGCGTAACGACCATTGGAAGGGAGGCGTTCACCTTCTGCTTCAGCCTCACCTCCGTAACGATCCCCGAAAGCGTCACGACCATTGGAGAGAGAGCGTTCAACCTCTGCCTCAGCCTCATCTCGGTAACGATCCCCGAAAGCGTAACGACCATTGGAGAGGGAGCGTTCGAAGGATGCAATAGACTCACGATTTACGGCAAGGCGGGGTCGGAGGCGGAACGGTACGCGAAAGAAGAGGGAACAAAATTCCAAGTAAAGTAAGTGTTTGATAGTTTGTTTTTTCACGCGGAAGACGCGGAGGGGGCTGGCTCTCTCCGCGTCCATCGCGTTTTCTTCGCGTCTTCGCGCGAAAAGAGAGGGACGGGGCTTTTTTGACGGACTCAGGGAAAAATCTTAACATCTTTCACCGCTCCCCCTTGTCAAAATTCAAAAATCCAGTATAATTGGCATTTTAATTGTGTCACATTACCGGAATGTGGAATGAAAATTTATTTATTTGAAAGGTTCTGAAATGTCAAGAGCTGGTGGATTCAACAAAAAAGGCAAGAAGGGTGCCGCTCCGTTCCGTAAACGCGCGAAGGCCAAGGTTCGCACAAAGAAAAAAGACCCGATCGCGATCGACGGCAAACTGCCCCGTCCGCTTTATGTCGACTATAAAGATGTCGAACTGCTGAAAAAACTGACGAATCGTCAGGGCAAAATCCTCAGCCGCCGCAAGAGCGGTTGCTCCGCCGCGAGTCAGCACGCCGTCACGGCCGCTGTCAAACGTGCCCGTTTCATGGCTCTCCTTCCCTACGTTGGAGAATGATGAACTGATTCGTTTACGCGAATTTAACGACGACCGCCAGTGACTGTTCACGGTGTTACGCCCCGATTGGAGGCGATTTTTGAGGATCAGTTTTCTGCAGAAACCAGGTTTTTCAAAAATTCCCGTTGTCGTTCAAGTAAAAGAAAAAGCGATGTTCTCGAGACGTCGCTTTTTCTTTTATTTACGTTGCTATCTTTATTTAAAAAGACTCAAACATCATGAATAACCGGAAGCGTAATCACGAATCGGCAACCGTGCGGCGTTCGCGGTTCCACATGAATGGTTCCGCCATGCTCACGTACGATCTTTCGGCAAACAGGCAGTCCCAGTCCGGTACCGCGATTTCCTTTGGAAGATTCAAATGGACGAAATATATTCGCAACCTGCTCCTTCGTCAATCCCACTCCGGTATCCTTAACGTAAATCCGAATCACATTTTTCACCGCGTCATACTGCGTTAAAACATCCACCTGTCCTACCGGCATAGCCGCGCAGCCGCTATTTTCACTTTCCGGATCAGAAGAAACCCCTTCTATTTCATGTTCTTCCTCATCTTCAAAAATATGGCTTCCATCCGCGAATATGGATTCTGTTTCAGGACTATCCTTCTCTCCAGAATATGAATCATGTTCCCCATAACAAATCGTCTGCACAGAATCGCAAATCTTCTGTTTCTCACTTTCCATCTGTTCAACAACAGCGTCAATCGCGTTCGTAACAAGATTCAGAACCGCGTGATTTATCGCCTCCGAATCAAACAGCGACTCTGGAATACTCTCATCCGGATTCCATGTCAACAACACATTGGACCTCACCGCGCGATCTCGCATCAGCTCCACGACCTCCGCGACAACCCGATTCAGTGAACCAGGCGCCAGTTCCGGCTTCCGTTCTTTACTGAATGTCAGCATATCCAAAATCAAAACAGAAATCCGATTCTGATTACGCTCAACAATCTTCCATCCTTTCGCGATAAAATTCTCATTATGTTCTTCCAAACCACTTTGAATCAGGTAACTTCCCCCTTGAATTCCCTGAAGGATATTCTTGATATGATGAGAAAGAGTCGCGACAGTCTGCCCAATAGCGGCAAGACGTTCCGCCTGCAGCATTCCTTGATAATAACGCGTATCCTCAACAGCAATCGCGATATGATGGGCAATCGTAATCATCAACTTAAGATACTCTTCGCCAAATCGATGAATTTCCTGCGTTACCCCATCCGAGCGTGAAAAAGTATCGAGATAAATCGCGCCAACGATCCCATATCGCCCCTGAAGCGGAACGCAAATCGCTTCATGAATCCCAACAGAAAGAACACTAGCCGCCTCATCCCAACGTTTATCATTCCTGGCGTTTGTTGTCAAAACCCCTTCACGATGCTCCAAAACATAATCCAGAATCGTTTTACTGATGATCATTCTCTGGGATTCAAACTCTTTACGGACTTTTTTCGCGCTGGGAATCAACCGATTGCTGTTGCTGTCAAAAAGCAGAATGCAGCCGCGATCCGCGTCTACCCACTTAAAGATAAGCTCAAGCAGCTCCTGCGTAAGCCGTTCAATATCAGTGCAGCGGCTAATCGACCGCGTCATTTCATAAAGTAAATGAAGAAATCCCTGCGCTCTGGAAGTCCACTTTCCCTCCGAACGCAATTTTTCTGTATGCTGCGAAGAAAGAAATTTCTCGCCCTCTTTATGCGAGATCGTCCGCAAAATCCGATCCTGCTCATCCGGGGTGGACATCGTGACGTCTACAGAGTCCAAACCAACTCCTGATACGGGAAAATGTTCTCCGCCCAAAAATCTCCTGGAAGCGGAATCATCCTCCAAAAGTGAAGAGGAATTCTGCGAAAGACCAAAATTCGAATCGTTTTTTAATGTTTCAAGCGATAAATCTCCCGCGCTACCTGAATATTTCTTGACCTGAAACGCCTTCTGCTCTAAAGAAATCCCCATTCGATATTCAAATGAGGTTAATGATTCCAGTTTAAGACAAGTACCGCCAGTCTGAATCTGGTCACCAACCTGAAGCTGGTATCGTTGAATCGAATGTCCATTCACAAACGTCCCGTTCAGACTATTAAGATCTTCCAAAAATATCCTGGCAGCTTCTCCCGAGCCATTACGCTCAATGCGTATTCTGGCATGATGACGGGAAACTTCAGTATCAACCAGACAAATCCCACACTTCCCATCCCGGCCGATCTCATAGCAGTCTCCGCTCAAAAGCACCTGCCTCTCCTGATTGTTTCCGCAAATGGTCAAAATTAATTTGTCGGTCATAAAATTTCCTGATCTTTCAAAACCTGAAAAGTGCCAGATTAAAACATCCTGCGACTAAAAACCGTTCATTGCTTCCTGCTCATTATCTCTCTTTTCTCAATATTCTTTATTTTACCCAATATTTCCAAAAATTTCAAGGGTCTGGCCAAAAACTTCTCAAAAAATTTCAATTATTTCAAAAATTGCGCTTGACTTTTCCTGAAAAAATCGCTAAATTTATTTTACTTAAGTGATGAGAAAAATCATCCAAAGAAAACTCCCACCTAAAATTCCAATTATTTAATTCGTCCAATCGCTCCCGGAATAGCCTTCAAATCCACTGCCCCCCTGGGATTTCAGCTATCCGGGAGATTTTTTTCTTAAATTGCCCTTTTCGGCAACTGTTCCCCCTTTCACCAAATTATTCTCTTTTCCACTATCTAAATTTCCAGTTTTCCACATTTTTTCCACAAAAGAACATTCACAAAATCAAACCTCTTAATCCCCAAACAAAGAGAAAAAATTTCCGAAAAAACACTCACTTACCCTTCAAAACCGCATACGCCCTCCGAAGTTTTCCACAAACGCATTCTGCAGCCTCGTCATTCTCAAAACCATAAAAAATTCCACCTTGCCGATTCATTGGCCGAATCGGGATTTCTCTGATTCCATCAAGTACCATCCCCTGCTTTTTAAGTAAAATGGCAGCCGCAGTAGCTCCAACTGTCGCGCGGCCGTTTTTCTTTCCACTCCCTTTCTCTGCTTCACCCCTCTTAACTCCATTTGCCGGCAACATGGTCCGAACCATCGGAGAATCATCTTCTTCCACAAGAACTTCCTGCAATTCTTTCCCATTTCCCAACTGCGAAAGCAGCCATGTTTCCATCCCTTCCCACGGTTCATTTTGTGAAATTCCCAAAATTGCCCAATATGCAATTCGTTCTCTGCTCCGCGTCTGAACCCAAAAAATATCTTGCTCCGCTATTTTCAAGAGACCAGGTATCGCCTCTTTTGTCCCCTTTCTAAAAAGCAGCTCACATAAATAAGCGCAATTTGTCTGTTTTCCAACAGGATTATTTTTATTTTGATCCTCTTCCCACGCGATTTGTTTCCATTTTTCCTCTGTGGAAAACCATTCTCCAACCCTTGCCGAAACCTCTTGCATTTCAAGATGTCCCAATAGCTGAATTTCCGACATTGATAATGGCCGACTTTTTTCAAAAAGCTCTTTTTCCAGCCAATCCATTGTTTTCAGCGTAACCTCTCTCCACAGGGCACTATCCTCATCTGCCATTATCGTTGGATAAAGCAGTTTTTCTGCCGGGGTTCTCAACGCGGTCAAACGAAAAAAAGCCTCCGGCTGATTCGGATGCGGCACCGCAACATCCAACGGATAATCTCCCTGTGCCAAATTCGCTCCTCCTTGACAATGAACTGTTTCTTCCCCCAAAACATCAAAATACGAAATCCCAACACCACAATTCTGAGGAACCCCAATTCTCAAAAACTGCACTCCTTTCATTTCTCCTTCACGCCAATATTCAGCCACTAAACATGGTTTTGTCAAAAACTCAAGACGTTTCAGCAAAATAGTTCCTGCCGGGGTCATCTCTTTGGATTCCAGCTTCTCCCGTATCGCCTCAAGCGCGGTTTCTGATACGCTTTCATCAATCAACGCGTCCTCAAGATACTGAACTGTTTTCCAAATTTTCAATCCATAAATCTCTCCGTTTTCTTTTTTTCCAAAATTTAAAAAAGAAAAACCATCCCCGCCAAGCATATCCTCTCGCGGAAGCGCGGTAAACTCAACCCGGCACCTCTCTTCCAATTCCATCCATGGAACCAGCCGATCTTCCGGCAAATTTGCCGTCGCCAAGCAGTCAACACTTTCCTGAATTTCCTTTGTGGAAAAACCTGTCTTTAACTTTGGCAATTTTGCCGTTTCCTTTATCCAGCACAGTCTTGCCTGATGCTCCAGCTTCCACATTCTTTCCCGATCATCCTCTGACATATCTTCTTTCACCAGAAGATTTCGAAGAATTGTCATCACATGGTAAGGCTCTACCCCTTGCCTCAACAGTTTATTTACTTCTCTTTCAGCAAAATTCCTCTCAACCGGCACATCCGAAAACAACATTTTCCAACAGGGCAATGACTCCATTCCGCCTTTTCCAAACTCCTTTTCCGACTCCCCCCTTTCATTCAATTGGTTTTGAACTTTAAAATTCGTCCGCTTTCCACCTTTCTCTTCCGCAAATATCTCCCGCTCCAAAAAAAGCAAGCGTTCCTGAACTTCAAAAGAAATTTTCGGATCCGCCAAACCATCGCGCACCGCCTCCAAAAATTCCGCAAGCTCCAGATTCTCTCTAATTCTTCCAGCTTCCAAGCGCAAATTCTGCCATGCCTGCTCCCTGCGCAGCCAGGAAGTACTGTCAAGCTGACGAATCCATTCAGCATACGCTGTTTCCCCGCTCCCTATCTCCACACTCTGCGCGGGCAAGATTGAACCACAGTATCCCCAAAGAAAAAGTCCACATGCCATCCATCGATATTTAAGACCGATCACCAAACCCGCCTCCAGAATCCTTTCGGAAAGTCCCAATTTGCTCTTGCCTTCAGAAGCCTTTTTTGGTATTATATCTGATAAAATCAAAAAAGTCCACTCAAAACCCCCTTAAATTCCGGATTTCCTGGAAATATTTTCCAATCATGAAAAACTTAATCACCCAATTTGCCCAAATTATCTTTTTCTGGAGCCTACTCTTTGGTCTCCCGATCTTTCAGACGGAGGATTTCACACCATCCGCCCAAGCTCAATATATCCAGCTAACTCCAGATCAAATGAAAGCCGCTCTCTTTTGTCCCACAGATGAATCCAAAAAATTCATCGATGACTGCTTCGCATTGGTTCAGCGCGGAATCCTTCCTGAATCATTGGTTCTGTCCGCGTTCCAGTACGCAATAAACAAACCTAAAAACCGCTGGGTTTATTTTGAAACATCCCTCTCTTTACGCTGTGAACGCATGGGAATTAACCTCGCAAAAGAAATCGCGAAACTATAATCTCCTACCTGCACTTTCCACAGTTTTTCCGCATTCCTCCTGGTCGTGGAAAAACTGTTTCCATTTTTCCCGCAAATGTTTTTTAGATGTGGAAAAACGCGAATTTCGTAACATTCTTTTCCCATATTTCATCAATCTCCAACATGTCATTTCCCTTTCAACAAATTCATAACACTTAAAAAACACCTTTTCCACGTTGAAAACAACGTCACATTTCACACAAAATCAGCTTATTTCTCGAAATAAAACCAACTCCAAACTTATTCTTTCCACATTTTCACCCATTTTCTACTACTATTAAATATTTTTAAAATTTATTAATATTAGTGATTCTCACTCAACCAGGAACCAAGCTCCTTCCTCTCAAGTTCAATTTAAGTTGCCTGTAATTCAAAGCCCCCTTCACACCAAACGTTTATAATATTTTCTATCTAGAAAGTTTTCTAACGATATTTTTGGATGTTGTGTTGTCCTTTACTGATTTTGTGGGATAGGGAAGAGAACGCTCTTGATTTCTTGTATTTTTTCAAGGTATTCCCTGATTAATCTATTGCATGAGATGAACTATTGAAGTATAATTTATGGGTAAACAATACCTTTTTTAACAGGAGCTTTTTTCATGAAAATCATTTGTAGCTGCGAAACTTTAGCCAGTTATTTTGAAGTGGTGAGGTCAATTGCTCGAATTCAGTCTCCCAAACCAATTTTGCGAAATGTGAAAATGGAAGTACGTGATGAAGAAATAGTGCTTTTCGCGACTGATATGGAAATGGGCGCAAGGATATCTTTTCCTTGTGAACAGATCCTTGAAGCAGGTACTGTATTGCTTCCCAGCGATTTGGTAGGAAAGATTTTAAAACAGCTTTATCGGGAAACACTAACGATAGAAAGTAACAAAAATCAGGTTGTCATTAAAGGTGGTGAAAGCCAATTTGAATTTTCAACTGAAGATCCGGAAGAATTTCCAGGAATACCGGTTTTTTCGGAAAATAATTATATTGTGACAAAAGCCCGTTATTTTAAGGAAGGTATCAAAAGAACCAATTTCGCGACAGACAGTGAAAGCGGACGTTACGCGCTTGGCGGAATTTTTATGGATTTTAAGGAAGGTTCGCTTAATTTTGTCTCAACGGATGGAAGGCGCATGGCCACTCAACAGATAGAGGCTTCAGTTCATGGAGAGTATCCTGAGCAGAAAACCGCGATTGCGACGACACGTTCTCTTGATGCGCTTGCGAGGCTGCTGACTAACGCGGATGCTGACATTTCACTTGCGCTTTTAGATAATTGTTTTATGGTGCAGACCGAAAATCTTTTCTTTTATTCTTCGCTTTTGGAAGGGCGTTTTCCCGATTGGAGAATAGGTCTGAATCAACTTCGGAATCCTAAGAGTATGATGCTTCCATTTGAGGAGTTTACCCGTTGTATTCGTCAAGCGGAAATCATGGCAGACTCCACGAGTCCCGGAGTTCTTCTTGAGTTTGGAAATGGAAAAATGACGATTTCCAAAGCGGATGTGGGAAAGGGGAAACTTCAGACCCGCCTGGCTGTTGATTTTCATGAAGATGAGATGGCTTTGAAACTGAATGTGGATTTTATTGTGAAGTTTCTGGGGGCCTTGGATTCAGAGTCTGTCGTGAAAATGAATTTTGTTGATTCCAGAACGGGTGTTTTGTTTGAGACCAATGACGGTTACCGTTATCTGGTTATGCCGATGCAGCTTGACGTTAAAAAACAGGCTGGCTGATTGGAGTCTGGTAACGCAGCGGTTTTTGTGAGAGAACTGACCATTGGAAAATAAACAGGCGGAATGAACGAGTTTCAGTTTAATACTTTGCCGCAGGAAGGCGGGAGAACATCTTCTCTTTCCGAAATACTTTCCGGCCTGGTTTCTCAGTATGGAATCGGTCGCAAAGACGGCAATCGAGATTTAGAGGAGTTTTGGAAAGAATTGGCGGAGGATTTCGCGGTTTATTCTTCAATTGGAGGAATTCGCCGCGGAGTTTTAGAAATTCGTGTGTCGGATGCTATTTTCATGCAGGAGCTGCTATTCCGAAAAGATGAATTTCTTTTACGTTTTAAAGAGCGTTTTCCCGACATAAATTTTGAGGATTTACGTTTTCGTTTGGGAAGTATTCAGACGGAGAAGTAACGCAGAGGAGTAGGAAATCTGGTAGTTTTTACTCAAGACAGGCTGAAATTTTTTAGGAGATAAATCATGGGTTCGATACTGATTACTGGCGGAGCTGGGTTCATTGGTACTAATTTTGTTCAGCAGTGGCTTAAACAGGAGGATTCGGATGTTGTGGTTTTCGATAAGCTGACCTATGCTGGGAATTATTCTTCTCTGAAGCCTCTGACCGAGAATGAAAAGACCGCCAAACGTTTCTTTTTTGTCCACGCGGATATTTGTGATGCGCTGGCGGTGGCGGAAACGCTGCGTAAATACGATGTTGAAAAGATCGTTCATTTCGCGGCGGAATCTCATGTTGACCGTTCGATTGACGGTCCGGCCGTTTTTGTGCGGACGAATGTATTGGGCACATTTACGCTGCTGGAGGAATGTCGAAAGTATTACGGAGAACTTTCTGTGGAAAGGCAGAAGTTTTTTCGTTTTCTTCATGTTTCGACGGATGAAGTTTACGGTTCTTTAGGGGATACCGGCAAATTTTGTGAGGAAACTCCTTATGATCCGCGTTCGCCATATTCCGCGAGTAAAGCGTCCAGTGATTTTTTTGTCAACGCTTATTTTCATACTTACGGTCTTCCCGTAGTGACCACCAATTGTTCGAATAATTATGGACCGTTTCAGTTTCCAGAGAAGCTGATTCCCTTAATGATTCTGAATTGCCTGGAAGGAAAACCACTACCGGTTTATGGGGATGGATTAAATGTTCGTGATTGGCTTTACGTGGAAGATCACTGTACCGCGATTCGGACCGTGTTGAAAAATGGGCTTTGCGGAGAATCGTATAATTTGGGCGGAAATTGCGAAACAACGAATATTCATATTGTGAAAACCATTTGCCGACTGGTGGATAAATTGGCTTCGGAGTATGGAATTTCCCTTCCGAAATTCCCTTGTGAATCTCTTATTACGTATGTTAAAGATCGCCCAGGACATGACAGGCGTTACGCGATGGATATTTCCAAGGTTGAATCCCAATTGCGCTGGAGTCCCTCGATGACGTTTGAAGAAGGGATGGAGAAGACCGTTCGGTGGTATCTTGAAAATCAGCAGTGGTGCTCTGAGATTACTCAGGGGCGCTATCAGCGTCAGCGATTGGGGAATCTCTGATTTTCCGCGTTGGAATCATGGAAAGCGGTTGGTGATGGAAATTTTTCAGAGTGAATGTTCAGCTGGAGGAATGTTATGAAAAAGACCCAAAAAGGAATTCTTCTTGCCGGCGGCGCGGGGACCAGGCTTCATCCCATGACGCAGGCAGTGAGCAAGCAGTTGTTGCCGGTTTATGACAAACCGATGATTTACTATCCGCTGTCCGTTTTGATGCTGGCGGATATTCGTGATATTTTGGTCATTACTACTCCAGAGGATCAGGGGGCCTTTCAGCGTTTGCTTGGTGATGGTTCTCAATGGGGAATCAAACTTTCCTACGTGGTTCAACCGAAACCGGAGGGGTTGGCGCAGGCATTTATTCTTGGACGGGATTTTGTCGGTAAAGAATCTGTTTCCCTGATTTTGGGGGACAATATTTTTTATGGACAGGGATTTCGGAAAATGCTTGCCCGCGCTGCCAGTCAGAAAGAGGGAGCGACCGTTTTTGCTTATCGTGTTCGGGATCCTAAACGCTATGGAGTCGTGGATTTTGACGATGAGGGAAACGCGCTTCATATTGAGGAGAAACCGGAAGTTCCCAGGTCGAATTTTGCGGTGACAGGGCTTTATTTTTATGATAATTCGGTTCTGGACATCGCGGCAGATCTTAAACCATCCAAGCGCGGGGAATTAGAGATAACGGATGTCAATCGAATATACCTGGAACAAAAAAAGCTGAAGGTTGAAATTTTCAGTCGAGGATTTGCCTGGCTTGATACCGGGACACCGGAATCTTTACTTCAGGCTTCCAATTTTATGGAGACGATCGATCATCGTCAGGGACAAAAAGTCGCCTGCCTTGAGGAGATTGCTTTGGAGCAGGGATTTATTACGGAAGAACAGTTTAAGGCATTGGCGGAATGTTATCGAAATGAATACTGCGCTTACCTGAAACATGTTCTTGAATGTCGGCAATTCAATCAGAAATGATGTGGAAATTTAAGAGAGTTTCGAGAAGTTTTCCACAAAAAGAACGTGTTAAATTAAAGAGGTTTTAAATGATAGATGGTGTTAAAATTACGGAATTAAAGCGTTTTACGGATCAGCGCGGCTGGCTTTCGGAAATTTATCGTGATGATGAGCTTCCCGAGGGAGTTCGTCCGGCAATGTCTTACGTGAGTGAGACCCTTCCCGGAGTGGCTCGCGGGCCCCATGAGCATCGAGATCAGACGGATATTTTTGTTTTTGTGGGACCAGGAACTTTTTGTGTTTATCTTTGGGACTCACGTAAAAACTCACCTACTTATGGTGAAAAAATGAAGTTTGAAGTTGGTGTGGAAAACCCGGCGCGTGTGATCGTTCCTCCAGGCGTCGTTCATGCTTACCGCTGCGTGAGTCAAGTTCCCGGATGGTGCATTAATTTGCCTGACAGACTTTACGCAGGATGGGGAAAGAAAGAGCCAGTCGATGAAATTCGTCATGAGAATGACGAAACCAGTATTTATCAACTTGATTGAGGACACCCATGAAAAAAGTTGGAATTTATCAGCAAAAATGGAATACGTCATACGATTCTCAGCATTTGCTTGGACTCATTGCCCAAATTCTTTCTGAGCGGAATGAGGTTGAGTTCATATCTCATGATTCTTCGTTGAATCAGGAACGTATGGGAAAGGCAATGGGAGCGGATCTTTCCAGAACTTCTGTTCGTTTGGTTGATTCGCCTGATTGGACGCAGAATAATTCCAGCTTTAGTTTAAAATCAGCCAGGGAATTTTGTCAAGAGATTAGTGCTCCATATGAAGTTTTTTTAAATGCGAGTAATGATCTTCCAATTTTTTGTAATGCGAAAAATGGAATTTTGCTGACAGAATTTCCGGGATGTGATTTTGATGTTTTTTTTGAACATAATTCTTTAGGGTGGAAAAATACTGGTTTTATTAAACGTTTTTTTCGTAAACGAAAAGAGGCTTTGATTTGGTCATGCCGTTTGAGTTCCTATCAAAAACATTGGTGTTTTTCAGATTTTACCCGTCAGTGGTGCGGAAAAAAATGGCAGATTTCACCAAAAATTTTGCCGCTGGTACGCGGATTTGATTTGGAAAAGATGGAGAAAAAGCCACTAATCGTGGTTTTGGGGAAATTTTCCGAGGAAAATCTGGACCGGCATGATCTTCTTATTAATGCGTTTCAGGATTTTGTTGACAAAATGATTTCTCGTCTTGGCCTGAGTCCGGATTGGAAAATGTTGATTCTTGGAGAGTGTGACGGAGCTGAAAAAAATCTGGAATTTGTTGAAAGATTGCGAGAAAAAGCATATGGATATCCTATTGAGATAATAGTTAATCCAGATCAGGAAAAAGTAAGAGTTTCTCTAGCGGAAGCACTGTTTCTTTGGAACGCGAAGGGGTATGAAACGAACGAATTTCAGCCGGAGTGTCAGGAACATATTGGGATTAAGATATTGAAGGCGCAAAATGCTGGAGTTATTCCGATTGTTTTTCACGCGGGATGTGTTTCTGAAGTTATCCGTCACGGAATGAATGGATTTTTGTGGTCAAAATATCGAGAAATGATTGATTTTACCTCGGCGATTATGGTAGAGGAGAGGATTTTGCCTATTCTGGGGCAGGGTGCATTCGAAAATGCTAAAAAATATGATGAAAATATGCTCCGAAAAACATTATCGGAGGAAGTTAAAAATGTCTTGGAAGTCACCTCAAGAGAGTCTGAATAAATAGTAAAATAGTCAAAATTTCACTAAAAATAGAAAAAATGGGTGAAGTTTTTTGTTGCATAAGGTGTCTTTTTTCAAAAAATTTGGAAAATTTTTAGAAAAATTTAAATTTTTTTCTTGTTTGTTTTTTGTCTTTAAATAATTATTCACTTTTAATTGTATTCTTTAAAATTTGAGAGGGGCATGTTCCTGATTTTAGAGAACATGAGATTTATGGCTAGTGTGCAAAATATAACTAATTTAAAATTTTTTTCGATACGTAGTTTTAACAGAAATTTATCTTTTTGTAAACAAAACGCAAGTCGAAAAACGAAAGAGGGACTATTGACAAATTAAAATTATTAGGGTAAAACTTGAATATCCGCATTGGAAATTAACGCGGTAAAAAATTAGTTTTTTTATTTTTATTTTATCGAATAAGTTTTTAGTAAAGGAATACGAATTATGGCAAACGCAAAAACGCGCAATGTTGAAAATTCATCCAAGCTGCCGCTTACCGCCCGTCAACGGGAGGCACTTGAATTTATTCGCCGCTGTGTTCGGAAGCGAGGTTATGGTCCTACCGTTCGCGAAATTGGCGACCAGATGGGAATTAATTCTCCCAATGGTGTCGTGGGGCATCTCGTTGCTTTGGAAAGAAAAGGTTTTATTCATCGTGAAGCGAATCTTTCCCGTTCCATTATGCTTGTCGAACGCGGAGAAAAACCTTTGGTAGGGCTGCCTGTTCGAGCTGAGCTGGTTGAAGGTAAGATCGTGGATAATCCTGATCCTGAAGAAAGGATTGAAATTAGCGACAAAATCCAATTTTCTGGAGATGATTTTTTTCTTATTCGGGTTCAGGATGAGCATCTCTTTAACGAGTATTTTTTCCGTCCTGGGGATTTACTTTTGGTACGCAGGGCACGAAATGCTGGTGAAGGTGAGACTGTTATTATTCGCGATTACGAAAATGATTTTCTTTTGGCTCATTGTGAATTGGATGAAAACAGCGGCAAGACTCGTCTTTTGAATTCAACTCGCTGGTTTGAAAACTCCTGCTCCGGTATTTATGGTGTTTTGGTTTCGGTTATGAGATTTCAGTTTGATATGAACTGATTCCGAAATTCGCGGTTCAAGTAGAATACCCCTTTATTTGCGTAAGTTATTTCGTATTTATTTTCGTATGTTTTTCGGGATAATTTTATTTTCAGGAATAGTTTGAGTTAGGATATTTGCGGTTTGAAAAGCTGATGGTTTCCATTAGCCTTTGAGTTCAGCCCCGGCAAGTATTGGACATCGGCTGTTCCGTGGATTCAGGGGGCTGTCTGAGTTGGATATTCCAGTTTTCAGGCAGCTTCAATCTGAATTGAAAATAAAACCGAACGGTAAGTTAGGAGTGGATCAGGAAGATCCATGTTAAAATGAAGAAGGGAATTTTCCAGATTCGGCCTCCGCCGAAGCCGAAAGATTGAACTTTCAGGTTTATTTTTCATGATTTTGGCTGACATTCCCCCCGTTTCGATGAACTTTATGAGAGATGGGGGGAATGTTTCGATTAATAAATTTCATGAAGAGTGTTTGGCTAAGTGGGAATTTGGGGATTTTTGAAAATAAAGGGGATCGTTTTCAAGGGAATTGGGGAAGTTAAAGATTTCTTGAGGGTGGGAGCTTTTCTTTTTTGGAAAAAAGAGTAAAATAAAAGCATTTCAGGAAAATAAAAATTTATGGTATTGAGAAAGAGAATCATCTTTTCAGAAAAATGAATTATCAACTGATTTTACCAAATGGTTTCACTCTTTTAGGCGATCCTATTATGGAGTTCCAATCGGTTTCTTTTGCTGTCACGACACGAGCTGGCAGTGCGTGGGATCCGGTTGGAAAATATGGAATGGCAGCTTTTGTTTGTGAAATGATGCTGCGCGGAGCGGGGAATCGGAATACTCGTCAGTTTTTGGAAGATATTGATCGAATTGGAATTGATCGGACTGAATCACTAACTTCGTCAACGATGGAGTTCAGGGGGGCTTTACTGAAGGAAAATCTGAATGACGCGCTGGAGCTTTACGCGGATCTCCTTCAAAAACCGGTTATGCCGGAGGAGGAACTTGAGGCAGGAAGGCAGGTTTTGCTTCAGGAAGTTCTTTCCATGGAGGATAATCCAGAAGGAAAACTGGCCCAGGTGCTTGAAGAACAATTTTATGGAAAAGCTTGGGGACATGACGCGGATGGAGACCGAAGTGGGATCGAAAGTATTACCTGGAATGAGGTTCGCGCTCAGTATGAGCGGCTTTTAATGCCCAATCGATGTGTGATGGCTGTGACGGGGAATTTTGATTGGGAAAAAACTGCTCACAAAGTGGAAGAACTTTTTTCTGAATGGGAGAAAAAGGAAATTCCCCAAAAACCGGAATTTGTCAGAGATCGAGTGCCGATTCATATTGAGCTGGATTCCCCGCAAACTCAGATTGGGCTGGTTTGGGAGACTCTGCCTTATTCTCATCCAGAGCAGTTGAAAGTACGGGCCGCGACGAGTGTTTTGAGTGGAGGAATGAATTCACGGCTGTTTAATGAAGTTCGAGAAAAACGCGGACTTTGCTATGATGTGGACGCTCATCTTCAGTCGTTTTGGAGTGTGGCAGGAGTTTTTTGCACGGCAAGCTGCCGCCAGGAAAATGCTCAACAGACATTGGATATTATTCTTCAGGAAATCAGAAAACTCGGGCAGGGGATTACGGAAGAGGAACTTCAGGCGTTCAAGGCGCGGTATCGCATGATGATTCTGACCTCGAGAGAGTCATGCCAGGGCTGGGCTTCCGAACTGATTGGCGATTGGGTGAATTTTGGAAGAATCCGACCGAATGAAGAGCTGCTTAAGAAGGTTGAGGATTTGACGGTGAAGGAGATTAACGCCTATTTGGCGGAGCATCCAGTTGAGGATATTCTACTCTGTACTTTGGGGCAGAAACCGCTTTGCCTGTGAACTTAAATTAGATATTGAAATCAGGTTTTTCAGAAAATGGATAAGAATTCAATCGTTATTCCAGATTGGGAATTTTTAACGCATGAAGATATTCTTCAATTGCTTCGTTCAGAAGATAAGAACGTTTTGGAACCGCTTTGGCAGCAGGCTGACGAAGTTCGGAAACGGTTCGTGGGGGAAGAGGTCCATTTGCGCGGATTGATTGAGGTATCAAATATTTGCACGGAGCAGTGCGCGTACTGCGGAATACGTGTTAAAAATCCCCATATTAAGCGTTACCGAATGACGTTGGAGGAGATTCTGGAAAGTGTTCGCATGGCCCAGCGCTTTGGATATGGTTCTCTGGTACTTCAGGCAGGTGAGTCTGCCGCGGTCATGCCGACGGACTGGGTAACGGAAGTCATTAAAGAAATTCGGAAAATTTCAGATCAGGCAATTACCTTAAGTTTAGGGGAACGTCCAGAGAATGATTGGCAGGCATATCGTGACTGGTTTTCGGCTGGGGCAAATCGCTATCTTATTCGTTTTGAAACCTCCAATCCAGAACTCTTTCAGCGGCTTCATCCTGGACATCCCGGATTGGAGAGACGACTTTTCGCCTTAAAGAAATTGCGGGAAATTGGTTTCGAGATTGGAAGCGGTGTCATGATTGGTGTTCCCGGGCAGACATGGGATGATCTGGCAAATGATATTGAACTTTTTCGGACGCTTGAACTTGATATGATTGGAGTAGGCCCGTTTTTGCCGCATCCGGAAACTCCTTTGGGAAGGGAATTTCATGAAAATCCAGAGAGGAGAATTGTCCCCAATAATGAGGAAATGACGCTGAAAACAGTCGCTTTAACCCGATTGGTCTGTCCAAAGGCAAACATTCCGGCAACGACTGCTTTAGCGTGCATTGACCGCTCGATGGGACACCGAAATGGTTTGGCTCGCGGAGCAAATGTCATTATGCCGAATGTGACTCCCGAAAAATATCGTCAACTTTACGAAATTTATCCGTCGAAAGCTTCTACCGCTGAAGCAGCTGAGATTTTCGATAAAATACTGAAAGAGAAAATTCTTTCCATTGGACGGAAAATTGGAAAAGGAAGAGGGAATTCCATGAACAAAAAATAGTAAAGACCTTCCCCAAACTCCTGCTTTTCCTTGCTGGAAAAAAGTTTGGCGAAGGTCATTGAATGAGTTTCTGGGTGTTTTTTAAGATGTTTCAGAAGTTTTAAATTTTCAAATTCTCTGAAATATTAAGTAAAAAACAGCGGTGAGAAAGTGGATTTTTCGCACGATTGAAATCTATTGAATTTCCGGAATATCATATTCTTTCCGAAATTCAGGCCGCCAATACTTCTCCGTTTCCGGACAATTGGTGATTTCTCCAGTTGTCTGGTCAATGTCCAGTTTTACTCCGCCAGTACGCAGCGACGCATTGGCGTAATGGATAAGCATCGTACTCAAATGCCCTTCTTCTACTGGAGAATTGGGAGCTTTGCGTTCCCGGATCGCGTCAACGAAATTGGACATATGTTCCGGATTCGTATATCGTCCGTATTCTTGCGCTTTGACTACGGGCAGACGCTGCTTTGTTCTGTCGAAAACCTGCCAGCCGGCACCAAGTCGGCTAATGACCATTAGATAACGGGAACCATAAATCTCAATTCTGGAAGAATTCTGATACCAATACGGAAACATATCGCTTTCTCGGACGACGAAATCTGTCTCCAACATATACGGAGTTCCCATCATCTGCTCGATATTCATAATCATGTTTCCAAAATCGAACATTACGGAATTGGTGGACGGCGGCTGTTCCTTTAGGCGTTCTTTATCAAATCCGCCCCAACTGCAGCATGATTTAGGAATTTTAAGTCCCAAAATCCAACGGGCTACGTCTATTTGGTGAACTCCCTGGGTTGCCAGAAGACCGTTTCCATAATCCCAAAAATAGCTCCAGACAAGCGCTTTCATAAATGTTGGGGAGAATTCGCGGTATGGGGATGGACCAATCCAGCGATCCCAATCCAATGAGTCTGGTACCGGGATTGAGGGTTCAAGATTTGGAAGCGGAAAACTCCACATATTATGGACACGGACAAATTCGATTTTACCAAGATTTCCTTCCTCTATGAATTTTTTCGCGGACAGGCAGTAAGGGGCGGAACGTGTCTGGTTGCCGACACCGACAATTCGATCGTATTTCCGCGCCGCTTTCACCATCATTTCGCCTTCAAAAGCAGTACGGCTTAGCGGTTTTTCCACGTAAACGTCTTTTCCCGCTTCACACGCCTGAATCGTATGCAAAGCGTGCCAGTGGTCAGGGGTAACGAGAACGACAGCGTCAACCGACCTGTCGTCAAAAATTACGCGCGCATCCTGAATGACTTTGGTTTCCATGTCTTCCTGTTTTACCTGATTCATGCGGTGCCGGGCACGATTCAGGTCCACGTCGCAACAGTAAAAAAAACGAACATCATCACGCGGCCTCTTGAGAAAATCACGGCATACCCAGTCTGAACGGGAACCGCAGCCAATCACTGCCAAATTTACCCGATCATTAACCTGAGATGAATAAGCTGATCGAGGATTGCTTAAAATCGAGACTGCTCCAAGAGCTGAAGACAATTTTACGAACTCTCGTCGTTTCATGGGAAATTTTTCCTTTCGAACCTGGAATAAATGGCGGGAATTTTTTAGATTGATTCTCATTTTAATTCATTTTTCTAAAAAATCAATGTTCCATAATTTATTATTAAAAATTTTTTATTATTTACCTTTACTATTGGAACATTTTAATGATAAAAATGAGGTAAAAGCAAGAAAAATAGAGAATTTGAATAAAATTTTTAATAAAATGGAGAAAATGACTTGAATTTAGACTGAAAATGTGGAAAAATCAAAATAAAGCAAATAATCGTTAAATTTTAAAGATTAGGTCAAGTGTTTTGAAGTAAGGAGACTGAAAATGCTAATACTTTCGCGAAGACTTGATGAAAGTCTCGTCATTGGAGGTAATATTGAAGTGATAATCACCGGTATTTCTGGTAATAAGGTTTCATTGGGTATTGCGGCACCACCCGATGTGTCCGTTTTTCGAAAAGAACTGTGTGCTTCCCCGAGAGAGCAGACCGCGGGTAATCCATCCAGCTCTTCCAGAAAGAAATACTGGAAAACATCAGTAAATGTTCAGTCACTTACTACGTTTATTCGTTGATTAAAGTTTAATCCGCGTGAAATCCTTTATCCTGTCAGATCGTTATGGCGGGAAACGTTTTGGAAAATATCGGCAACAATTCTCCAATTACCGGCAATCGTATGCCGTTATTTTTGGAAGAATTTGCCGCAAAAGGGATTCATACTGTTTGAAATTCTCTATTTATGGTATGCCGAGGAGTAATATCATGAAAAAAACTTTGATCCTGGTAACATTGTTTTTCTCTTTTTTTATTGGCAGAACCGTTTCCGCTGATTTATTGAAAGAGGGAACACTTTCAGTTCATTCTGGCTGGAAACTGGTTTTTGAGGAGGCGTTTGCTTCTGATCGAGTTTGGCGGAAGTAACTTTTTGAGAAAAGTATTAAGAGAAAGAGTTCCAGAGAAACGATTTTTATTGAAAAGATTTCAAATTTAGTGAAGAATCGTTCGCTGGATTTTTTTGGGGGGGGATTTTTTGGCCCCCTCTTTACGTTTGTGAGAAAAAAGACTATAATTGGTGAAGTTTGAGGCATGAGGGAAGTCTTTTTTTTGTGTGAAGCCAACAAGAAATGAGCATTTTTATTTTAGGCCGTACGCGTTTTTTGAATTTTAGTATTTTTGATTTTTACCGGGCAGATAAATTCAGGCATATTTCCAATCGGCAGGTGTTTTCTCAGGATGATCTGTTTTTTAGGCAGAGAAATGGGCGTTCCTTTTTCAAAAAAGAAGGCATTCGTTTTGGTTTTACGCTTGTGGAACTTTTGGTGGTTATCGCGATAATTGGAATGTTAGTAGGCCTTCTTTTACCGGCGATTCAGGCAGCCCGAGACGCGGCAAGAAATCTTCAATGTTCCAATAATTTGAAACAAATCGGTCTTGGGATACTTCAGCATGAAGTGGAAATGAGCCGTTTTCCGCCGTCTCACACGATTAAACCGGCTGAACATAATATCCTGTCATTGATTCTTTCGTATTTGGAGCAGGGAAATGTAGCCGCGCAGATGGATCTTAACATGAATTGGAATAAAGGACCGAATTCCGCGGCGAGCCAGACTGACATTGCGATTTTTCATTGTCCGATGACACCGGAAGTAACGGAATTTACGTCGGATTACGCAGCCAACACGAAGATTCAGCCAGTGGTTTACAAAAAATTTATTTCCGCCGGGTTGACTCGTGAGCGAAGTCTCTGGTATGGTATGCTTCGTCCAGATACCCGGTCTCTCAAAGCCGGAGAAATTCGGGATGGACTGTCGAATACTTTCCTGTTTTTCGAGGATTGCGGTCGTCCAATTGGGTATACGGAGCATACTCCGGACGGCTCGAAGATAACCGGCTCACGCTGGGCAGACGTGGATGCTTTTTTCTATACGCACTCAACGACAGGGATGAAATTTATTAATTGCAATAATCATAATGAGATTTTCAGTTTTCATCGAAACGGGTGTTTTTATCTTTACGCGGACGGTTCGGTTCATTTCCATGACGCAGGCATAGATCCGGATATTTTCTTTTCGCTTTTCACGTATAATCAGCAGGATGGGGTAAATTGAGGCAATTTAATGTGAAGTTTCTTGAATTTCTTTGAGCGGATCTGGTTGAAAATTTGATAATATTTCCGAAATCTTGCTAAATTTTCATTTTGACGATGGAAAGTCCAGAAATTTTTGAAAATTTTTCTGTTTGCTGCTTGCATATTTTTAAAAGACACGATATAATCAAAATGGAGAAAGGTGAAGGACTTTCTGAGGCGGTTTTTCTCCTGATATTTTCCAGTTCGAGAAACACCCAGACAAAACGGAGGTTAAAAATGGCTCTTTCTGAATTTGACCGCAATCTTCTTGACCGCTGTATTCAGAAACAGGCCCAGGCGTGGGAAGAGTTTGTGGATCGTTTTGCCGGATTGGTTCTTTATGTTGTTCAGACGACCTGCCAGGCCCGAAAATTTACGGTTGATTTTACGGTTCAGGAAGACTTGGTTCAGGAAGTTTTTTTCGCGATTCTTTCTGATAATTTTGTGGTGCTCAGACGTTTTCGCGGAAATTGCAGTCTGGCGGCCTATCTTACGGTCATTGCCAGGCGTGTTGTCGTCAAATCGCTTCTTCAGAAACACGGTCCGACGGTTTCTTTTTCCGTTGCCGGCATAAATGAGACTGTTTCAGAGCACCCAGTAAATTCAACCGCGGAAGAATATATTGAAAATATGGACGAGATTCTTTATCTGATTTCCCGTCTTCCGGAAAGAGAGGCGAAAGTCGTCAAAATGTATCATTTGGAGCAGAAAAGCTACGCGGAGATTTCATCAATTTTGGGGATTCCAGAAAACACAATTGGCCCCACTCTTTCACGTGCCCGGGATTTAATGCGGAAAAATGGGTAAAGAATGGAGTTGCCAGAGGTTATCTCAATTCTCCAGTGAAAGTTCGCTGCTGTGATGATTCGAAAGCTGATTCGGGAAATTGAAAAATACCCGTTATTGGTTTTTTATTTTCAGTGGCATCCAGAAGGAGCTGATTTTAGTTTTTTTCTTTATTTTCTTTTTGTTTTTTGTGAGTCACTCTTTTTGGGGGAGATAAATTTTCTATTTTTTCCAAATTTCCTGGATTAAGATGAGAGTGGAATAAAGAAAATTCAATTAGCAGGATTTTTTCGGTTTCTTGAGTGGAACATTAAAATTAATTGGTAAAATTTTGGTGAATTTCTCTTGAAATTTACCGGAAAAGGCCCCCACCCCTTGGCAATTGATAAATTTTTTGTTAAAATTCATGGTTAAAGAAAAATATTTCCTGTGGGGAAATAATCCGGATTTTTGGGAGATATTTTTTATTTGGGAATTTATTTTACCGAAAGCTCAAGAGCTTGGGGAAGTCAAATTTAAATTAAAGGAATCATATGGACAACGTACTCGCACTTATTCTCGGCGGCGGCCGCGGCACACGTCTTTATCCTTTGACCAAGGTTCGTTCAAAGCCGGCAGTTCCTGTGGCTGGAAAGTATCGCTTAATTGACATTCCACTTTCAAACTGCATTAATAGCGGAATTCTCAAAGTTTATGTGTTGACGCAGTTTAACTCAATGAGCCTTCATCGCCATATTCGAAGTTCCTATGCTTTTGATATTTATCGGCATGGTTTCATCGAGATATTGGCAGCAGAGCAGACCATAGATAATCCGCATTGGTATGAAGGGACGGCGGACGCGGTAAAGAAGAGTCTGCGGTACATAGAAAGCAATAACGTGGATTACGTCATTATTCTTTCTGGAGATCAGCTTTATCGAATGGATTTTCGCGAAATGCTGCGAGTTCATCAGGAAAGTGGGGCGGACGCGACCATTGCTTCCATTCCAGTTACCGCGGCTGAAACGAAGGGGTTGGGGATCATGCGCATTGATTCTGAAACCGGTCAGGTCGGCGGTTTTCTTGAAAAGCCCAAAGATGAATCGGAACTGAGCGGTTTTGAGATTGATTCGGAATGGATTCGTACCCAAAATGTTGAGCCGAATGGGAGAAATTATCTTGCCAGCATGGGCATCTATATTTTCAACAAGAGTATGCTCGTTCATACCTTGAAAAAGACGGAGTATAAAGATTTTGGAAAAGAGGTTTTTCCAGCACTTATCCACAGCAAGAAAGTCCATACTTATGTTTTTGATGGATATTGGGAAGATATTGGAACAATTCGTTCATTTTTTGAGGCGAATCTGAGTTTGGCCAAACCGAATCCTCCATTCCAGATGTTTGAACCGGATGCTCCTATCTATACGAACGCGAGATTTCTTCCCTCGACGACAATCAGTGGCGCGACAGTTTCCAATTCGCTTATCGCGGATGGCTGTTTCATTGGGAAAGGTACCGTTATCGATAACTCTGTCATTGGAGTTCGATGTCAGATTGGCGAGGACGTGACGATTAAAAACTGCGTTGTCATGGGGGCGGATTTTTATGATCACGAAGACAGTACGGAGGATGATAAAAATCCGATACCGCTTGGCATTGGAAAGGGCAGCTTTATTGAGAATGCCATTATCGATAAAAACTGCCGAATTGGTGAAAATGTTCGAATCGTGAATCAGGGAGATGTTCTTGAGGCTGAGGAGAATGAAATTTGCCAGATCGTTGACGGAATCGTAGTGGTTCAAAAAGGAAACAGTATTCCTAATGGCTGGAAAATGTGAAATTTAACGGAGGAACGGTTTTTAGTTAAACTGTTCTGAAATTAATTACTAAACAAAAAATCAAAAAGGATTTGATTAAAAGTTGATATTCCGAAAATTTCATTAGATAAGGACTTTTAAAGGGACTTTCCCAAAATGTCTTTTCTGTGAGAAGAACGAGAGTGTTTGGGCATTTCCTTAAAGTCAGAATTTCAGAATAGTTCTGAAATTTTAGAACGTGAAACACGGAAGTATCAAATGATTTCTCTTGGATTCATGGCATTTTTTTGCGTTTGATATGGCGTTAAAAGTAATGGAGCTGAATCAAAGAGAATGTCACAGGAAAAGGAAAAAAATATGAAATCCAACTGGAAATTAACGTCTTTAGTAATATCAACCGCTGCCTTGATGACAGGCTGTCAACCTCCGGTAGATCGTAACGCGGAAATGCCTGATGCTCAGGAATCCGCTGCCGCGTCCGAGGCAATCTCGTCGGAAACCGAATCGGCTGTTAGTGAAACTTCGGCTCCCTCCCGTTTGTCTGACGCATCGATGGAAATAATTCCGGAGGCGATGAAAGTATTTACGGAATTTCCGAAAGAAAAAACATCTGCCGCTCTTAAAGCGTATCTTGATTCAATTGGAGGCCCTGAATTTCAGGCGGTTTATCTTTCATTGAGTCAAGCGCAGGATGAAAGCAGCAGATTAGGCTTAATGGCCGCCCAAAAGGTCATTAATGATAATCGCAAGCTGGCCGCGGATTTGATTCTTGGTTCGGAAGACGCGACAGAAGAGGAGTATCGTGCCGCGCTTTTTGTTAAATTGGATGGAATGAGCAGCTCTAATGCTTCCATTGATGGAAAAGAGCTTGAGTTTAAGGCTGTCCATGATCAGATTGCGAGCGGAAAATTCCCGAAAATGGCGGAATTGGTGAACTGTCAGCTGAAATCCGTGAAACTCATGGACAAAGTAAACAGTCTTTACTCTGGCGGTAATCCGAAAGCGGAAGACATCGAGAGTTTTTATGCGGAATACGCTTCGCAGGTTGAAGAGGTTCTGAAAGCGGATATGCTGAGTGATTTCCAGCTTCAGATGATTCTTTCTTTGACTCAGCTTTACCAGGAGCAGCCAGCACGGGTTCTGACGATTTTTGAAAAACTTCACGCTGCGATTAAGGATAAGCCGGAAGAGAAGTGGAAGGGGCTTTGCTCAATGCTCGAGCCGCAGATTCAGTCCCTGAAGAAAGATGTGGAAATTCAGGAGACCAAACCGGAGCAGGTGGATGAATTTCTTGCGCCGTATCGAAATCTTCCGGAAGAAAAGACGAGTGCCAATTACGCGGAGTATTTGAAAAATTTCACGAGTGAAAAGTTTCAGGAAACGGCTCAGGCACTCCTTGCCGTGAGAAATGAGGAAGTTAATAAAAAAGTTCTTTCTGTGATGGATGAGATTCAAACCAACGCGGGAACCGCGGCGGATACTCTTCTTAAGGCGGAAGATGCTTCGGAAGAACAGTTTAAAACGGCCTTAAACATGAAGTTTCATCTGGCAATGGCGTACTCCAATCCGGAGGAAAAACCAACGCTTGCGCAGTTGAAGGAAAAATATGCCGCGTTGAAAGATGAGATTGGAAAGAGTAAATTCCCTAAATTTGCGGATACGGTGGAGTGTTACGTTCAGGCGGTTTCCATTCTTGAGAAAACGGAAAAATTCTTTCTTGGTGAAGTGCAGCCGACTTCAGAGGATCTCAACTCGATTTATCCGGATTTGAAAGAACTTGCGGAGAGTACGGCAAAAGCGGATGCTCTGGAAGGTCTTCCGTTGGAAGTTCTGATGCAGTCGTCATCTCTTTTACGAGCCGATAAGGAGAAGGTCAAGGAACTGTTCAATCTGTTAATTCAGGGACTTGAGGGTAAAACTGATGAAAATTCCAAGATGTTCCTCAGTTCTCTCAAAATGCAAGTGGCGATGCTTGACAATCCGCAAATGGCCCAGCAAATGTCCCAAACGCAGGATTCGCAGGCGGCTCAGTCTGCTCCGGCTAAACCGGAATTGACGGCAGAACAGGTTGAAGAACTTAAAGCGAAACTTGAAGCTTACGCGAAACTTCCGGAAGAAAAAACGGCTTCCGCTCTTGAAACGTACGTGAAATCAATTGATTCACCGGAATTTCAGGAAATCGTTTCTCCTCTTTTCCAGAAATCTGAGGAGGAACTCCAGAAATGGCTTACTGAGACAATGAATCGGGTGAATGAGTCGCTTAAAGAAGCATTGAAGCTGATTTGCCTGTCTCAGGACGCGACGGAAGATCAGTTCAAGGAAGCGCTCCAGTTTCGTCTGGATGTGATGCGTGCGGATAAGGTGCGCAAAAATATTGAACCGGATTACGCGGCATTAACGGAAGAAGTTAAGTCCAGCCGCTTTCCAAAGCTGGTTTCACTCGTGGATCTGGACGCGTCATCTGCCGGCTTGATGAATGAGGCGAACGCGCTGTTTGCTTCTGGAGATGAACCGACGCCGGAACAGAAAAACGAACTGTTTGCCAAATTTTCTGAATACCTCGACAAAGTATTGGCTGCCGATGCCCTCAATGGTCCGCAGCTTCAGGTCACGATGCAGGTATCGAGTATTTTCGCGGATGATGATTCGAAAATGAAGCCGTTCTGCGAAAAAATGGTGAAAGGTTTGGAAGGAAAAGACGATCCGCAGTCCAAACAGCTGACTGAAATGTTCCAGAAGCGTCTTGATGAAATTGAATTCTTGAGCAAACCGATGGAATTCACCGCGCCGGAAGGAACCGAACTGGATGAACTCAAAAAAATGGTAACGCAGAAGATGGAGATTATCATGCGTTCCATGCGGGGAGGCATTCCGACAGAAAAATTGGCTGAGTTCAGGACCGCGGTTGAGAAATTTGGAAATGAAAAGCTTACGGCGTATACCGCGTGGCAGATAGATCTTATCCACCTGATTCCAATGCTTTCAGGTCCGGAGTTTAAGCTGGATGAATTTAAAACCAAATATCTTGAGTGCGTTAAGACCGGCTCGGAGAATGAGCTGTTTAACATAAACTGTCTTCAGATGTGCATTCAGATGGCAGCGGTTGCTTCCCAGAGGCCAGGCATGATGGATTCTCCGGAAAACAAAGCGCAGCTTCAGGAAATGTTCGAAACTCTTCTTCCTGTTTGCGATAAAGTGGCGGCTCCTGAAACCGAGCAGTTCCGTCAGAGTATTCAGGCAATGATTGAGGAAATGAAGAAACCGATCGAAATTTCTCCGGAAGATTCTGGTTTGACTTCACCCTTGTCACCGCCTCCGGCAGCGGAAGGGGCTAGTGCGGAAGCACTTCCGGAGACCATTCAGCTGGAAGAGGGGGCTGCTGAATCAACGTCTCCATCAGAGCCGGTAAAAGCGGAAGAATCCGCTCCGTCAGCCGAAGTTCCGGCTGAAGCGAAGAAAGCGGATGAAGTTTCGACGCCGTCAGAATCCACTTCCACTACGGAAGATAATAAAGAGGAACGTTCAGAAGGTGAGGAAAATCAAGAATCCTCAGCCTCAAGTGTGAGTGTTCCGGCAGAAGTCGTGATTCCCGCTCCGATTCTTAAATTAATTTCTCCGCCGGAAAACGCGACGACAGAACAGTTAGCCGGTTTTTTAGGCGCTCTTTCTGAAGAAGCGTTGGAAGAACTCGGGATGCAGATTCGGCAGAGTCAGAATATGGAACTACTTCCGGCTGTCCTTAAAAAATTGATGACGAATCAGGCCTTGGCCGCTGAAAAGATTTTTGTCGCGGAAGACGCGTCAAAGGAAATGTTTACTCTTGCTTTGAGTACGAAGATTCAGTCTTTGCTGCTGAATGCTCAAGGCGGAAATTCCGCGATGGCGGATTTTTTGAAGTCATTGCGGGAGTTGAGGGAAACCGTCACAAAGAGCCGTTTCCCGGAGATGGTAAAAACAGTTGATTTAACCATTTCGGCCGCGGAATTTAATCAGAGTGCGAAAAGTCTTGAGGCTGCCGCAATTTTGGAACAGGCGAAGGTTCTTATTCCGCAGATTATCAAAGATAGTTCCCAGCAGGAAGCAGCGGTTGGGGTTCTTTTGAATGTTACGGAATCTTTTGCGCAGGATCAGGTAAAACTGCTTGAATTTTACGAATTGTGCCGGAAAGAAATGGTTAAGGATACGACTGGTAAATGGTCGGATATGTTGCCGGTCATGGAAACGAATATCGGTCAATTGAAAATCATCCTTTACCCGGTTGAATTTAACGCGGCAGATGGAGCGTCCGATGATGAGCTGAAGAAACTTATTGATGAAAAGATTCTGCAAATCACGGGGATTGCCTTGGGGGATGACCTTGAGAAAAAGATGGGCGAGTTGAAGTCCGCCGTTAAAAAACTTGAAAATAAAGAACTTGACGCTTACGTTGAGTGGTGCGTGGAACTGAACGCGTTTTTTCAGAAAATTCTGGAAAAAATGGGAGATGAAGATTTTGACCAGAATACTGTGTTGGCGGATTTGAACCGTTTGGCGAATGAAGCTGAAAAAATCAAGGTGACGGAAACCAGTTTCATGAGCCTTCTTCAGATTTCAGCCTCCATACTGAATTTTGTGGAAGCGGAACATGAAGTGAAGATCGCGTACGCGAAAAAGATTCAGGAACTTGCCGGACAGTATGAGTCAGAGCAGATGAAGCAGATTTTGCCGAGGATCGAGCAATGGGTTGCGTCTTTAGAAACCGTGGTTGAAGAACCTGCTGAAGAAATGGCAGAGGAAACAGAAGATTCCGCAGCGGAAACAGAGGAAGACGATGAAGATATCTTTGAAGATGAATCTTCTTCCGAAGAGGCTGCGATGCCGGATATTGATATTGACGCGATGAAGGCGGAATTGGATGCCGCGACAAAGCCGTATTTGGAGTTGCCGGAAGATCCGACGGTGGAAAAAATGGAAGCGTTCATTGATTCCTTCCAGGGACCGCAGTTTGAAACTCTGATTACCGCGATGCAGCACTTTCCTGATCCAGAGTATGCGCAGGCCGCGTTTGAGAAGATGGTTCAGAATCTTGGAAGCGCGGTTGATTTTATCCTGGAATCCAAAGACGCGACGCCGGAACAGCTGAAACTGGCATTGAGCCGTAAACTTAACGGCCTCGCTTCAGAAGAAGAACTTCTTGCGGTGAAAAAGAAGATTGAGGAAAGGAATGTTCCAGAACTGACGCGGATTATTGATTGCTATGTGCAGGCACTTCAATTGCGTGATTTTGCTCGAGGAAAAGTGGAAACGGGAGATGTTTCCATGGAAACGTCAGAGGAAATCATGAAGAAAAGCCGTGAATTGCTTCAGGCTGCTTTGGACGCGAAATGTCTGGATGGCGGACCTCTTCGGGTTTTGTTTATGATGAGTGAGGTTTTGCCGGCACCAGAGCAGAAACTTGAGATCCTTAAAGCGTTGAAGGACTCAATGGAAGCGCAGGGAACGGATGATGGTAAGCAGTTGGCGGAAATTCTTGGAAAGAGAATTCAGGAAATTGAGGAGGCGCAGAAACCAGCTGAATTTAAAGTGCCGGAAGGTTCTCCAACGACAGATGAACTGAAAGCGGCCGCTCACGCGCAAATCCAAAAAATCCTGGAGCGGGAGGAGGCAGACGCTTCTTCGAAACTGGCGGAGTTTTTGGAATCAGTTAAAAAAGTTGGAAATGCCGAGTTGACCGCCAGCGTGGAATGGGAAGTTGAGCTTTTCACGTTCTTTATGGGGCTTTCGACTGCCCAGCAGCGACCGGAACCGCAGGAACTGGTCGTGAAAATGACGGAGTTTATTGAAAAGGGAACCTCGACAAAATCTTTTCAGTCTGATACGCTTCAGTTTTTGGGGCAGATTGGACTTTCGATGGCTAATTCTGTTGATGGAGAATCAGGCAGTAAACTCCTGAAAGCACTGAAAAAGGCACTGGAAACCAGCCAGGAAGAGTGGGTGAACGGTTTGCTTATCGCGATCGATGGAATGGTGACGCAGCTGGAATTGCCGGGTAAACCGCTGGAATTGGAAGCCGAAGATCTTGAGGGTAAACCGGTTAAAATTCAGGATTTTGCCGGCAAAACAGTTCTGGTTGACGTTTGGGCGACCTGGTGCGGGCCGTGTGTTGGAGAGATTCCAAATATTCGACGGGCGTATGACGCGTACCATGAGGCAGGATTTGAGGTCATTGGTCTGAGTATTGATGATGATTTGGACGAGTTGAAGAATTTCATTGGCGAGAATCCTGTTCCGTGGAAAATTGTCACGCAAAAGAACATGAAGGACATTACGGAATTCAGTGAAAAATACGGAATTACCGGAATTCCAGCCATGTTCCTCGTTGGAGCGGACGGAAAAGTCATTACGGTGAAAGCTCGCGGTCAGCTTATGGAGCTGCTTGCCGAGATTTATCCGGATGTGAAAGTGGAAAATGTTCCGGAAACCATTGATTTGGAAGCGGAGCTGGACTCTCTGAATGAAGAGTTGAAGTCAGATGAAGCAGAGGAAAGCGTGCCGTCTGAATCCATGTCCGCGGTAGAAAGTATTTCGACAGCGCAGTCGATGTCAGCGGTGGAAGAGGGAACGATCGCGTTTAAGGCAGAGGCCGGAGCGTCATTTGACGAATTGAAGACTCAGGCTTTCAATCAGATGATGGAAGCTATTGGAAAAAATTCTTCTCAACCGGAAGAAACGATTCAGGCTTTTTTGAAATCTGTTGAGGATTTTGGAAATTCGGAGCTGACGGCTGCCGTGAAATGGAACGTGAGCTTTTTAAATTTCTTTAGGTCGAATTCTCAGGGGATGTCCGCAAGTGACGTTGCCGTGAGACTGGCGAGTCTGATTCGTGATGGCCTGAAGGCTAACGCATTTACCTCCGAGACACTGATGGCAGCCTGCCAGACTTCCATGCGTCTTTTGGGGGCCTTGGACGTTGACGCCGCCTCGAATTTGGTTAACGCGGTTCAAGAGGCTTTGAATGGCAGTCAGGAACCATGGGTGCCGCAGTTCAAAGCGATGCTCAAGGGAAAAATGGTTCAGCTTCAGCTCCCAGGAAAAGAATTGAAACTGGAAGCCAAAACTCTTGATGGGCAACCGGTTAAAATTCAGGATTTGCTTGGAAAGACTGTTCTGGTTGATGTCTGGGCGACCTGGTGCGGACCGTGTGTTGGAGAAATTCCGAATATGCGTAAAGCGTATGAAGTATTTCACGATGCTGGTTTTGAAATCATTGGTCTTAGCGTGGATCGTGATCTTGACAGACTTAAAGCATTCCAGGATAAAGAAAATCTTCCGTGGATCATTGCGACTCAGAATGGAATGGAGTCAGAGACGGAATCATTCAGTTCCATGTACGGAATTACTGGTATTCCGGCGATGTTTCTTGTCGGAGCGGATGGGAAAGTCATCACGACCCATGCCCGTGGTCGTTTGATGGAACTTTTGGGTAAGATTTATCCAGAAGCGGCCGCCAAGGCTGAAGCGAAAGAAAAGCAGATCATGAAGGAACTGGAAGACGCATTGAAACTTGATGAGCCGCCGGTTGAATCTCAATCGATGAGCGCGACAGTGGAGAGTACGCCGGAAGATTCTGAATTGGAGGCCGCTTCGACGATTCTTGACACTTATTCGAAACTTCCGGCTGATACGAGCCTTGATTCTCTTCGTGAATTCATTCAGTCCTATGATCGCTCTTCCTACGAGATTCAGGGAATGCTGCAGGAAATGGACGAGAAAACCGCGTTGGAAAAGTTTGGAAAGGTTATGGAAACACGTTCCCAGGCGGCTGATTTGCTGATTAAGGACGCGAATGCCTCGAAAGAGGATTTGAAGCTGGCTGTTGACGTGAAGACGAATGTCATTTTTTTCCAAACCCAGCAGACACAGGATGTCAAGGCCGCGGAAGCCGCTTTCGAGAAACTGGTGAAGGAACTTGAGTCGAAAAACGCGCTTGAAGCGGTGGTTCAGGTTCAGACCGCGCAACTTCTTGGAGCTTCGCAGTTTGTCAGTCAAATGCCGGGTGAAGCGGAGATGGCGATTGTTTTGGAAAAAATCGTTGAGATCAGCGAAACGGCGAAGAAAGCCAAGTGCATGAATGGCGACATGATGGGAAGATTCATGCAAATGATTGTTTTCGCGAATGATGTTGGTGTGTCACCGGAAAAGATTGAGCAGGCCTGCTCCGCTTTACGTGATGCCGTGATGGCCACTGAAGATCCTCAGCTCATTAATACTGCGGATTTTATTTCCGGTATGGCCCGACGCGCAATGCTTAAAGGTAAAACCATGGAATTGGTCGGCACGACTTTGGACGGCAAAGAGATCGATATTCAGAAAGACTATGCCGGAAAAGTAGTTCTGGTTGATTTTTGGGCGACCTGGTGTAATCCGTGTGTGATGGAATTGACGAATCTTGAGCGGCAGTATTACGCGAAGTATCATGATAAGGGATTCGAAATTCTTGGATTCAGCATTGATATGGACCGTAATCAGCTGGAATCGTTTTTGGAACGCAGAAAACTGCCGTGGCAGACTATTTTGCAGAAGGATAACGCGAAAGGTTGTGAAGAACCGGTTTACTATTACGGAATTCAGGCAATTCCATGTCTGATTCTTGTTGGACCGGATGGAAAGGTCATTCGTGAGATTCCGACTATGCGCCGTGATGAAGTGTTGACGGAAGAACTTAAAAAAATCTATGGCGAATAATTCCGTAACTTGAGAATGAGCGTTTGACAGGGGAAAACCTGTTAAACGCTCTTTTTTATAGAAATCGTGAGTAGACAGAATTCTGTTCCAGAAATATGCTTTATCCAGTCTTTTTCTATTCTTCTGGGGAAATTTTATGATTACCGCCCAAATGACGATTTTGCCTGTGCTGCTTCTGTTGATTTATGTCTATCGCTGTGATGTGTGTCAGAAAGAACCGATTGGGCTGCTTATGAAGGTCTTTTTTTACGGCTTTTTCGCGGTTTCGATTGGAGCGATCATTGGGGAGAGCATTCTGACTCTGCTCGGGGGATATTTTACGGATTCGGAAATGACGATGAGATTTCTTCAGTTTTCCGTATTCGCGCCGTTTATGGAAGAGTCGCTGAAGTTTTGGGTTCTGGTGAAATTGATCTGGAGGAATCCGAATTTTGATGAATACTTTGACGGCATTGTTTACGCCGCGTATGTTTCATTGGGATTCGCGTGCCTGGAAAATATTTTGTATGTGATTGGCGGCGGAATGGAAGTTGCTGTTAGTCGCGCGATTTTTTCGGTGCCGGGTCATTTTTTCTTTTCGGTTATTATGGGATACTTTTTGGCTCTGGCTCGCTTCAAACCTCAGAAAAGCCATTGGTATTTGGGAATGGCTGTTAGCGGGGCAATGGCCGCGCACGCCTGCTTTAACGGTATTCTGTGTGTTATTGATATGGATGAATCGATTTGGAGTATGATCGGATTCATTCTTTTCTTTTTAGTGCTTTGGAGAATGGCGGTTGCGCGTTTGAATCGTCTATCACTTCTTTCTCGCGAAAATTGGCGGCTGGCAGAAAATTCAATTATCGCTGAAGAAGAGGCGAATGGATAACCGCTGCGAGAATCTCCGCGTGATCAAAGGCGAGCAGTGAGGAGTTCGGGGCTTTCAACGGAAGGCTCTCAAAAGAAAATTGCCCGAATGCGCGAGGAGTTACGAGTACTTTCGCGCGGATTTGGATATTGGATGAGGTCAAATTCATGGTAAGTATTGAGTTCTCCAGATTCCAGCGCATTTGAAACCATTGGGCTGCCCGCGCGTCATCTCCTGCCTGAACCGTGGAGGTTTCTGATAGAATCGCAAGATACGCGTTGGAAATGATCCAGCCGCGCGGATCCCGATCTGGGGAACTGAAACAGCCAAGCGGAAAAAGTCCCTTGGGTTTAAGTGATGTCTCTTCCTGAAGCTCACGAAGAGCGCATTCTTCCATGGTTTCGCCGCGCTGGAGAAATCCCCCGGGCAGTGCCCAGCAGTCAAGATAAGGGTAACCGCCGCGTTTAATCAGCAGGATGGAATACTCTCTTTCACCATTTTGACATTCGCGGACGCGAAGCGCGGCAACGTCTGAAGTTACGGAAGGACGGTCATAGTTTTTGGTTTTATATTTTTCCAGAAAATTTTTTTCATCTTCATTTGCTGGAACGTATTTCATGAAAAACTCCTGAGGTGAATTGGACAATTGGGAAATTTGTTGGTAAATGATTCTGAATAATTTCCAGAACCCGATTCTATCCGCGAAATAAAAGAGCGCAGCGTTAAACACTGCGCTCTTGTTTTTGAATCTGAATCAGCTTTTAGCGGATTCGTTATTCATTCAGCCCTGATTTTGAATCAGTTCTGGGCCGGAGCCGGAGTCGGGGCCGGAGTCGGGGCCGGAGTCGGGGCCGGAGTTACCGCGGCAGCGGGAGCTGCAGTGGGCGGACATGGCGGGCAGACCGGAACGGCAACCTGAACCGGAACCTGGACACAGACAACGCGCGGGACGCAGCGGGAGACCGTGTACGGGACCTTCTTGGTTACGCACTTGACTTCATTGACCGTGGTGGTGTACTGAACCGGCTTGCAGACGGTGTACGGCACTTTGCAGGTGCGCTGCTCACAGACCATTTTGCAGACTTTGTGACAAACCTGTTTGGTACGCTGTTCGCAAACCATTTTGCAGGTGCGGTAGCAAATCTGCTTCACGCGGGTTTCGGGGACCATCTTGCACACTTTGTATGTTTTAACGCAGGTGCGGGTTTCAGGAACCATTTTGCAGACTTTGTAGTTGCAGACGCGGGTTTCAGGAACCATTTTGCACACTTTGTACGTCTGGAGGCAAGTACGGGTTTCAGGAACCATTTTGCACACTTTGTATTCGCACGTGCGAACACGTGTCTGCGGAACCATTTTGCAGACGCGGTAAGTGCAGACGCGGGTTTCAGGAACCATCTTGCACACTTTATAGTTGCAGACGCGTGTCTGCGGAACCATCTTGCAGACTTTGTAAGTGCAGACGCGGGTTTCGGGAACCATCTTGCACACTTTATAGTTGCAAACGCGGGTGCGGACTTCAGGAACCATCTTGCACACATTGTAGGTGCAGGTACGGACGCGAGTCTGGGGCACCATCTTCGTCACAGTGTATGTGCAGGTGCGAGTCTGGGGAACCATACGGGTGACCGGGCAATTGTACGTGCAGGTAACGGTTTCGGGAACCATTTTGCAGACATTGTAGGTGCAGGTCTTTGTACGGCATTCACGAACCCAGCGGGTCACGTTGTACGTGCAGATTTTTTTGCAGGTCTGGGGCACCATCTTGCAGACGGTGTACGGTACGCAGACTTCTTCCACGCAGGGGACCATGCGAGTGCACTGAACCTGCTTTTCGCAGACTTGCGGGCACCATACCCGGACCGCGCGGGTGCAGCACGGGTTGCACGGATCCTGAACGCATTTGGTGGTCCAGTATCCGCCGCAGGTTTTCACGGTACGGCATTCCGTAACAGGTTTCCAGGTGACTTTACGGCAGACACGGGTACGCTGTTCCTGCACGCGGGTCCACTTGGTGTAGCACACTTCACGCTGACGCTGTTCGCAGACGGGGACGCAGACCGTATAGTTGATCTGACGGCAGCGCTGTTCCATTACACGGCGCCAAACGGTTTTCTGATACTGTTTCTGGACGCATTCAGTGACCGGAACACAGACGGTGTATGTTCTCTGACGCTGTTCGCAGACGGGAACACAGACGGTGTACTGGACCTGACGCTGGCGAGTTTCCCAGACGGGGCGGCAGACAGTGTACTGAATTTGACGCTGGCGAGTTTCCCAAACCGGTTTGCAGACGGTGTATGTTCTCTGCCGTGTTTCCCAGCATGGAACATTGACCGTATAGGTGCGCTGGCGAACTTCCCAGACAGGTTTCTGAACAGTGTAGGTACGCTGGCGATTTTCATAAACCGGGACACAGACGGTGTACGGGACCTGCTTGACGCGGGTTTCCCAAACCGGCTTGTTTACAGTGTACTGAACCTGGCGCTGGCGAGTTTCCCAAACGGGTTTCTGAACTGTATAGGTACGCTGACGGACTTCCCAGACAGGTTTCTGGACGGTGTATTGGACCTGACGCTGACGAGTTTCCCAAACGGGACGCATACAGGTATACGTTACGTTTTTAACACAATTTTCCCAAACGGGACGCCGCACGGTGTAATTGATCGTACGGACACAGTTTTCCCAAACCGGCTTCTGGACGGTGTACGTTACGTCTCGATAGCAGGTTTCAGGAACCATTTTTGTGCATGTGATTGTTTTGGGAACACAGACACGTTCAGTTACGTTGCGATAGCAGGTGAAATCCTGCCGTTCCCAAACTACCTTCCGGCACGTCTTCATGACGGTGTGGCACTCCACCTTGACGCATTCATACTGCGGGCATACTTTAACGCACGGGCAGCAACGCACCGCTCCGCAGTAACGCGCCTGGGCAGGAGATACGCACATCATTGCGAGAAGGAGTATCGCAGCAACCGATAATCCTAACACATTTTTCATTATTGCATCCTCCATGGACATTAACTCGACTTCGTTCCCGCATGGGGAATGCGAATCGACCATTACTCAATTAGTTTTTTCGGTAAAAAATCTATATTCACTTGATAATTTCAAGTCAATCGGCAGATTTTCCTCCAAAAAACTATTTTCACTAATTGTATTATACACCGCCAATTGTCAAATTTTGCTATCTTGCCTGTTTTTTCTCTGTTTTTTTGGATAAAAGAGAGAAACTGGAACGATTTATTCCGTTTGCGTAAAATGCGCAAAATAAAAAAATCGGCAAGAGACGCAGAATTTGTTTTATTATTGGTGTCAGGTCAAATTTCAGTCAAGTTCAGACATCCTTTCCAGTAAAAAACATACGTTTAGTTATCTAAAAATATTTTAAGGGTTTTCAGTAGAATCGGTTTTTGGGAAGATAAATTTCAGTAAAAACCTGTAAAATGTGACAATTTTACAGATAAAATGGGATAATTTGTTAAAAGTGCGTTTGAAAGCTCAAAGTGATGGAGTGAGAGAGTGTTTTTTAGGTGGATTCCCTGGTATTGAATATCGATGTTCAGATAAGAATGAGTTGGGAGAATTTTTCATAACGCGAGTTGAATTTGAAAGTGAGCAGTGTGAAGAGGGGAAAGATATGAAAAAGAGGAAGCGGTTAGGGTAAGAGAGAAATTAAAATTCTTTTTTTAAGGGCCTTGATTTAATTTTTAAATAGTGTATAATCAATGGATATTATTATATTGGAGAAATATTTTTCGATAGTTTTTTTATCCAAAGAAGGAGAATTTCCGTGTCAAATAAAAACCTAACGCAGTCTTCCTCGGCAATGAATTCCTCCCAGCCGTTGACGGGAGCGGATGTCGTGGTACAGGCGCTTATTCATCATGAGGTTGACACGGTATTCGCATATCCAGGCGGAGCCGTGATTCCACTTCACCAGGCGTATTCCCGATACGAAGATAAAATCCGCATTGTCCTGCCGCGTCATGAACAGGGCGGCGGTTTCGCGGCACAGGGTTACGCGAGGAGTACAGGAAAAGTCGGCGTATGTTCCGCGACTTCCGGACCGGGAGCCGCGAATCTTTTAACCGCTATCGCCGACGCGAAGATGGACAGTATTCCGATGGTGGCCATTACTGGTCAGGTCAGTACGCAGGTAATTGGAACGGACGCGTTTCAGGAGATGCCTTCGACTGAAGTATTCCGGAGTATTACGAAGCATCATATTCTGATCATGAATCCGAACGATATTGTTCGCGCGATGAAAGAGGCGTTTTATGTCGCGAACAGCGGCCGAAAGGGGCCGGTGCTGGTTGATATTCCGAAAAACGTTTTAATCGCGGAGGTTGGCAAGGAGTTTTCCGGTGACGGCGGAACGTGTGTTTTTGAGGAGCCGGATTTTGATTGCGCAATGAACCTTCCGGGTTACGGTCCGACGGAGCTTCCGACGGCGGCGGAAGAGTCGCTTCAGGAATGGGTTGAGGCTCTTCAGCAGTCCCGGAAACCGGCGATTTATCTCGGCGGCGGAGCCATGGCGGCGGAAGTATCGGAAGAAGTGAGGATTTTGGCGGAGAAATACGATATTCCGGTAACGATGACGCTGATGGGCTTGGGAGCGTTTCCCGAAGAACACCCGCTTTCATTAGGGCTTTTGGGAATGCATGGTTCCTGCGCGGCTAACAAGGTGATTCACGAGTGCGATTTGTTGATGGTGCTTGGAGCGCGTTTCAGTGATCGAGTGACAGGGAACGCGAAGCGATTCGCTCCGAACGCGAAGATTGTTCATGTGGAGATAGACGCTTCGGAGGTTCGTAAGGTGATCGAGCCGACTATTTCGATCTCTGGGGATTTGAAAGATGTCATGTCCCGTTTTCTGGCCAAACTTCCGGAAAAGGCGTTTGATACGTCGGAGTGGTCCGCTACTGTTTCGGAATGGAAATCGAAGCTGGGTCTTGCGTATCGTAAGAATTCGAAGAACATTCTTCCGCAGCAGGCACTTGAGAAGCTCTACGAGCTGACGAAGGATCAGAATCCGATCGTTGCTACCGGGGTGGGTCAGCATCAGATGTGGACGGCTCAGTTTTTCAAAATCAATCAGCCGAAACATTGGCTTTCCAGCGGTGGAGCCGGAACGATGGGTTTTGGCTTGCCGGCCGGTATGGGCGCGAAAGTTGGAAATCCGGATAAGATGGTGATTGTTGTTGAAGGTGACGGCAGTCTTCTGATGAATATTCAGGAGATGGCGTGCTGTACTTGCGAAAAGATTCCGGTAAAGGTTCTGCTTCTGAATAATCAGTATCTCGGAATGGTTTATCAATGGGAGGACCGATTCTGCCGCAAGAATCACGCGCAGACGTTCCTTGGCCCGATTGATAATCCGGAAAAGTACGCTCAGACGCCGGATTATTGTCCGACGAATCGCTATCCGAATTTTGTGGACATCGCGAAAGGTTTTGGCTGGGGAGCGCGATTTGTGATGGATCCTGCCGAGCTGGAAGATGCCCTGCAGGAGATGATTGCCGCGGACGGCCCGTTCCTGCTTGATGTGGCGATTCCGTATAGTGAGCAGGTGATTCCGATGATTCCGGCAGGAGCGACATTCAAAGATATTATTCTTGAGTAATGGAGCGGGAATAAACCGCGCGTAATCGTGAACCTCCCTGGGAACGGGGAGGTTTTTGATTTTCGGTTGGCGTTGGGGTGGTTTCGCGGACTTTTCAGCCGCGCTGGCGGGCAGAGTAAACATTCCAAATTTGGAGCTATTGGGGAATTTTTCAAAACTTGATTTTCAGAAATGGATGATTTTGATTTCAGGCATTTCCGGGAGTTCCACATGGTTTCGCGTCAATGGGACTCCCGGTGATCTGCAAAAAAACAAAACTATTTCTTTTCTCTCTCCGGAAAACCGTTTTGGAAAGTTTATTTTTCAGTGACTTCGGGCATTGTCGGATTCATTTCGCGGAGTTTATTCAGGGCGAGTATTTCGATTTGCCGAATACGCTCTTTCGTGACACCGAGTTCCTGTCCAACCTGTTTGAGGGTCATGGGAGGGTAGTTTCTGTCCAGTCCGAACCTCCTGATGATAATTTGCTGTTCACGCGGAGTAAGGCATTTTAAGACTTCCGCGACACGCCGCTGCTGGCGATTCCGGGTACGTTCAAACTCAACCGGGTCATAAACTTCTTCCTCTCGTTCAATGTTAGCTTCATTTTCGAGGGCGATAAATTTTTTATGGTATCTCTGTTCATCAGAGATTGCCCGCGTATAGTTTTTCATGATGGCCCAGCTTGCGTAGGTGCTGAATCGGTTTTTTCGTGAGTAGTCGAATTTTTCCACTGCCCGAATCAGGGACATATTTCCATCGCTGATCAGGTCAAACAGGTTGTTTGAGGAACCAGCGTGGCGTTTTGCGATGGAGACGACCAAGCGAAGGTTTGCGGAAACGAGTTTGTTCTTGACTTCATTGGAGGCAGAGAAGTCATTTTCGATCTGGTCCATGATTCTTCCAGCCGGATGGAGTGGATCAAGCTGTTCCCGATGTTTTGCGGCACGCATTTTAAGGTAATTCATTTTTCTGAAAAGATGCTGTTCCTGCGGAAAAGAAAGAAGTGGTACGGAGTAAAGACTCGTCAGGTATGAGGGGAGGTTTCCAGGGAGGCGCGGTTTTCTTCCGGCAGATAGGTTTTGCGGCATTTCATCCATAATCACTCTTTCCTCCGAACTTCCTTCAAGCGCGTTTTCTATTTCCGGGCATGAAATGAACTCAAGGTCCATTTCCATGATCTGTTTTGCGCGAGTTTCCGCTACGATTCGGTAAATACTTGTTTTTGTTCTTTCGTAGCGGCTTGAAAGAGTTTCCATTCGGACCCCTTTTCGAAAATCATCCAGGAGTCTTGCCTTTTCCCGTTCATCAAGAGTTCGCTGATATTTTGGGAAAATCGCTTCCTGGGGATTTTTGGCGTCGTGATTTTTTAAAGTGTATCGGATGGTTTCCGTACTTCGTCCGGTTCCCAGCGCCAGAGTACGGATGACATCAGTCAATTTGCGTCCGACAGCCGCCATTCGAGCCGCGCGGTCAATGATTTCCTGTTTTTCCGCGGGAGTCATTTGGGAAAATTTTCGACCTTTTTCGACTCGAACAGGTTGTGACGCGATAAAATTTTCAAGAGCGTCTTTCCTGATTACGACGCGATTTCGGCTTGCGATGAGTCTTGTTTCGCTTTCCAGACCGTTTTTTCGCCAGCGAGAAATGGTTTTTGTTGAGACATTCATTTTTTGGGCCGCTTCTTCGACGGTCCAAAATTCATTTTCAGTTTTTTCAGATTCGATTTGAAATTCAGCTTGAGGAACTGGTTCGCTTTGTTCGACCCAGATCCGTTCCGAAAAAGATCCATCCATTTGTTTTTTCATACGGCCCTCCCGGAAATCCTTCCCATGAGAAATGATTTTCTTTTAGCAGAATTTAGCTTCTGCATAATCTATTATGAACGAAAAAAATGCGAAATGTTGGAAATTTGGCGAAATTAAAGAAAAAGTGCCAGGTGAACATGTCCTGCTTTTTGTTAGAATTGTTTTATCCGGAAAAAGTCCAAAGAGAGAAAGAGGTGTGCAAAATTTCGTATTTGAGAGGATTTTGCTCTGGAAAAGACGGGCAAGAGTGAAGGTGAATTTTTCTCGAAATGAACGCTGGGACATTTTGACTGGAAAACGAAAAAAAAGAAAAATCAGGAAAGGAACAGAAATCATTCGTTTCGTTTGGAGATTTTGGAAAGGTTGGGAAGTTTTGTTTTTTGAAGGATTTGCGAGAGATAAAAAAATCGGAAAATTCATGTGGAAAATGAATCGGGGGGGCTTGAAAATTTGGGGAAAAAATGGTAAAATGGACATTAAATATTAATTAGTAGGGTCTGTTTTTAAGAAGGATAAATCGTGTCAGACGCAAACGACATTCCACCCGTGGATGATTCCGGAAGTGAAAACGTAAACGAAAATCCCAATGGTCAGATTTCCAGCGGTGAACGTCTGCTTGAACTTACCGTTGAAGATGAAATGAAGACAAGTTACCTCACGTACGCGATGAGCGTGATCGTGAGCCGAGCTTTGCCGAATGTTCATGACGGATTGAAGCCCTCTCAGCGCCGAATTCTTGTCGCGATGAATGACCTGAATCTTGGTCCATCGGCGAGCCGAGTGAAAAGCGCGAAAATTTCGGGTGATACGAGCGGTAACTACCATCCGCACGGAGAAAGTATCGTTTATCCGACGATGGTGCGTATGGCTCAGGAATGGAACATGCGCTATGTTCTGGTGGACAAGCAGGGAAACTTTGGTTCAATTGCCGGTCTTCCGCCCGCGGCCATGCGATATACTGAGGCGCGAATGTCCCGTTTCGCGGCCATGATGCTTGAGGATCTTAAGTGCGATACGGTTGACTTTATTCCGACGTACGATGAACGCAATCTTGAGCCGGTGGTTTTGCCGTCGAAATTCCCGAATCTTCTGGTGAATGGAGCAAATGGTATCGCGGTCGGTATGGCGACGAGTATTCCGCCTCACAATTTGACGGAAATATGCAACGCGCTTATTCGCGTAATTGATGAGCCGTCAGTTTCTCTTCCGGAGCTAATGTCGATAGTGCCTGGACCGGATTTTCCCACAGGCGGTATTATCTGCGGCCGCAGCGGTATTTATTCAGGTTATCTGACGGGGCGCAGTACGATTGTCGTGCGTGCCCGCGCTGCGATTGAGGAGATGAAAGGAAATCGTTTCCGAATCGTGGTTTCGGAGATCCCGTATCAGCAGACACGAATTAATGTCATTAACAAAATAGCGGAATTGGTCACGAATGGCCGAATCGAAGGTATTTCCAATATACGCGATGAAAGCGATCTGAAGGAGCCTGTTCGAGTTATTCTTGAGCTGAAACGCGACGCGGACCCGAATGTCGTTTTGAATCAGCTGTACAAATTTTCGCCTCTTCAGGATAGTTTTTCAATTATTCTTTTGGCATTGGTGGACGGAAAACCGCGTATTTTGCCGTTCAAGGAAATGCTTCAGGAATTTATTCGTCACCGCATGAGCGTTATCCGCCGCCGTACTCAGTTCCTTTTGAACAAAGCGCGTCAGCGGAAGCATACGGTGGAAGGGCTTTTGCTTGCTCACGCGAATATTGATCAGGTCATTCGGACAATTCGTACTTCTAAAACGCAGGCCGAAGCGAAGATGCGTCTTCTTAATGAGATTCTCTGCCCGGCAGCGTTGATAGAGCGCGCGTTGGGTGAGGATGGTTTCGCAAATTATGTTCTGGAATATGGTCAGAAGGAAGAGTATTCTCTTACTCCGGTTCAGGTTGATGCCATTCTTCGCATGACGCTTGGACAGTTGGTGAATCTGGAGCAGGAAAAACTCGCGGATGAATTTAACTCACTATTGACGGATATTCGTGAATTTAACCGTATTTTGTCGGATCCGAAAAATATTTTGGCGATTATTCGTCAGGATCTTGAGGAAATGCGTGATCGGTATGGCGACGCGCGCCGGACCGGAATAGAGATGGTTGATCTTGATGCGAATCTTGAAGATCTCATCATGGAAGAAAACATGGTGGTTTCGATTACGTCCGGAGGTTTCATCAAGCGTACTTCAACTTCGATGTTCAAAGCGCAGCGTCGCGGCGGGAAGGGACTCAAGGGAGCCAAAACGCGGGCGGAGGATCCGATTGAGCATTTGATCGTTGGTTCCACGCATGATTTTCTTATGTTCTTCACGAACAAAGGAAAGGTTTACTGGCGTAAAATCTATGATATTCCGGAAGCTGCCCGTGACGGAATGGGACGTGCGATCGTTAATTTCCTAGCACTGGAAAAAGATGAACACATCGCGGAATGTCGGCCGGTTCGTGATTTTGATCATGATGGATACTATCTGGTCATGGCAACACGAAATGGAACGATCAAGAAAACGGAACTTTCCGACTATCGCCGTCCGCGTAAATTGGGGCTTATCGCGTGCAATTTGCGTGAGGGAGACGAACTCATCGGCGTGGACATCGTTGGACCAGGTGAGGATATCGTTCTTTCAACGAAAAAAGGGCGCGCTATTCGTTTTGACCACACGAATGTTCGTCCAATGGGTCGAACCGCTACGGGAGTACGAGGAATTCGTCTACGTGACGGAGATGAAGTCGTCGGAATGGCAATCGTTAAGCCGGGGGCAAATCTTTTGACACTTTGTGAAAACGGATATGGGAAACAGACTCCGTTTGGGCACGATGTTTCTGTTTTGCCTGATTCGGAGGAGGAGATCGGCAGGATCCCGGAAGATGAAAACGTTTCGGAAATTTCTGAAAATGAAATTCCAGAAGAAGGTGAAGAAGCTGACAGTGAGGGAGGTTCAGAAAGCAGTGCCCGTTCCTATCGGCGTCAGACGCGCGGCGGAATGGGAATTATGGACATTCGCACGTCAAAACGAAACGGAAATGTCATTGGCGTAGCAGTCGTTTTCCCGGGAGATGAGATTTTGATGATGACAGCTCGCGGGAAAATTCAGAGAATGCACGTGGATGAAGTTCGTGTTACCGGTCGTAATACGCAGGGAGTGCGCATTATGAATGTGGACGCGGATGACCGTCTTGTGGCGGTACGGGTTGTTCCGGCTGAAGAGAACGATGGAGCCGCGGAGGAAACGACTGCGGAAGAATGATTTTTGGGTGAACGCGGATAAAAGGAGTTTTATTTCCAAAGCCGCGTTTAACCAGAAACAAAAAAAGAAAGACCATTCATGAATTCCGAAAGGAGCGTGAATGGTCTTTTGGGTTGGATATGAGAGAAATTTAATTTTTATTTGATGATTGGTCAATAAAAAAAGCACCCAAACCCCCCTGGATTCAAAGTGCTCAATCGGGGCAAGAGGATTCGAACCTCCGACCCTCTGCTCCCAAAGCAGATGCGCTAGCCAGGCTGCGCTATGCCCCGAACTATCCTAATCATACCCGAAAATAAAAATTTTTCAAGAGGGGGGTTTCCCATTTTTTCCAAATTATTTAAATTCGGGTCGATTAAGAGTTAGAAAGATTAAGGAAAAAGTTGATTTTAAGGTGTCGTTACTTCACGAGTCGCGACGATGTCCGCTCCGGTCCCCAAAACGTTGGGAAGCAAGACCGCGTTCATTTCGACGGGAGCCTGAACGGTGAGTCGGTCGATCTCCGCCATGACGTCAAAAATGCGTCCTTTCGGAATCGGCTGGGACGTCTTGACCGGGAGACGCGGAATGGTTCCGCCAGCGATCTTCACGGTGGAAGTGATGGTTCGGGTGGGATTCGTGACCTCATTTTTCCCGTATACTTCGCCCCGTTTGCAGAAATTTCCCGTCACGTTCATGTTTTCATCCACGGTCAGATGACAGCCGCGCGGGCAGACGATGCAGATCAGTTCTTTTTTCTCACTCATTGGACACCTCCACAGACAGGACGCCGCTCTTTTCCAGCAGGTCAGCCTGCCGGATCGTTAAATTCTCCATTTCCGCCGGGATCAGGAACGCTTTTTTGACTTTTTTCAGGATCTGACCGTTCTGCTTCACGACGAGCGAAACGTTCTGGAACGGTTTCTGCACACGGAATTTCAGGACGAAATCGTTCTCTTTTCCGTCCGCGTCTTTTCCGCAATGCAGAGAGGCCGGCAACAGATAGCCAACTCCCGGACCGGGTTCCGTGCGAATGACGTCTTCAGAGGTCGCCAACGTTCCCTGAATGAACTGCGCCGCCGCGATTCCGGCTGTTTCACCTTCCATGCTCACGAAGTCGACCAGATCGTGAACGTGCAGCGAGTTTCCGCAGCTGAAAATTCCCGGAATGGACGTCTGCATATTTTCATCCACGAGCGGACCGCTGGTTTTCGGGTGGATCTGAACGCCGATTTCCGTCAGAAGCGGATTTGAGGGGATCAGACCGACGGAAAGGAGCAGCGTATCCATCTCAAATTCCTGATCCGTGCCGGGCACGAACTGGAATTTTTCATCGACCTGCGCCAGAACGATCTTTTCGAGGCGTTCTTTTCCGATGATCTTCTTCACGGTATGGCTCAGGTAAAGCGGGATGTCGAAATCGTTCAGGCACTGGACGATATTTCGCGTCAGGCCGTTCGAGTAGGGCATGAGTTCCGCGACGCCGAGGACTTTACTTCCTTCCAGCGTCATGCGCCGCGCCATGATCAGCCCAATGTCGCCGGAACCGAGGATGAAGACCTTCTTTCCGACAAAATAGCCGTCGATATTCAGGTAACGCTGCGCCAAACCCGCCGTCATGACGCCGGTGGGACGGTCACCGGGGATCTTGATCGCGCCGCGTGTGCGTTCACTGCATCCGGTCGCGCAGACGATCGCCTTGCCCTGCACGACACAGTAGCCTTCCGCTTCGCTGGAATAGTGGACCTCTTTTTCTGCCGTGATTTTCAGGACCATGGAGCGGACCTTGATTTCGATTCCGGCACGTTTTTCCGCTTCACCGGCAAATCGCGCGGCATACTCCGGACCAGTCAGTTCTTCCTTGAATCGGTGAAGGCCGAAGCCATTATGGATGCACTGAAGGAGGATCCCGCCGGCTTCATCTTCTTTTTCCAGGACCAGGATCTTTTCGACACCGTGATCCGCGGCAGCGATCGCGGCAGCGAGTCCCGCTGATCCGCCGCCGATGATGATCAAATCGTACTGTTTCGTTTCCATTTGCTTTCCTTTTTTGAAGTCTCCCAGACCGAAGAAGTTCGGGAGGAGAAGATGCTATTTCGTTTCACCCATCAGAATGAAGGAGCCGGGGGACTTCATCCGCACATCTTCGTTTTTGATCCCCAGTTCTCTCGCAAGGATCTTAATGATGCGCGGCTGGCAGAAACCGCCCTGACATTTTCCCATTCCGGGACGGACACGGCGTTTGACTCCGCGAATGGTCGCCGCACCGCAGTTTCGGTGAATGCAGTCGAGTACTTCGCCTTCCGAGACCATCTCGCAGCGGCAGATGATGTTTCCAAATTTGGGGTTCTTTTTGACGAATTCCGCTCTTTCTTCCGGCGTCATGCGGTTCAGACGGACCATGGGACGGCGGCGCGGGTTGAAATCGGCCTTTTTCTTCATCTCCATCGTATTGGAGAGGAATTTGACGACTTCTTCCGCGATGGCCGGGCAGGACGTCAGACCGGGGGACTGAATGCCGACGAGGTTGACGAAACCGGGGAGAGACTCCTCGATGATGAAGTGCCCGCTCTTTTCGACCGCACGCAGGCCGGAGAATTCACGGATGACCTGATTCATTGGGATCGACGGCACGAGTTTTTTTGCGGTGGCCAGGACCTGCGCAAGTGTCTCGCCATCGGTCGAGTAGTCGTCTTTTTCTTCGACGAATTCCGCAGACGGTCCCAGAATGTAGTTGCCGTGCGTCGTGGGGCTGACGAGGATCCCTTTCCCTTTCGAGGATGGGACCGTGAAGATGGTGTGGCGGATAAAATCCGGATCGAAATGGTCCAGGACGAAATACTCGCCCTTTCGCGGCTGGATCTCGTATTTGACGGGATTCACGAAATTATTGATCTCGTCCGAGAAAAGACCGGCTGCGTTGACGACGGCGCGGGTCTGGTAAACCGCGCGGTTTGTCGTGACTTCGTACCCGCCCTCGATGGCACGGATGCCCGTGACGGCTTCGTTCAGGTTGAGTTTGACCCCATTGTCCATCGCGTTTTCCATCAGCGCGACGCACAGCTCGAAAGTGTTCACGATCCCGGCGGTCGGCGCGAGAAGCGCGAGTTTAACTTCCGGTGTGAGATTCGGCTCCAGCGCGAGCGTTTCTTCCCGGCTGAGCATCTGGACCGGCACACCGTTCTGCCTGCCGCGTTCTTCAAGCCCGCGGAGGATCTCGACTTCTTCGTCGTTCGTAGCGATGGTGAGGGAGCCGATCTTCCGCATATCGATGTCGAGTTCCTCGCACATTTGATCGTAGAGCAGATTTCCGCGCACGTTCATCGCAGCTTTTTCACTGCCGGGGACCGGGTCGTATCCGGAGTGGACGATGGCAGAATTGGCGGAGGAGGTGACTTCGCCGACGTCGCTTTCTTTTTCAAGGACCAGAATGTCAAGCTCATACTGCGCCAGCGTACGTGCCGCAGCGGAACCAATGGCTCCGGCTCCGATGATGATGAGGTCTTTCATGGGTTCAAGTGGGTTAGTGAATGAATGAGGAATGAAACGGGGGGAAGCGGGACACGCGGTCAGAAACGGCTTCCCGGCGTTTCGAAACATGAACGTTTTTTATTTTTCGACCAGGTATTTCCTGTGCGCGACCGCCGCGACTGTGAGGAAAATGATCGACAGAACGCATCCGGCACAGAGGAAGATGAATCCGCCGTCCCAGCCGAAATTGTGGGAGATGCAGCCCATCAGGTAATTCGCGAAAAACGCAGTTCCGATGAAGTATCCCCAGAAACTCATGAATCCGGCGGAACTCCCGGAGGCTTTTTTCGGCGCGATCTCAAGAGCGAGCACTCCGATGAGCATGACCGGGCCGTAAATGAGGAAACCAAGGATGATGAGCGAGAGGAAATCGAGCCACATCGCGTCCAGCGGATTCAGCCAGTAAAGGAGAAGGAACGGGATCGTCAGGGCCATGAAGACGATGGAAGTGACAGCGTGTTTGCCTTTGAAAAGCGTGTCGCTGAGCCAGCCGCAGACGAGCGTTCCGGGGATCGCGGCGAATTCGTAAAGGAAGTAGGCCCACGCGGATTCGTGAATGTCGTAGTTCTTTGCTTCCACGAGGTAGGTCGGCGCCCAGTCGCCGATGCCGTACCGAAGGAGGTAAATGAAAGCATTGGCGATCCCGACCAGCCAAAGGACCCGATTGTTCAAAATGTATTTGAAGACGATCTCATAGGTCGTGAGTTCCTGTTCGTTCTTCTCGGAATATTCCGGCGGAAAGTCGTTTTTAAAGTGCTCGATGGAGGGGAGACCGCAGGATTGAGGCGTGTCTCGGATGAGGAGCCAGGCAATGAAGGCGACTCCGATCGCGATGACGGCCGGGAGGTAGAAGACGCCGTACTCCCAGTGAAGGAGGCCAAAAATGCCGACCCCGAAAGCCGTGATGGGAGCGATGAGACCGCCGCCGACATTATGCGCGACATTCCAAACGGCGATTGTTCGGCCGCGTTCCTTTAAGGAGAACCAGTGCGTCATGACGCGCCCGCACGGAGGCCAGCCGCACCCGCTGAACCAGCCGATCAGGAGCTGGATGCCGAACCAGACGTAAATGATGACTTCTTTTGAGAGGATCTTGCCGCCGGTCCATGCGGGACTGCAGAAAAAACCGGCAAGGATCGTGAGCAGAGCGGTGATGACCAGTCCGATGCTAAGGAAATTGCGTGCGTTACTTCGGTCCGAGACCGTTCCCATCAAAAATTTGCTTAATCCGTAAGAGATCGCCACGCCGGACATCGCGATTCCGAGATCATTTTTTGTGAAACCGAGATCCATGAGGTACGGACCAGCGAGCTGGAAGTTTTTGCGCAGCAGATAGTAGGCGGCATACCCGATGAAGATGCCGATGAAGACCTGCCAGCGGTAACGCCGGTAAGTGCTAGGGATCTGTTCTTCCGGAAGCGGAGGAGCCGCAGGGGGCGGAGTCAAAAGGGAACGCATAATTTTCTCCAAAGTATCAACAGTGGACAGTGGAAATTTTTCAGGAAGTTAAAAATGATTTAATAAATTATTTTAACACAAATTTTGGATTTACGCAAGGAAGAAGAAGTGAATATTTTTAAAATAGCGTGAAAGTTTTGACGATTATGCGGAAAAAGAATTTCATTAAATCTTTCCCCCCTCCACCTTCCATTTCTCGATAAATTGACTATAATTAATAGACAGCGTTTTCTATTCCCTGATAGCTTTGGGGATTTGAGCAATGGATAAGGATTGACCCTGTCCGAAAAATAAAGAGAAGAAATCGAAGAAAAAGAATAGGAAAGGACCAACCGATGAAATCCCGAAAAAATTTGTTTATCCTGATTTTTGGAATTCTTTTTTCCGTTTTGTTTTTTCAGTGTCAGCTGGTAGGGGCGCAGACAGAAGACACCGTTTCTTCCGCTGTTTTGGCAAAACCAGACGCGGACGGATGGATCTCTCTTTTTAATGGCAAAGATTTGAGCGGCTGGAAGATACCTCCGTTTGGCGGGGAAGGTGAAGTGACTGTTGAAGACGGAATCATGACGATTCAGATGGGTGCGATGGTTTCCGGGATTGCGTTTGACCAGGCATTTCCTTTCAAGACGAATTACGAAGTTGAAGTAGAGGCCATGCGAACGATGGGGTTTGATTTTTATTCGGCAATTACTTTTCCGATTGGCGAAAAAGGATACTCGACCTTCATTAACGGCGGCTGGGGCGGCGGAGTCTTTGGACTTTCCTGCGTAAATGGATACGACGCGAGTGAAAATGAGACGATGGAACTGGTTCAGACAAAAAATGATGTTTGGAATGTTTTTCGTGTTCGTGTCTATGAAGACCGGATTGAGTGCTGGCGAGATGACCAGAAAATAGTGAATTGTCCTCGCGAGGGGAATGAGTTTTCGACACGTTTTGAGGTGGAGTACACTCAGCCATTTGGCATTTCAAATTACTGTTCCGAGACGAAAATCAAATCGATTCGGATTCGTGAGCTGAAATAAGCGTGAGGAAAATGGGATTTGGGTTTTGTCTTTGAGAAGGCATTCCAGAACCGGTGAAATTAAGTGTGAAATTCGCGTTTTGCGGACAGTAACAGGCGCGGAACGGTTTGACTTTTTGATGAAAAGAAATTTAAGGAGGGAGAGTAAAATGGATCGGCCCGCAATGCGTAATTTGACGCTTTCACCCTATATTTCGCCGGAAGATATGGTGAAAGAGGATGCCGCTGGAAAAGAACCGAATAAATTTCTTCTGGAAGATCCGGAAGGGTACGCGCCGCCGCTGGTTTTACCGGTACCCCTGGCGATTTTGATTTCAATGATGGATGGCAAGCGGACATTGAAGGAAATCATGGATGAATTCACGGAACAGACGCATGAGCCGATGAGTTTGTCGGATTTGAAGGAGATGGTCGCGTATCTGGACAAGCTGCACTATCTTGACAGTCCGTCATTCGCGAATTTCCTCAAAAATGAGATGAATGCCTATGCTCGTGAAAGATACCGTCCGGCAGCCATGGCAGGCGGTGCGTATCCGAAAGATGGCAAGGAATTGCGTAAGATGCTTGCGCGAATTCTGGAGATTCCTCGGAAAATCACGCAGGCGGAAGAGCCTGAAAAAGAATTTGACAGTATTTTTCCGGAAAGTATTTGCGGAGCGGTTTCGACTCATACGGAACTGGAGGGAGGCGGAGCGTCTTATGGCTGGACGTTCAGCGCAATCGCGAATCATTCCGCGGCGGATAAGTTTATTCTTTTGGGGACATCTCATAATCCGATGCGTGAGAAATTCGCGTTTTCCTCGAAAAGTTTTGATACTCCGCTGGGAGTGCTTCCGGTTGATTTTGAGTTTCAGAAACGGGCGATAAAGCGTTTCGCTGAAAAATACGAGGCTCTTGAAAACATTGAATCGCGTGAGTCGGTTGATCTTTTAGGGGATGATTTTGTTCATCGGGATGAGCATTCTCTTGAGTTTCAGGCGATATTTCTTAAGTATCTGGCTGAAACCCAGAAGCGAGATATTCGTATCGTACCGATTCTGGTGAATACTTTCGTTCCTTTTTTGGCGGCGCGGGATGTGGAATATCCAGATGAAAATGAGGTAATTCGTTTGTTCCTTGAGACACTTTCTGAGTTGATTCAGGAAGATGAATCAGCGGGAAAAGGCTGCTTTTTCGTGATGGCCTCCGCGGATTTGGCTCATGTTGGGCCAATGTACGGTACTCCGGCTCCGGTTGACGGTGCCACGCAGGACGGTATTCGTGAAAAGGATACGGAGATTTTGGAATCCGTTCAGAAGACAGCTTCCAGGGATTTCTGGCAGAAGATTTTGAAAAACTTTAACGAGAACAAAATCAGCGGCGCGGCGCCGATTTACTGTGCCATTCGTCTTCTCGAGCATCTTGGCCGAACGGGCGGAGGGAAACTTTTGAGTTACGAGCAGGCTGTTGATGAAGAAACCAAAAGCTGTGTTTCATTTGCCAGCGTCGTTTTCAAATAAAAAATTTAAAAGAGACGCGAAAAAGGAAACGTTAAAATTCATTATTTGAAATAGGAATTCAGAGTACGTGTCGGAGAGCCGATTGCGCCAGGAAAATTGCTTGGACGCGGCTGGGAAAAGTAAGCCGCACTAAAGAGCGGAGTGTGAATCAGGCGCGGCGCGTTGGAGATTTAAGTACTTATCGAATTACGGATTATGGCAGATTATTACCAAATTCTCGGAGTTAGCCGGTCAGCGAGTAAAGATGAGATCGGCAGAGCGTATCGGACATTGGCGAAAAAGTATCATCCGGATCTTCATCCGGACGACAAAAACGCGAAAGCCAAATTTCAGGAGCTTCAACAGGCATTTGAAGTACTGAATGATGATCAAAAACGGAAACAGTACGATCAGTTTGGACCGGAATTTGAGAAATTTCAAGGCGGAACTGGCGGATTTGGCGGATTTGGCGGTGGAACTGGCGGATTTGGCGGTTTTCCGGGCGGCGGAGGAAATTGGGAATTTGATATGAATGATTTCTTCGGCAGCGGTACTGGCGGCCGGGGAGGTTTTGATCCGGGAGACTTTTTTAGCGGGCTGGGAGGAAGAGGCGGAAGACGTCATCGTGCTCCCATGAAGGGACGAGATCTTTCGCATTCAGTCTCAATTTCATTTGAGGAGTCGGTAATTGGGACGGAGGTTGAGGTTACGATCCGAAATGGTTCTGGCGGAGTGAAAACGGTTAGTGCCAAAATTCCAGCGGGGATTGAGGATGGAAAGAAAGTGCGTCTTCATGGATTGGGTGAGACTTCTCCAAATGGAGGACCGGCAGGTGATTTGTTTCTGGTGGTTACGGTGCGTCCACATTCATGTTTTACCCGTCAGGGAAATGATTTGCTGCTGTCCTTGCCCGTGACGATTTCGGAAGCGGTATTAGGCGCGAAAGTAATGATTCCAACGCCCAAAGGCAGTGGAGCGCTGAATATCCCGGCTGGAACTTCCAGTGGGAAAAAGCTGAGAATTAAAGGAGCGGGAGTTCAGGCGAAAAGCGGAGCGGGGGATCTTTATGTTGAGATTCAGGTAAATGTTCCGAAAAGCGTGACGCCGGAAGAAGAAGAGCTTTTGCGTGCGCTGGATAAGAGATATGAGTTGGATATTCGTTCAGGAATTAAGTGGTGAAAGAGACATTTTCTATCAAGAAAACCTCAGAATTTAAGGAGGTTTTTCAGCGTAAATGCTCCGGGAGTGATGGGTTGCTGATTGTTTACGGAATGCCGAATGGGCGAAAGAATTCCCGCATAGGACTTTCTGTATCCAAACGATTTGGCGGATCCGTTGTCCGGGTACGATGGAAGCGTCTGGTGAGAGAAGCTTTTCGTCAGGTTGAACCTGGTTTGAAGAGAACGGTTGAAAACTTTCAGCCGATGGATTTTGTGATTGTTCCTGGAAAAGCGCGTCGTTCGGATTTTATGCCGGATTTTCAAAAATCTCTCCAAAAGCTGCTCCAGTCCGTTGCAAAAAAATCAAAACGTGATATAATTAACCGCAATCCCCAACCCGTTCAGGAGTAATTCTGTGTTCAGACAGGTGACAATTCGCGGTGCAGTCAAATTCGTGTGGCATATTCCGCGTAATTTCGCGATTTTCCTGGTTCGAATTTACCAGCACACACTTCATTATGTGATTGGGCTTCAATGCCGATTTTATCCAACGTGCAGTGAATACTACATTTTGTCGGTTCGGAAATATGGTTTTATTTACGGCACGCTGAAGGGAATGTGGCGAATTTTGCGGTGCAATCCGTTCTGCAAAGGCGGAGAAGATTTTCCGTGAAGGTATCCAGAATCGGAGAAGGTAAATTTGAGCTGCCGCGTTTTACGCTTTGAGCAGTCTTGGGAATGGAGGGCGGAGAGTTGGTGTGTTTTCTTTCCGCGCAGGTCCTTTTTGGGGAAATGTTTTTGAAATCAGGAATTGGAAATGACCGTGAATTCCGCGGGGTATGATTTTTCCTAAGGCACGGTTTTCAGTTTCGTAGTTTTTTTTATTAAAATTTTAGAGAATAGGATATGCCGATTTACTGTTACCAGTGTGTTTCGTGCCAGCACGAATTTGAGGAGATTCAGTCTTTTTCCGCTCCGGAGACGATGAAGTGTCCCAAATGCGGAAAGAAAAAGGCGCAGCGAGTGATTCGTCCGTGCGGCGGCATCGAGTTTAAGGGAAGCGGTTTCTATACTACTGACTATAAAAATAAATCTGAAAAATAAAATATCAGAATAAAATCCCCAAAAACCGTTGAAAGAGAAATTGTTTAAGGGGGATTTTCGGGAACAGTGCTCATTCAATACGCATTCATTCATATCATCTCCGAGGAGTTTTCGTATGGGAACCGGCGGCAAAATTATTTTGCGCAGTGTCGCGGTGCATAATTTGAAAAATATTGACCTGGATATTCCTCACCGGAAACTAATCGTAATTTGCGGGGTGAGCGGCAGCGGCAAAAGTTCGCTTGCCCTTGATACGCTTTACGCGGAGGGGCAAAGACGGTATATTGAGAGTTTTTCGCCGTATACGCGGCAATATCTTGATCAGCTTGAGAAACCGGAAGCGGAACTGATAGACGGGATTCCTCCCGCGATTGCGGTAGCCGGAAGCATTTCCACTAAATCGAGCCGCGCGACGGTTGGTACCGCCACCGAAACATATGATTATTTGCGTCTTCTTTACGCGCAGATTGGGGTTACCTACTGTTTGGCGTGCGGTCGTGAGGTTCATCGGGATACTTCAGAAACTGTTTTCAGGTTTTTGACTCTTCTTCCGCTTCGGACCCGATTTCTGGTACTTTGGAAACTTGCGGAGAAACATTCAGAAAGTTGGGATGAGTATTTTCGGAATTTACGCGATGAAGGATTTATTCGCGTTATCGTTGGCAATCGTACGGTAGATCTTTCGCGGGAAATTCCGGATGAAGCGGAGGTTGAATCCGCGTTGAAGTCCGAAACGCTCTATGGTGTCGTGGACAGACTGGCAGCCGGGATGCCTGAAAATAGAATTCGTGAGTCACTTGAAGCGGCATTTGCCCGAGGTGAAGGAAAATGTACTTTACTGATCGGAATCTCGGCGGATGAGCTTGGGACTTTGGATTCCTCAGACGCTTGGGATACTTTTGAGGTTGATGGAATAAGTTGGGGAATTCGTCGGTACAGTATGAAACTTTCGTGTGAATACTGCCATGTCGATTACGCGCTTCCGGAACCGCGTCTTTTCAGTTTTAACAGTCCGCTTGGGGCTTGTCCTGTCTGCGAGGGTTTTGGAAATACGATTGATCTTGATATGGACCTGGTGATTCCGGATAAACGCCGAACGATAGCGGATGGCGCGGTTGCTCCGTGGAATTCTCAGGCTTATCGCTATGAATTGGAAAAGGTTCTTGAAATAGGGCCAGAACATGGTCTTCCGACAGATATTCCATATTGCGAACTGGATGAAAACGCGAAGGAACTGCTTCTGAACGGGATACCGGGTACGGAATTTGGCGGTATCAAAAGTTTTTTCGCGTGGCTTGAACGTCGCAAGTACAAAATGCCGATTCGGGTATTTTTGAGTCGCTGGCGGAGTTACCGTCCGTGTCCGGCCTGCGGCGGGAAACGGCTTAAACCGCTTGCGCTGGCCACGATGATTGGAAGGCCTTCTCATGACCGAATTTCCGGAAAGGTTTTTGCTCGTGATGAAAAGAAAGAGAGTTCATCTTTCAAGGGGTTAGCCGCAGGCAATTCCGCAAGCTCTCGGGAGTGTCATGCTCATGGTTCCGATTGTTCCGGTCATGGCAAGGAATCTGAAATCAGGCAATCCGCGGTTGCTGATTCCTTTGAAGGCAGAAACATCGCGGAACTTTGTGAGATGAAGGTATGCGACCTTCGTGTTTTTCTTGAAGGCCTGATTCCGCAATTTTCCGACTGGGAGCGTCAGGTTGGTTTGCCGATACTGCGCCAGGTTCTTTCCCGATTGGAATTTCTGGAAACGACGGGGTTAGGGTACCTTACGCTTGACCGCACGCTTCGTTCTCTTTCAGGCGGTGAGGCTCGGCGAGTTTCACTGGCAGCGGCCCTTGGAGCAACCTTGGTGAATATGCTTTACGTTCTGGATGAACCGTCCATTGGCCTTCATCCGGTAAATTCGCTTCAGCTTCTGAAGGCGATTCAGACATTGCGCGACCGGGATAATTCAGTGGTTGTCGTGGAACATGATGAAGCGATTATTCGTGCTGCGGACCAGGTAATTGAAGTAGGGCAGTACGCGGGTGAACGCGGCGGAAGGATCGTTTTTCAGGGAACCCCGGAGGAGATGATGAAATCGGAATCGTCGCTTACCGGACAGTATCTCAGCGGGGAACGCGGACACGTTTCGACGATTCGTCGAAAAACGGATTCAGGCTGGATTCATCTTATTGGAGCCGGGGGCAACAATCTTCAGGAGATTGATGTTGATTTTCCGCTTGGCTGCCTGTGCGTTATTTCAGGAGTGAGCGGCAGCGGAAAAAGTACGCTGGTAGAGAAAACACTTTATCCGGCACTTTGTCAGCGGTTACGCCGGGATTCCAACGCGAAACCTCTTCCGTATCGTGAGCTGCTTGGAGCAGGGCAGATTGATGACGTAATTCTCGTGGATCAATCTCCTATTGGGCGTTCTCCGAGAAGTAATCCCGTGACATATCTGAAAGCGTTCGATGAGATTCGGGCACTTTTCGCGGATACGAAAGAGGCAAAAAAGCGGAATTTTTCAGCAGGTCATTTTAGTTTTAACGCGGAAGAAGGTCGTTGTCCGCTATGCGGCGGAGACGGGTACATCGCGATTGATATGCAGTTTTTGGCTGATGTCTATATGCGGTGCAGTCAGTGCCGGGGCACTCGTTACCGAAAAGAGATTTTGGATATTACTTACCGAAATCGAAATATCGCGGAAGTATTGGAGATGACCGTCGCGGAAGCATTCACCTTTTTCCGAGGCTCTCGCGGGATTCAGAATAAACTGAAACATCTTAAGGAAGTTGGTTTGGACTACATTCGGCTTGGCCAACCGGCTAATACTCTGTCTGGAGGAGAGGCGCAGCGTTTGAAGCTGGCGTCGTTCATGAGTACGGCACGAAAAGAACGCTGTCTTTTTATTCTGGATGAACCGACGACAGGACTGCATTTTTCGGATATTGTTCAGCTTCAGGATTGCTTTAACGCATTGATTTCAATTGGACATTCCCTGATTGTGGTTGAGCATAATATTCAGATGATGAAATCCGCGGACCATATTATTGATCTTGGTCCTGGCGCGGCAGACCTTGGCGGTCGGATCGTCGCGCAGGGCACACCGGAAGAGATTTGTGCCTGTCCTGAATCCGTGACAGGAAGATTTTTGAAAGAAGCCCTTGAATCCAATTAAAATCATTAAAAAAGTCCGGGAATTTTCCGGACTTTTTTTATTGAATGATATTCAGGGCAAGAACATTCTCTAAAAAGATTTCTGCGTGGAATTCACGGCAAGGAGTTCGTTAGGAGCAAATGAAATTCCGAGCCACCCATCCTGGATTACCATTTGATTCAGGACAAGATTCGCGAAACGCGGATTCCGCAGGAATTTTTCTGGTAAAATATTCTTCTCTTCCGTTTTTTGGAAAACTTTACTGAAAATACCGCGTACGATAACCTGCTGTCCGATTGGAATTCTTCCTTTAAGGTGGATTGGTCCTTCCCTTTGAATGAAAACATTTTTTTCTCCGGAATGAACGACATATGGAGCTTCAACGTGGAAGTTTTTCCAAATTTTCTTTCCTGCCCGCAATTCTTTAACCGCGACTCTGATTACGAATTTTCCGTCGTGAATACGAACAATTACTGCGTTTGAGTTTGCGAATGTGATAAAAAGTTCCTCTTCCGGAGGCTCGGATCTTTCGGCAAATTTCGCGTTTGGAAGCCGTGCCAGAATATGCTCTTTCAGGGTATCGGGAGTAAAAGTTCTTCCTTCAAATTTGAATTGCTGAAGGAAATTATTGATAGCAGATTCATGGATTTGGAAATTGATTTGACTATTTTTCGGTGGAACAGGCCGCGGCGTAAAGGCACCGGGGTGAAGTTCACTACCCACCCGGAAACGGATTGCGGCATTTTCTGTCGTCGTTTTCGCGTCAATCTGTTCCAATTCCAGTTCCAGTCTTGAAAGCGGCGATAAAACGCGATTTTCAATAGTGTGATTAAATTTTTCAAGTTTCGAGTCGACTTCAGTATCGAGTCGAGAACAAACTTCATTTCTGATTTTGTTTTCCGCGAGCCGATTCGCTTCTTCCTGCTTTGACTGCGCTTGGTTTCGAGCGACTCCATTCGCGAAAAAACCAATGAGCGGAATAGGATCCAGCGGCGTTTTCAGATTGCGAAGCTGCGTCTGGTTTTCCACACGGGCTACTGCCGGCTGAACATCAAGCCCCTCCGCGGAAAAACGGATTTCCTTGAAGGCGGAATAATTGGCGGCCGACTGATTATAGACCGTGACGACATCCGGTGAATAGGTTGAAGAATGCATTTTGCCTTCCACTAGACAACCGACACGAAACTGTTCTTCATCCGGAATCATGCGAAGACTTAAAGCGGATTGACTTACGCCGTGACCGTAAACCTGCCGGTTAAGGATATTTTCCTGAATCGTTCGTTGTTCATCTTCCGGCTGGGGAAGACTGGAATTTAAAAAGGTTTCAGAAACGCAAAGTCGAAAGTTGGCGTTTCGATAAACGAGATTCAGAGAATTTCTGGAATCCGTTACGTCGAGTTTTTCCCATTGATTTTTCTGTCCGGAGAGTTCAGAAAGGAGTTTCTGTTCTCTTTCCAGACGTCTGCTTTCCATCACAATTCGATTTCCAGCGGATGGGTCCATTGCCGATTCATATGATTCGACATCGCACATGAGCTGATCATACGCTGTTCGTACTGCCCCGAAATGTTGGAGAAGATGGTCCAATTCCTGAAACGGTTCCTGCGCAAGAAACTGCTGTTGGGAGTTTTCCAGCTGGCTGGAATGGAGACGTTCGTGAATCTGCCAGGCAATTTTTCGGCTCATTTCCGGTGAAAGTTCCAAAAAACGCTTGAGAATATCGAGACGTAAATAGGAAGTCCAGGTCGAGCGATACGGATGGGAATCTACCAAATTTTCTACTTTATTAATGGTAAGAAGCCATTCTTCTTCAGAAATGTGAAGAAGATTTCCGGGAGCTTGGAGTTTTGAAATCAGGTCGCAGTAATTCCAGAGAATAATCCGTCGCTGAAGCGCGTAATTGGTTCGGATTAACTGTGTTTGAGCCGGCGACTGAATTAATGATTTTTGCAAAGTTCGGGCTTCATGCGCTTTTCGGGTAAGCTGAAGAAGAATATTTTGCCGCTGTGTGAGAATGAGTTGATCCTGAAAATCCCATTCAGAGAGCGAAACAAAATTTTCTTCACGTCCCGTAATGGTTCGCAGTATCTTTCCTTCACCAATTAAACGGGGCGCGGTACGCGGAGTTTCCGTCGCGGGAAAAGTATGGCGTAATTCACGAATGAGCCGAGCGACGCTTATGCTCCACTGATTCAATTCTGAATATTGATTGCTTTTTTCAAGTTCTTCAATAAGAAGTTCCGGGTCATGCCAACAAATAATATTCCAATTTTGCTCAAGGAGCTGCTTTTCCGGAGTCTGTGTTTCTTTGCCGTAAACATGATTTTTCAATGCGGTAATTGGACGCGGAATGTCTGCGCGGATTTCAGGCAGATTCCACGGTTTAAGCGAGAAGCACACGATTCCCGTGAGAATGGCGTATGTTTTCAGGCACTTTGTCCAATTCATTGTTTAATTTGATCTCATGAAAAAAATACGGGCATAAAATAACTTTTTTAATCTATCGGTCAAATTTACGTCTGTTTAAAGTGAAAAAGGTCAAAATCGGAAAAATCGTTATTTGTGGGCGGAGATTCATTGGGATGGAGGGCAACTTCTCATTTAATAAAACGATAGAGAAATTTATTTATTCAGGAGGATTTCCAAGGTGATGCGAATTTCGCGCGGTGAAAAGAGTTGATTTCAAAGCCGCGTTTAAATTTCCTTGAGGGTATCCCCCGCTTGAACGAATTGAGAACCGGCAGTAACGATTTTTTCACCAGGACGCAGTCCGTTAAGTATCTCAATCTTTTGCGAAGAGGCTAATTTTCCTGTCTGGACATTTCTTTTTACCGCACGTAAATTTTGATCGACAATCCAAACGAATTGGCCAGAAGAGTCAGCACAAAGTGCGGCAACAGGAATGAGAATGGTTTTAATGGGCTGAATGTCGGCGTTTTCGAGATTTCGCAGGGTAAGCATCGCGGTCATCCCCGGCAGAAGAACGACATCTTTGGGGCGTTCCATCTCAAAGACGACTTTCCATGCTCTGGTTTGAGGATTTGCCTGAGCTTCACCTTCCTTCAGCCGAGCGGAAAAAAGGCGATTTCCGAGGGAAGGAAACGTGACTTCTCCTTTAATTTTCGAATGTCGGCTTGATAAAATATCGTGTTCAGGAATCCAGATATTGACATTTAATTTTGAGATGTCCATGATAGTGACAACGGGATCTCCCGGATGAACGATTTCAAAATTATTTACATTTTGGACGGCAACGATTCCGTCAAAAGGAGCACGAAGATACGTGTCATTCAGGGCAGAGCGCGCGACTTCAAGCGCGACTTTCAAATCCACGATTTCTGCTTCTTTAACGGCAATTTCTTCCTTTCTTTCCCCTGCTTTCGCTTTAATCAATTCCTGCTCCAATGAACGAATTTGGGCATCCGCGGTACGGAGATTGCTTTTCATCAAATCCAATTCGCTGCTGGTGATCGCTTTTTTAGAGAGGAGGGGAACCGCTCGTTGATATTCTCCCTGCGCGTAATTTTGCTGCGCGCGGGCGGATTCGATTTTGGCTTCAAGGATTTCAATATCTTCCGCGCGGGCTCCGGCTTTCATGAGATCAAGCTGTGCTTGGGCCGCGTCTACTTTTGCTTGGGCGGAATCCACGTCATGCTGAAAATCTCGTGGATCAATACGCATGATCAGATCTCCTTTTCGGACGGAATCTCCGGCACTGGTACGTATTTCAATGAGAGGACCGCCGACGATAAATGAAAGTGTTGACGTTTGAACGGCGGAAATGACTGCCGGGTATTTCCTTGGAGAAGAAATTTCACCAACAGAAACGATGGTGGTTCCAACGAGTTTTTCTTCAGAATAGACCGGAGAAGACATCCCGAAGCTCGCGGAAAGCAAAAGTATGGAGATAGAAAAAAAATGAAAGGTTTTCATCGCTTGTTCCTTTTAAATTGAAGTAAAAATATGAAAGGATAAAACTGGAAAATTCTCATGAATCGCGTGGTTTGGATAACATGTCGATTTCTCCAGGAAATCTCTCGAGTTTCTCAAAATGACTTCGCTTGAACTGAATTTGAGAAAATGGATGAGTCGTTCCTCAAATTTATTTTATGTTTGAAGAAAAAAAGTGTAGATTAAAGATAAAAAGTAAAAAAACAGCGGATATGTTAATAGTTGTCGAAAGAAATAAATAAGATTTGATAATTAATAAAATATTAAGTAATTATGTTCAAAGCATATTGACAAAAATGGGGATTTGGCTAAAATATTTTTGTTTTTGGGTAATAGGAATGAGTCTTGATTTTCATGTGTTTGCTTTTCATGACAGAAAAAAGCAAGCGCAAAAATTTAATGAGGCGTAAGATGGCGGATGAAAACGTTTTTCTCAAGGAGGCAACCCGTTCCTGGGGAATTTTAGGAATTCATATTTTAATTTCAGCGTTCATTTTGGCAGCTGCTTTAGCTGTGACATTTTTCATTGGTTTTGGGAAATCCCCACGCAGCGTCCAGAATGTTTCTGAAATAATTCCAACGGTAGAGACGGAGATCGCGCGCCAGGAGATGAACGGAGTGACGTTTCAGGTTGATGGAGTCGTCATTCCTTTTCGGAAAGTCGCGGTAACCTCTGAAGTCGCAGGAAACATTACCTTTCTCGCACAGAATTGTCGAATCGGCCGCTATGTTCAAAAGGGGGATATTTTAGCGGAAGTGGACAGACGTGACTACCAATACGCGTTTGAGGAAGCGAAGCAGAGTCTGATTAAGGCAGAACGCGAGATTGAGGAATGGAAGGTCGCGGTTGAGAATAATCAGGAGCGCCTGAAAATTACCCAAGAACAATTTGATACTCAAAAGCAGGAGACGGAACGTTGCCGGACACTTTACCAGAAAGGCGCGGTTTCTCAATCTGAGATGGAAACCGCCATGCTGAATCTGCTCACCAGGAAAGAGACTGTCGTTACTCTTACTAACGAGAGCCGAACGCTTGAAGCGCAGGAAGAACGTTTGATTGCCAATAGGGATTTAGCTAAAGTTGAGGTAGGAAAAGCCGAGCTGAATCTTGAACGGTGCACAGTTTACGCGCCTCTGACCGGATTGGTCGTTGGACTTGACGTGGAACAGGACAAGTTTATTCAGCGGGGAGAATCGCTTGTTACGATTCACGATACTTCACGTCTTGAAGTTCAGTGCAGTCTGTACATGAAGCAGGTGGAATGGCTTTGGAGTGAGAATCGCAATGATGAAGATGCTCAAAATCCGTTACCGAATCAAAATACGGAGCAGGTTACTCGTGTGACGCGGGAAAAAATTTCGAATGAAACCGCGAATGAAGTTACCGAATCGGGAATGCCGGAGGAAGAGAGTGATTCAGCGGTTCTTCGTCATTTCTACCAATTTGATGATACGCCAGTCGTACTTCATTATGAATTGAACGGGGTGATTTACCAATGGCGCGGAACGTTGACCTACCTTGACGGCCCAGGACTTGATTCCCGAACGCGAATGATGCCTTGCCGGGTCGTGGTGGATGATCCGCTTGATGTCGAGGCCTTTACGGCGGATGGGCGAAAACTCCAGAAGTCGGTTTCTCCCACCTTGATGCCCGGAATGTTCGTGACCGTGGAGATTCACGCGCAACCGGCGCGAAGATTGCTGAATCTTTCTGAAATGGCTCTGTTACCCGGCGGAACGGTCTGGAAAATTGGGAAAAATGAAGAAGGACGCGATATTCTCGTTCGTGCCTCGAATATCATGACCGCTCATTTTGATACGAAGACAGGGAGAGTACTCGTTTACGCGAAACGGGGAATTCTTGAGCCGGGAGACCAGGTAATCGTTTCACCGCTCGCGTCGCCTGTTGAGGGAACCTTCGTGAATATTAAAGATACGGACTTGAAAGAAGAAAATGGGACAGTGAAACTGGATTTGAGTCAAGATCGGGAAGTAACGGAAAAAAAGGTATCTGCTTCTGATTCAAAATTGATTTCAGGAATCGAGGCAGCTCCTGAATCAGAAAAAGTTTTGGAAGCGGGCTCTTCTGCTGAAAATTCAAAAGAACCCGGAAAAGCTCCTGGAAAGGAGGAAATGCCGTGAGAACTGTTTTTCAATGGGCGGTTTCCAATGTCCCGGCGATGAATCTGATCATGATTGCCGGGATGCTGATTGGCTATTGGGGACTGACCAGTCTGAATCGCGAAACGTTTCCGAATTTTGATATTGACCTGATTTCGGTTTCGGTCGTTTATCCTGGGGCGACTCCGGAAGAGGTGGAGGAGGCGATTTGCCAGAAGATTGAAGAGGAAGTTCGTGATATTGTCGGAATCAAGAAAGTGACATCCGCCGCGTCGGAAAACGTTGGTTCTGTCAGTATCGAGCTTGAGTCCAATGTGGACGATAAAAACCGTGTTCTGAACGAAGTGGACAGCGCGGTTGGCCGAATTTCGACATTCCCTGAACTCTGTGAGCGTCCGGATGTCCGTTTGCTTCAGATTGAGGAAACCATTATTCGCGTTGGGATTCTCGGTCCGCCGGATTGGAGTGTTGAGGCCCAGCTTAAACTTCGTGATGTGGCTGAAAAAATTCGGAACGAGATTCTCCAGCTTCCGGATATTTCAAGGGTAGATATCGTTGGGAGCAAGGACTACCAGATTGATGTTGAATTTGATGAGAATACTCTCCGAAGTTACGGTTTGACACTTCAGGATGTGGCGCAGATCATCGCGCGTGAGAATCACCAGCAGGCAGGAGGGACTATTCGGGGAAGGTCTCAGGAGATTCTGCTTCGAAGCGACACGAAGCAGGACTGGGGGGAGGGGATCGCTAAACTTCCGCTTATTGGAATTGAGGAAGGAGCCGTTTTAACCGTTGGAGATTTGGGAAACGTTCGAGATGAGTTCGTGGATACCGCCAGCAGTATTTCGATTCGGACCGTCATTCCGAATGAAGTTTCGGACGTAAAGCGAACCGCGGAAGATTCTGTTTTGGAAACTGAAAAAATGTCGCCGTCGGCTATGCCTGATTACGTAAGCGAGACGGGAAAGGACCGTATCGCCAATGATAAAAAAATCCGTTATCGTCCGGATCGTCCATTTTTGGCGTTAAATATTCAGAGGAATCCGGAAGAAGATCTTTTTGCCATGATCGATACGATTCATGCTTATGTCGCGCAGGCCAAGGTCCCTCAGGGGTATGAACTGCTTACTTGGGGAGACCGTTCCACGGAAGTGCGCGAGCGGCTCGCGATGCTTGGAGAAAATGGGGTTCAGGGGCTTTTGATTGTTATCGTCTGCCTTACGCTCTTTCTGGATATGCGCCTGGCTGTCTGGGTTTCACTGGGAATACCTTTCGCGCTTTTGGTTACGTGCGCGATTTTGATGTTCATGGGCCAGACTCTGAACATGATTTCTTCTTTTGCGCTAATTATGGGGTTGGGAATCGTCGTGGATGATGCCATCGTCATTGGCGAAAATGTTTTTACCCACCGTCAAATGGGAAAATCTGCCCGAGAAGCGGCGATTGATGGAATTCACGAGGTTTTCCCAAGTGTTTGGGCCTCTGTCATGACGACTGTCATTGCCTTTGCGCCGCTTTTGTTTGTGATGGGAACGATGGGAAAAATTATGTTCGTCCTGCCGGTCGTCATGATCGGAATGCTTCTTGTTTCACTTCTGGAAGCCTCGACGATTCTTCCGGCTCACCTCTCACACCGCGATAATCTCCTGTTTAGGGTTTTGAGAAATGTCTTTTTCATTTTTTACTGGATTGTTTCGCTTTTTCAGCTCGGGGCGAAATTCGCTTCCGGAATAATGGAATGGTTTGTTCTTTCCGTTTATATTCCGGCATTACGCTGCGCCATGAAGTACCGTATGATCTTTATTTCCGCCTGTTTTTCCGTAATGATTCTTGCCGTAGGACTTTTTCTTGGGGGAATTGTCCAGTTTGTCTTTTTCCCGAAAATTGATGGAACCTCAATCGTGTGCAATGTGCAGTTTCCAAACGGAACGCCGGAGTCACTTACCGCGCATTGGGCGGGTGTCATTGAGGAGTCTTACTGGCGCGTCGCGCAGCGGATTTTAGAGGAAACCGGTGAGCAGGTTTCTGTTCATTCCATTCGAACGATTGGATCCAATATGGCGGGACGAGGGCACGGCGGTGGAATGACCGGCGGTGATTCAAGCCATATGGCGAGTGTGGAGATCCAGCTGGTAGATGCGGAGAAACGGAGTATTCAGAGTTTTGAGATTATTGACCGCTGGAGGAAAGAGACGGGAACGATTCCGGGGGCGCTCGTGCTCACGTTCGATTCCGCTTTTGCCGGACCGGGGGGAAGCGCGATTGAGTTTAATGTCATCGCGCCGGCTGAACACGCGGATGAACTGGAGGCGGCTGTTGAGAAATGTAAAGCGAAACTCGCGTCTTTTGACGGTTTGTACGATATTCATGACGATAATTTGCCCGGAAAGTGGGAGTTTCGTCCAAAAGTCAAGGATTTCGCGGCGACACAGGGAGTGCGTCAGGCGGATGTCGCGGATGTTCTGCGAAATGCCTACTATGGGGCGGAAGTCATGCGGCTTCAGCGGGGAAGGCATGAAGTGAAACTCATGGTGCGCTATCCGGAGGAAGATCGCCGTTCACTCGCGAGCTTTGACGAGTTAAGGGTCCGGATTAATGATGTGGAACGCCCGGTTGGAGAGTTGGCTGATGTGGAAATTCGACGCGGATATTCGACAATTAACCGAATTGATCAGCAGAGAAGCATTACGGTTACGGCGGACGCGGATTATGCGAAAGTTCAGCCGAACCGCGTGATTGGCGTGCTTCAGGGAAGTATTCAGGAATTGGACGAGAATGGAAAAGCGATTCCTGCTTTTTTTACTTTGCTGAAGGAAGAGTTTCCGCACATCAATATTCGGTGGGAAGGGCAGCGTGAGCAGGAACAGGAATCATTTGATTCCATGAAAACCGGTTTCGCGGTTGCCATGATTTTGATGTTTATTCTTCTCACCATGCAGTTCGGTTCGTATACTCAGCCGTTTATTATCCTATCGATCATACCTTTCGCTGTCGTGATCGTGGTTTTGGGGCATGCTCTTTTTCAAATGCAGATGACGTTCTTTTCCGCTTTTGGACTTATCGCGCTCGCGGGAATCGTCGTGAACGATTCCATTGTCATGGTAGATTTTATTAACTCTAATGTTCGAGAGAAAAAGATGGCGGTGCGTCAGGCGTGTCTTGAGGCGGCCCAAAGACGTTTCAGACCAATTTTTCTCACGACCGTCACGACAGTTGGAGGACTCATGCCGATCTGTTTTGAGACTTCCTTTCAGGCACATATGATCATTCCGATGGCGTTCACCATGTCCGTAGGAACCGCTGGCGCTACGGTACTCACGCTGTTCCTTGTGCCGGTTCTTTATTCTCTCTATGATGATTTCTCGACTTTCATTGTTCGAAAGTTCAGACTTGAACATGAAGATTAAGGATGAAGAATACTCCGCTTTTCGTATTTTTGTCGGGAAGCGGAATATTTTTTAAAGGAGAGGCGGAAATGAGCGTAAAAAATTTTTTTTCGTTATTTTCTTGACTTTTCAAAAATTGGAGTTAAAATATTTTAAAGAGTTTTCTGAAAAATGGGTTCAAGTGGGAAAAAAGAGCGCATTTAAAATTTTATTCCCGCAGATTCCAAAAAATAAAAAAAGCAGGAGAGTATCCAATGTTTTCCGAACGTAGAGTTTTCCTTCCTAAAAAATTAATTTATTTTTTACTCGGTTCCTCGTTTCTTGGTTCCTGTCATACCCTTTCGGCGCAGTCGTTTACCTGGACGAAAGCGGACGGAACGGAAACGGCTTACGATTCCACGGTCCTCACTTCCGCGGGACGTGCTATGGAAAACGGCGGGATCCTGACGATCTACGCTTCCGAAGTTACGACGGATGCGCAGTTCAGCGGAAACAGTGTCGGTCAGGGCGGAACTTTCACCATCCAGTCCGGTACGCCCGGTACGCAGGTCATGATCAAAACCGGCGGAAACTACCGTTTTTGCGATTACGCACACGGCACGTACATTCTGAAAGACCTCTACTTCAAAGATTGCGGCAAACTGAATGACGGCGGAGGCGTTTTTTACCGAAACGATCAGACGCCTTCGACTTTCCGTATGGAAAACGTCACCATCGAAGGTGCACTCGGAAATCAGTCCGCCGCTCTGCGTGCAGCCACTGGCATGACGCTGTCCGGAACGGCAGTTTTTCGCGACAATATCGTCTCTGAAGCCAATGGAGCTGCCGTTCAGGTCGCCTCTGGTTCCATGACGCTGGAAGGGGACGATACGGTCCTGACCTTTACCGGCACGAAAAACAGC